>JBDRCA010000106.1:0-12240 GCA_043822165.1 Candidatus Altarchaeota archaeon
CTGCGCCGCCAACTATTCCAGACCCGCTCCGACGCGCTCAAGAAAGCCAACGCAGACGGCCCGGAAACCGTCAGAAGGCTTGAAGAATACGACACCCATCTCGACGGAATATACAAGGCCCGGCTCGGAATAATAGAAACACAAGACCGCCTCGAAGCAAACCTTGCAAGCCCAGAATCCGGACTAGCCTACACGACCAGGATGCCGGACGGGGAGGAGAGAGTCTTCGCAACGCAACTACACTACATGCACGAACTCATGAAAGGCTACGCACAAGGACAATACAGTCTATTAGCCTAAATTTTCCGGACTACGCCCTGGTCCGCGTCAAGTTCAACGATGTCCCCGTCCTTGAATACTTGTGTTGCATTGTGTGTTCCGACAATACATGGAATGTCCAGTTCGCGAGAGATTACTGCTGCGTGAGAGCATATTCCTCCCTGGTTTGTTACGATTGCTGCTGCTTTGACGGCTATGGGGATTATTATGGGGGACGTCATCGTGGTCACCAATACGTCCCCTTCCGTGAATGACGCCAAGTCCTCCTCCATCTGCCGGAGGTTTTCGACTGACACAATCCTCACCCTTCCCTGCATTTTCCCGGGGTTCGCTGCCAACCCGGAAACCGAGTCAACTGACTTGGATGGAATACACTTACCTTCAAAGTAGTCTCTTGCTTTTCTGCCGTATATGTAGTCTAATTCCCCGTCTATCAGGTGGATGACCGAACAGTCCATCCTATCCCGCATCTCCCATTTTGTAAGTCGTTTCCCGTTCACGAGAAAATCGGTGAGGTCAGAAAAATTGTAGGCCGCCATGAATGATGCCACATCAAGCCCGACCTTGGCAGATAGATGCTCAAGGAAGGGGAGCGCCAGAAGCTCCGCCCCGCTCCACGCCTGCCTCAGCTCGAAACGGGATAATGCCAGCTCCTGCACCGCCATGCCTAGAAGACGGAGTCTCGTGCAGTCTGCAAAACGGCTGAAAATAGCTTCTTGGGAGAGGTAGACGCCTACATGGAATTTCCTCAATGACTTGAGCCTTTCAGACAGCACGGTCAGATTCTCCTTGATAGCCCGGTTTCTGAGATGGCGGAAGACTTCGCCATAAGACCAAGTGTTGGGGTAGCGTTCAGGATACCTTAGCGCATGCTTCAAGAGAGCATCGTCCGAGGGCTGTCGTGCGAGCGAAAGCAGGTTAAGCCAATCCGCCTGCTCTTTCTGCAGCCTGTCGAATGTCGTGGGAGTGGATATGATGCTCAACGCCTTGAGAAGGGTTCTTGGAGTATAGTATTGTCTGAGTCCCATCTTTATCTCGTCTTCGATGGCTCTTGTGGAGATTGAGTCAGAGGAGCGGTAGATTTTGTTCGTCCAGATGATGTGGTCCTGGTATTTCCGGACTAAATCGGGGATTCCGTCATCTGAAAGCTCTGCGGGGTTAATGCTTGACAGTTCATCCAGAAAGTGCATGCAGGATGATTTCTTGTCTTGGATGATGTTGAAGAGTTCCCGCCTCTTGTCCTTGTCGAGAAAGCGAACAGCATTCTTGTTTGCAGTCTCCAGTGATTCAGTCGAAAAGTAGATGTGGGAGAATCCTTGGTCGTGCACGCGGATGACATCGTCTATTCCGTCAGTAATATCGCATTCGTCGTTGAATCGGCTGAATATGAGGAGCATGCATTCTGCAATCATTGCGGACTGCTTTTGACCCCACATGAACAGGTATTCAGTCATCATTTATATTCGCGCAAGAACAGTATATAATAATTATTGTCCCCCTTGGGGGTCGTATATTATGGATGCCAACGCGCTTAGGGGCATAGGCCTCACGGAAGGAGAAACGAGAGTGTATCTCGCACTCCTCAAACTGGGTCAGACGAAAACAGGCCCTCTGGCAAAGGAGGCGGACGTATCATCCTCCAAGGTGTACAAAATCCTCGACAGACTCGAAAAAAAAGGTTTAGTAGGCCATACAATCAAAGGGAAGACGAAGTTTTACACTGCCATGGAACCAAAGAGAATACTAGACTACATCGAAGAGAGAAGAAACAAGCTTTCAGAACAAAAAAACCTTGTCGAAAAAATGCTCCCAGAACTCGAACGTCGACGAGCTAGGTCTCGCGAGCAGACTGAAGCGACCCTGTACACTGGATTCAAGGCCGTAACCAACTTCGTGAAAAGCATCCTCGACGAGCTTGATGAGGGAGAGGTGTATTACGTCATCGGCGGAGGATACGGAAACAACATCCCGCATTTAAGAAAATTTTTTTCAAACCACCACAGAATCCGGGCGGAACGCGGAATCAGACTCAAGATGCTCGCAAACTACGACGTCAGAGACAACCTTGAGGAAACAACCAGGCTAAACTCCGAAGTCAGATTTCTGCCGCAGTACCTGCTCACCAACACGGAAATATTCTTCTACAGGGACAAGACGTTCATCGCCGTCTGGACCAAGCAGCCGACGGGAGTCCTCATCGAGAGCAAGGAGGCGACAGAAGCATTCAAGTCGTATTTCAATGCGTTCTGGAAAACAGCGGAAAAAACCACGCCATTATCCTAAATCTATTCAAGGACCTCTTCAACACTTATCGCTTCTTCGGGGCACATGTTTTCGCAGGCTCTGCAGACTACGCATTCGCCAGCGTTCACTGGCACAGACTTCCCGTCCTTTATCTCATATACTCCTACGGGGCAGATGCTCGCGCACACTCCGCATCCAGTGCATTTTTCCAGAATGATTTTTATCTCGGCCACTTGCGCTCCCCCGCAGTTATTGTTTTGCCTGATTTTTTGTCTGTTATCCTTACTTGAGCGGGTGCGAATATTGCAGGATCTATTTTGTAGAAGTCGCCGCCGGCTTCGGTGAAGATTTCCTTGAAGGGTTTCCCGTACGCGGGAGAAGATGATGAAACACATTTCTCAGTAAGAGAGGCATCCCATCCGTCAACGACCAATTCCACAAAACCCCCGTAGATTATGGCATCGTTTGCAGCATACATGACGTCTGAATTAAGTTTCGGCAACGGAGCGCTTCCTTTCGCGGAAACGATTTTACGCGTGTCATAGCCTAGAAAATCAAGCCTGTAAACCCCCATCTCAACGACGCGGGCCAACACCTGCACGAGACCCACGACGGAGTCTGGGGGATAGACAACAATGAACGCCGCCTTAACCCCGGTTTTGCTTATTATAGCATTACAAGCCTCCTCGTCCGGGAGAAACTTAGACTCAAGACACAAGACAGTTTTATCGGATTTCTCGGAGTAACCTAAACGCTCGTAAACATCCCTTGGCTTTACCGCGAGAATCCGGGCGGGACCAGAACCCAACGCCGTTTCGCCGCCCAAGTTTACCGCCCAGCCGCTCATCTGCGAGCCCAAGCATGCGAGCGCAGGTTTCGTGGGTATCTTGACTGTGACGGTTTCGGAGCCCACGTTTACTTCGCCTAATCCTCCCAGGCATGCTTCGGCAACAGATGATGCTATTTCCCAGGAGATTGCCTCGGATAAACGGGCTTTAACGCCCAAGTCGATGATTCTTGCGCCGTCTAATCTCTTGACGGGAACGTCCGCGAGAGCCTTCTCCAGGATACGGAAGGCGTCCAGATTCAATTTCATAATTCTATTCGTCTTCTTCGTCCAAGCCCCTGCCGATTTCCTCGACACCCTTCTTGGCTATGACGAGACTTGCCAGCGCGCCCAAAACATCCATGGTATGTCTTATGAAATAATAGATATTTATAATAGTATAACTGTCTGCTTTTTATAGTTGTTTTCACAATAGTGTGTCATTTGTTTATGATGGAGGGTAATTGAGATGGCAGACACGGAAGATGCGAAAATTGAGGGATCAAAAACCGAGGTGACCGAAAAAACAAAGGTCGCCAAAAAGAAGACCAGTAGAAAGCGCGGCGGAAGAAAAACCGCGGCGAAGAAAAAGACGACGAGTAAAGCCGAAACAAAGACTGTGAAAAAGAAGGAACCCACAATCATGGGGATACCGCAGACGCCAGCGCTTCTCGCACTGATAATAATAGCGTTCGGCGGAGGAGTCCTATTATCCGGCAACGTGCCCACTGGAACGCAAGACTCAAGCAACACAGGCTCGCAGATTTCCGCGACAACCATCTCGCAGGCAGGCGGGACAGGCAGCCAATACGGGAAAGCCAAACTCGACTTCTACGTCATGAGCCAGTGCCCGTACGGAACCCAAGTAGAAGACGCAATCGCGCCAGTACTCAAAAAACTCGGCGACGCAGTAGACTTCAACCTAGACTATATTGTAACAGACCTTGGCGGCGGACAATTCCAATCCCTCCACGGAGAACCTGAAGCACAAGGAAACATCGTGCAGCTTTGCGCTGCAAAATACGAACCCCAAAAATACATGGACATGATAGTCTGCATGAACAGCAACGCGGGAGCCATTCCAGGAAACTGGGAGCAGTGCGCAAGCTCAAGCAGCCTGAATGTAGCTAAGATAAAATCATGCTACGAGGGAGACGAAGGCAAACAGCTTCTCTCAGAATCAGCAGCGAAGGCTGCAGCAGCCAACGCCCGCGGAAGCCCCACCATGTTCCTAAACGACCAACCATACCAGGGCGGCAGAGACTCACTGGCATTCCAAAGAGCACTGTGCGCTCAGCTTCAAGGACACCCGGAGTGTACGGGCATGCCAGCGTGCGCCCAAGACACGGACTGCACTGCAGAAGCCGGGAAAATAGGCAAATGCGAGAACCCGGGAGCCCAAAACGCGAAATGCAGTTACTCTGACCCCGTGGAACTCGAAGTAATAGTCTTAAACGACGCAAAATGCGGGACAGCCTGCGACACAAGCCAGCTCATGCAAGTGTTAAAGCAAATGTTCCTCGGAGCAAGCTTCCGCAACGTCGACGTTTCAAGCGATGAAGGCAAAAAGCTCGTCGATGATTTGAGTATAACGGTTGCGCCGGCATATCTTTTCGAGCGAAAAATCACGTCCACGAACACTTGGAAGACGAACACGAGAATCCAGGGAGCATTCGCGCAGAAAGGCGTTTATTATAAGATTACCGATGATGCGACTGGCGCAAGCTGGTTCGTTTCAGAGGATGCTCGTAAGAAGTATCAGGACGCGATAGGGCTGTCTCCCGGCGACAACAAGCCGCAAATCGACTTTTTCGTCATGAGTTATTGCCCGTACGGCAATCAGGCGGAAGAGATTGTTGCGCAAGTCTACGACATCCTGGGCGACAAGGCAGACTACATACCGCACTACGTCTACTACGAAAACTACGGCGGAGGCGGACCAAACTACTGCCTTGATTCCGAGAACAAGTACTGCAGCATGCACGGCATCCAGGAGCTTAACCAAGACATCAGGGAAGTGTGCGTGTATGAAAGCCTCGGCATCGGCAAGTACTTCGAGTTCGTGAAAGCCATGAACTCAAAGTGCAGCAGCAGCAACGCCGACACGTGCTGGACCGCAGTCGCGGAAGGCCTAGGCCTTGACACTGCCGCAATCGCCAAGTGCGAGAAAGAGCAGGGCCTTGAGATTGTGAAGAAGGACAGGGACTTGAACGTGATCCTTAGGGTTCAAGGCTCTCCGACCATCTTCGTCGAAGGCGAACAATACGCCGGGTCGAGAAGCGTCGCAGGATTCGCAAACGCATTGTGCGCGAAATTCGACGCTAAACCAGCGGAATGCAACAACCTCCCAGCGGAGGCGGCGGCAGCGCCCGCGGCTGCAGCAGGCGGATGCGGATAAAGCATTGTTTTTGATGCAGGAGATTCATCCTGCATCAAAAATCCTTTTCTTTTTTTGCTGGTGATTATTCTTTATTTTCTTCTTGCCTATAGTTTTCTATGCGGCTTTTTTCCCGCCGGATTGAGACTCCCCAGGAAAGACTTGCAGGAGATATGCGTTCCTGGTTGAAGGATACATGCAGGAATCCTGTTGACACCGGGGATTTGCTTGAAAAGCACTTTAGCGGAGCGGACACGAGAGGCATCCACGTCCCGGGTGAAGTCTCTGTGGTGCGGCTTTATTCGACGGGCAAGGGAGTTGAGGTCGACGAGGACCCGTACGGAAACCAGGTAGTCCGGACCTGCCTAGGCTTAAGGAGGACTGACCTTGACCCGGTCAGCGGTGAGATTAACCAGTTTTGGGAGAATGTCGACGGCAGCGAGTATCCGCCTCTTGATAAACCGGGTTTTTACACGAAGCATCCAAGGGATTTTTTGAGCACTGATGATGTGACCGCTTACGCGAAGTTTCATGTAGTATCTGCTGGAGAAGCAAGGATTATGGAGTTGGATCCCTTGCAACTTACTTATTTCACGTCTGTGGGGAGAGCGGACGCGTTAGATGGGTTCGAGGCATTGATTGATGCTGCGGATGGCGCGAAAGCCCGCCACGAGCTTGTTAACCGCAGAAACCTTTTATTGAAGAGTGAGCATGCGAGCGTTTTCTACGGGCGGGACAGGGAGCTTGTTTTGGCGGCATTGGCCTTGGATGCCGCGGAAGCAGCAGGATGCAGTATTATAACGCTTCCAACGTCATTCCATAATCCAGTCGAAGGCGGAAACGATGCAATCTACAAAAGATACTTGCGAGCACAGGAATTCATGGGGAAACAAACAAGGAATCCCTGCCTTAAGGTGGTTGACTTCAGGGAAGTTGACAGGAAGAGCCTGAGGATTGTTGAAAGATGAGGCAAAAACGAAAGGATAGATACGTCATACCGGACCCTTCAACACCAGAGCGCGTTGAAGAAATACGGAGAACCTACGAGGAAATGTTTGGAGTGTCCATAAGCGTTAAACATACAAAGCTTGCAGTCTCAGAATTGAATCCAACGCAGACGGAACTTGACGCAGACGAGCTCGAGGAGCGCAGACTACAGGTAGGAGAAGGGTCGGAAGAGCAGATAATCGTCTTAGAGGCATTAAGCCGCTCCAAGATGCCGGGAAGGCTAATCTTCTTCGTCTTGGACGGCCACCACAGACTAAGATCCTACAAGGAGAAGGGAGTAGAGGAGACAATTGTGTACCTTCTCGAGCCGGAAAATCTTTTAAAGACCAACCTTCCGGAACACCTTGACATAATGCAGCTTCCAGTCGTGAAGAGAAGTTAGTTCAACACATCAAGTTCCTCGCGCGTGTTCACGTTCACGAAGGAGGATAGCTCCGGGTCGACTTCTCTCAACAGTTCCGTGTCGAAGACGACCATGTCGAGTTTTCCGATTAGCTGCCTCGGATTTCTCAATGCCTGATTTTCCTGGATTGTTTCAAGGGTTTTCTCTCGGTGGTAGAAAGCATGCAAGGGCTCAAGCATACCGTCTGGGTGGCGTGGCACGAGCCCGTTCAAGCGCACAAGCCCCTGCATGAGCTCTATGACTTCCCTGTTTAGAAAGGGTATGTCGCAGGCGGCGACGAACACGTACTCTGATGAGAGGGCTTGGAATCCGGCGCGGATTCCGGAGAGTGGGCCGGCCTCGTCAGCGTCGACGACGTAAGGGACGTTGAATGCCTTGAGTTTGTCTTCTACACCAGGCGTGCAGGAAACCAACACGTCGTCGAATAATCCTGATAAAACTTCCCAGCCGTGGCGGAACAAAGGCTTGCAGTGAAAATCGAGGAACGGTTTATCCGGAAGCCGGGTTGCCTCGCCCATGAGCATGAGGGCGTCCATTTTTTCACACGATTTTTCCTTCAGCGTTTATTTGCCGAGCGTTTATCCGCTCGCTGGAGATGGGTTTGCCGTCGTCTGCGAGGACGAGGGGGACAACAATTATGACGAGTTTCGGCAGGTTTTTCTTGAAGCGGATGGTGTTGATTTCCTCGGCGCGAAGAAGCGTTTCCTCAGATACTACTATGCAGTCTATGTCGGGGTCGAGGGTTGCGACGCCGTAGCTGTCGTTTATCTCGACTATCTTGTATGGTTTAGTGAATGATGACAGATGGTCTTCAAGAGCTTTCCGTCTCTTGTCGTATGCGGGTGTTCCGTTCACCCTGAAGCGGGCGGCGAAGTCGTCTGACGTCAAGCCGATGACAACGGATTCTGCGACGTCGAATGCGACTGTTAGAAGCCTCTTATGGCCACTGTGCAAGACGTCGAATGTGCCGCCCAAAACAACCTTTTTGAACATCTTTACTTCTTTTTCTTGTCCTTCTTCCGTGAACTGCAACCGCAACACATGACTCAACACCTCCAAGACAATTATAAGAGCAAATGAATAAATACTGCATGTTTTTTTAAGGAGTTATGTTGTAAGTAGTATACATGCCTGACGTGGAAGAGTACACGAAGAAGGGGTATTACTCAAGGATTACTGAGCGGGTCAACTACAAGGTTTTAGCCGCTATTCCGCCCGTTATCACAGCCGTCATGGTTGTCGTCTTGCTCGTGAACGGCGTGGAGTTGGGGATTGACTTTAAGGGCGGGACATGGATTGAGGTTTTGACTGACAGGGGGATTACCCCAGATACTCAGGCGCAGATACAAGCAAGCCTGGTTGACGCGGGATTCGACGACGTTAAGTTGTATGTGGGCTGGGATGTCGGTTCAGGCAAAAACAAGATTACGATTGCCACCATAAACGTCGTGAATAAAACGGACGTGACGCCTCTGCTCGCACCATACGTCGGCGAGCTTTTGGAGTCGGATGTTGCACGGGGTAGTTACGCAGGCAAGCCGTCTGCTGACCTCCCAGACAGGTTGTCTGCCATACTCAAACAGCGTGTTGACGTGGGATACGAAGGAGGCGTTTTGACGGTTACCGCCTTGGATTTGGAGGCGGAGTCTTTAGAGAGCGCGCTCGAGTATGCGGGGGGTGTTCGCCCGGACATGATTGTTGAGAAGAAGAACTTTAATTCCAGGACTGTGGGGCCGACTTTGGGTAAGACGTTCAGGGAGCAGGGAGTGAAGGCGATTATCGCGGCGTATATTTTGATTACTGTTGTCGTCTTTTTCGCCTTCAGAAACTTGGTGCCATCAGTAGCCGTCCTGCAGGCTGCGGTCTGCGACCCTCTGATTGCATTCGGCTTGATGAGCGTCTTCGGGATTCCTCTTGAGCCTGCGACTCTCGCCGCGCTTTTGATGCTTATTGGTTACTCTGTTGACTCGGACATCTTGATTACGTCCAGGGTTTTGAAGCGAAGGGGTGTTGAGGTGAACCAGAGCATTGACGGCGCCATGAATACGGGGCTTTTCATGACTGGGACGACGATCGTCGTCATGATTGTGATGATTGTCGTGTCGTCAACTCTAACCCAGATTATGACGTTGTACAATATTGCGTTAGTGCTTCTTTTAGGCCTTATAGTGGATCTTATGACAACGTGGTTTACGAACGCTGGGATACTGAAGTGGTACCTTGAGGTTCCGGGGGGGAGGAAGATTTTCGGCAGAAGATGAACAAGAACTTCAAGAACTGGAGGATAATGCTTTGGGTTTCTTGCGTAGCAGTAAGCCTGCTTTTCATGACGAACATCGTGCCCTTGAACAAGGAGGAAGGAATCGGAGTGGGGAAAGGCCTCGACTACGGGCTTGATTTTGCGGGCGGCACACAGCTCCAGTTAAGGCTTGAAAGACCGGTTGACGCGGACACCATGGCCGTGGAAAAAGGAATACTTGAGAGCAGGCTAAACTCGCTTGGATTAAAGGACATTCCAGTGAGGCCTTGGGGAAGCCAGTACATACTAATATCCGTCGCTGGAGCTTCTCCGAGCGAAATCCAAGATATTGAGGACATCCTGAAAAAGCAGGCCAGATTCGAGGAGAGAATCGATGGGGAACTCGCGGTGATTGGAGATGAGATTTCAGTTGACTTGAGCCCCGGGGGCATGCAAATCTACCAGAGCGGTAACTATTACAGTTGGGCGGTGTTGGTAAGCCACAGCCCGGAGGGAGCATGCAGGTTCGGCAAAGTCGGAGACGGAAAAATTGGGCGCCCGGTAGACATATTCATCGACAGGCCCGTGAACACTACGATTCTCATGAGCACTCAAACTTACAAGACGCTTTCTGAGACCACGTCGTCTTCCGCGGAAGACAGCCTTTACTTTGGAGACAGTGCATTGGATGTAATCAAGACCCGTGCTGCAGTGCCGGTAGTCGTGTACGAAGACGACGAGAAGACGCTTGCTGAACTTTCAGATTACATGGAGGAGGGTTATGCCAGTGTTATCATCGCGGAAGACGAAGAGTACATAAGCGAGTCCGTGAGGAATCTCCTGGAGGAGAGGGGATTCGAGACTGTTAGGATGCCGCAAGGCAACCTGACGCTTGAACCGCACACGTGGGTGAAAAAGCTCACAGGCCTCCAAAGCAGCCCCAGACTCAACTTCAACACACAAGGCAAATGCATCTACAGCGCCCAGATAACAGGCTCAAGCGTTACCTTGGACGCCGCGCAGGCGGAAGTCAAGGAAAACCAGGTTCTTTTAACGTCAGGTAATTTGCCCGCTAAAGCAAGCATTGAATCCAAGTCGACTACTCCGCCAACGCTCGGCATGAAGTTTCTGAGATACGGACTACTAACTGGCATAATATCGTTTATGACGGTCTCCTTCATGATTTACCTGAAATACAGGAAACTGTCCATAACAACCCCGCTCGTTTTGACGGGGCTCTCCGAGATAATAATAATCCTGGGTTTGGCATCCCTCATAAACTGGGAGATAGACCTACCCGCCATCGCCGGAATAATCGCTGCAGTCGGAACAGGAGTCGACCAGCTAATCCTCATAACAGACGAAACACTCAGGCCCGCATCAAGGAAAAAGAAAATCATAAGCATATCAGAAAGCCTAAAGCGCGCGTTCTTCATAATATGGACTGCCGCGGCAACCACCATATCCGCGATGATTCCGCTGCTTGGAATCGGCGCAGGAATGCTGAAAGGATTCGCCTTCACAACCATAATGGGAGTGCTCGTGGGCGTACTGATTGCAAGACCGGCGTATGCGAAAATAATCGAAGCAATACTGAAAGACGAATAAAACTTACCTTCTAATCTTGACCCGCCTGCCGTCTATCTCGATTCTCCCCTCAGCGAAAAGCTTAACCGCCTCAGAGAAAGCCTTGTGCTCCTCCCGCAGAATCCGGGATGCCAACCGGTCCTCAGAGTCGCCCTCCTCCACAGGCACCGCCTTCTGCACGATGATGGGGCCGTGATCCACCTTCTCGTCGACGAAGTGGACCGTGCACCCTGAAACCTTCACGCCATAATCCAACGCATCCTTATGACCATGCAAGCCGGGAAAAGACGGCAAAAGCGCTGGATGAATGTTCATAATCCTACCGTAAAACCTCTTCACAAACGGCTCGGACAAAAGACGCATGTAACCGGCAAGACAAACCAGCTCCACATTTTCTGCCTCAAGCACCCCCGCAATCTCCATGTCAAAATCCTCCCTGCTCCTCCCGGACGGATCAATGAAAACACCCTTAATGCCGTGGTTTGCCGCCCGCTCCAACGCAAACGCACCCTTCTTGTCAGAGACGACCACGACAACCTGCCCGGGAATGAAACCGCTCCCACAGTTGTCGATGATGGACTGAAGATTCGAACCCCTCCCGGAAGCAAGCACAGCAATCCTCGTCATTTAAGTCACCGCATATAATATAGACTGAAAGAAAAATAAATGATACTATGTTCGAGCCAATACTTGTCGCGTGGATTACGACCGTATTCCTAGCTCTCGCAAGCATCGCAGACCTCAGGACGGGAGAGATACCGGAGAAAATAAGCTGGGGACTATCCCTCACAATCCTCGCCCTAGCCCTCACGCAAACAATAACCACATCGGACGCGACACCCCTCATATCATCCATCGGAATAGGAACCATATTCTTCGGCTTCGCATACGTCGTCTACAGGATGGGCCAATGGGGAGGAGGAGACGTAAAACTCATGGGAGGAATCGGGTGCTCGCTGGGACTCATGGACGCCATGAACTTCATCTGGCCCAACACCCGCATCATGGCATACCCGGTCTCATACATAGTCGCCATGGGATTCCTAGCCCTCCCATACGCCATAATCTACTCCCTGTACTTATCCACGAAAAAACCAGAAATCATAACAGAATTCAGAAAACAACTCAAAGAGCTGAAAACCATCCTCCTCATAGCCTGCTCGTTCAGCCCAGCACTCATAACATGGATTCTCGGATACACAATACTCGCGCAGATATACATTCTTTTCCCGGCAACCATGTTCTCGCTGGTATTCCTGAAAGCCGTCGAAGAAAAA
>JBDRCA010000107.1:0-10632 GCA_043822165.1 Candidatus Altarchaeota archaeon
CGACTTTCCTCTTGTGGAGTTCACACGTGAAATCTTCATTCAAAAAATGGCATGAATCCCCTTTTCCCCTGAGCCGGTAGAGGCCGTTCTCGGATTTGGTTCGCACGAACTCTGAAGGCTCAATATCGAGTTCCCTAGAAATCCTTTTGATATCGCCAACTGTAACAAGGGCAGGCTTGCAGCATCTGGCTTTGCATTCCCTGTAAAGGCACTTCCAGTTTTCAACATCTCCCTTAAGGTTTATCATCTTCGAAAGTATACTAATCCATATAACTAAATAAATCAATCTAATAATCCCAAAAAATTGTTTTTTATAGGAATAACTACCCTTTAGATAACTGATGAAACCCAAAAAAGGGGTGTATATCAAAAACTGCTGTCTGGGATTCTTTAGATTAAGCAATAGTGGAAAATACGTCTGCTCCATGAGTAGTCTGATAGACTGCTCGAAGAGGGATGACCGTGAAAAAAACAGGGGTCTTCCATCCTGTAGGAGCCAAGTCGTCTGCGAGCAATGCCCGAGTTTCATGCAATGGAGCACTTCAGGGATGCCAGCGGAAGAGTGGATTGAGATACGTGGCTACTCACTTGCGATGAAGCCTTCGAGCATCTTCAAGTGATTGTGGCAGAGGCCAGGGACACCTGCCTGTGAATGAATGATCTCGGATTGCCAGTGAGCGTTAAACAATCTGCAATCTTTCTGGGGGCAAAACGCCTCTCCTGTGAATTGATAGAAAATAGCCTGTAATACAAGTCCTTTTGAAACTTCAGTGATCCTTGAGTCCCCGTAATCGATAAATGATCCTTTAAACTGCGCCTTCAACTCCTCGACTGAGAGTGCGTCCCGACCCTTAAGTTCTTTCATGAGGTAGTATTCCCTCGGTTTCGCAGGTGCTTCGACGATACCTGTAGTCGAGACAATGCTTGGAGTCCAGATGATGCTGGATCGCGCATGATACCTGAGGTCATCAGCGTCGAAGGAGCCGATGAGCCGTTTAGTGAACATGACGTGGACGTGGTTTAATGATTTTTCTTCTCGGTCGACCATCTCACCCATAAGGGAGGCTAGCTCGCATCCATCATAAAGTACGCCTCCTGAAGGCATTTTTTTGAGGCCCCTTTTTTCATATTCGATTTCCCCATACAATGCTTCGTTTGGAGTGAATGGCTTTGCAGGATCGGTTACGCGGATACGGGCAATCCTTTCGGCTAAAGTTCCAACATCAAAATCGAAGAATCTGAAAAAACATTCTCTTACGTCAACAATGAAATAAGGCCCTAAGCCTTCAATAAAGAATCTTACTCGCCCAAGGTCGGGGTAACTGTCTTCTGATTGATACAAGTGCACTAAAACGCTCATTTCTCAAGCATCTTCAAGGCTTCTTCAGCGGCCTTCTTGCCTGACAAAAGCATGGCCCCGAAAGTCGGCCCCATCCTGGGCAAACCGTAAAGGGTCGAAACAGCCATTCCCATCGCAATCAACCCCGGGTAAGCTTCTCCTGTGTGCTCTACCACAGCATCCTCTGATTTCTCGACCCACATGGCTCCGTAGCCCTTGGTCTTGATGAGTCCTCTACGCTCAAGAGACTGGATTACTTCAGCGTCGTGCCCTGTTCCGTCGATCACCACTTTACTTTGTAGGGCAATGGGGTCAACGCATGTTATCTCGCGGGGAAGAGCCGATATCGGCGTCCAGTTGATGACGACGCCTCCAACCCGGTTTTTCTCGCGCAATACGACATCGTCTACTCGAGTCATGTTGAGTATCTTCGCTCCGGCATCGCATGCAGCCCCGATGAGCTTCGAGCACGCGTGTGGTCCGTCAGCAACATACAATCCTTTGACGTATTCCTCATAGGGTACTCCAATCTCATCCAGGACTTTCTGTCCGGGCGCCCGAACCGTTATCTTGTTCATCAAGTATCCACCAATCCAGAAACCACCGCCCAGGTAGTTGTTGCGCTCAATCACCAGCACCTTGACTTTCGCTTCAGCCAAGACCTTGGCTGCGGTAAGCCCGCTGGGGCCTCCGCCAACGATTACGACATCGTTTTCCGCGTGGTCGAGCAATTCCTTCGAGAACCCGGCTACGATAGCGCGGGTCACATCCTTCTCATCTATCTTATCGAACAACCTCATCTTGGAGAATATCCCTCCTGGATTAACGATTGTTAAATATAGTCAACTTAGTATAAAAACAACCAATTAAATAATGCTACAATAATGAAACTTCCATGTGAAAAAGCACTGTGGACTGTGCTACCTCAAATAAGGTCTGATCTCGCCCAGGAACTCTTGAAACAGGGTTTAAGCCAGAAAGAGGTCGCGGAAAAACTCGGGTTAACACCAAGCGCAGTATCACAGTACATACACAAGAAAAGAGCGGTCAAGATGAACAGGACCAAGGCGTACAAGGAGATGATAACCGCTGCTGCGCTGAAGATTCTGGCTTCAGAGTCGGATTCGGCAGTGTCAAAAGTGATTTGCGCCTGCTGCACGAAGATAAACCGTTAGCGGCAGGCTGGTTCGAGATGAGACAGGAACACATGCTTCTGGGAGGAGTCCTACTCGTTGTCGCGTTAACGGCAGTTGTTGTCGGCATCACGGTATTGTTTCTCCTTCCCGGCCAAGGAACGCCAGATGCCGTTAATGCAGGGGTTCATCCCACTACGAGCTTCGCGGAGTCGACGATATCCGTCCTTGAGGAGACTTCATCGACTTCCACCGTGGCTCGATCTTCTGGGGAAACCACTACGATATCTGCGCCGCGAAAACTCGAAATCATATTGTCTGAGATGGAGGTATACAAAAACGACGACTTAACGATAACAGTTGCCTCCCAGGGCTCTCCAGTGGCTGGTGTTCTCCTCACAGTTAACGGGAGCGGGGAGTATCTGACGGATTCGGACGGTGTCGCGTTCATCCAATACCTTGATGGCGGCGAATACGATGTTGTTGCGCGCAAGGAAGGTTTCGTGGAGGATGCTGCGTCGTTTACCGTGGGTTCGCTAAGATATGGCTTATCCCCTGCCGTTAAAGAGCAGAGGACCCCGGATGAGAGGAGGGCGCTCATATGGGATGGCAAGGTCGTCTTCATATTCTATGACAGGCCTAACTGTCCCAACTGCCTGAGGATGAAACCGTGGGCGTCAGACATCGTGGAACAAAACAGGGATTGCGTAGCCTACGAGCTTTTGAGGATAATCTATGACGGCCCGAGAGACGAGCTCAAGGAGCTTTTCCCCGACCAGACGTTTGTTGATACTCCCGTCCTGGTTTTCGACGGCCCTGCGGGGCGAAGCGTTAGTGAGGGTTTCGCATCCAAGCAGGCGATGGAGGCTCGGTTGATGGCGGCTTCTGATGGGAGGTGCAGTATAATATGAACTCCGACTTTTTAGTGGCATCCGTTTCGGGAGTTCTTGTAGGAATCTCAGCGTGCGCTTTACCGTTGTATCCAGTTCTTTTGAACCACCTCACGAGAAGCAGGGAGGATCCGCGTTGGGTGAGCCTTTTTTTCACTGCCGGCCTCTCGGGAGTATACTTTATTTTGTATGCGCTTATGGGTGTTTTGGCCGCGGCATCCGGTTACGGGATGGTGGAGGCAGCCGAGCAATTCCGTGGGCGGCTTCTCGTATTCGGGGCACTGTTTTCATGGAGTATGGCGGCATTTACGGTATTGAGGGGCATCCGTTTGCCTACGATACAGATTTTGCGTGGACGCGCAGGCTCAGGATACATGGGCGCTCTTCTTTCAGGAGTCTTTTTCGGCACAGTGATTACTCCCTGCAACGCACCCTTCCTCATAACCGGGATTCTCCCGGCTATAGCAAGCAGGGACGGAGTGATAACGGGGATGCTTCTTCTGGGAGCATTCTCGTTTTTCATGGGTGCGCCAGTGCTTCTTTTGGGTTGGGCGTCCAGTATTGCTTTGCGTTTATTCAGTTTCGTTGGGGAACGCAGGCGCTCTCTTGAAGTTTTGTCTGCGGTCTTCCTAGTGGTCGTTGGATTCTATTTTTTCCTCCAGTACCTGCTTGTCTAGTTTGCAGTCGAGTTGTCTTTGAGGAAGTCTACGAGCAGGTTTCCGAGCGTGTTGTTGTATACGAGGAAGCTGTCGTGGCCGTATGGGAGGTCCAGTTTCTTGTAGATGGTTTTGACTCCTGCTTCCGCGAATCCGGCGTATAGTTCTTCGACTTGTTCTGGGGGGTAGAGCCAGTCGGAGGTGAATGATGCGAGCAAGACTTTGGCTTTAACGTTTTTGAAGGCTTCTGCCAGTTTCGTCTTTCCCCCGTTGGTTAAGTCGAAGTGGTCTATTGCGTGTGTTATGTACAGGTAGCTGTTTGCGTCGAAGCGGCGTACGAAGTGTTCTCCCTTATAGTTTAGGTAGCTTTGGACTTGGAATTCCACCCTGAATTTCCCGTTTTTTCCGCTGCTGTTTTTTTTCTGTCTCCCGAACTTTCTCTCGAAGGTGTCTTGGCTAAGATACGTTATGTGCGCGATTTTCCTGGCAAGAGACAGGCCGCTTCTAGGTTGTCCTCTCCCATAGTAGTCTCCGCCCCTAAAGTCTGGGTCGTTTAGGATTGCCTGTCTTCCGACTTCATGGAGTGCTATGCCCTGCGGGTACTGTCTGGCTGCTGTCGCGATTGGTATCGCCAAGTGCACGCTTTCAGGGTAGTCGATTATCCACGCAAGTGCCTGCATTCCCCCGAGGCTTCCGCCGGTAACGCAATAAAGCTTCTTTATGCCGAGGTGGTCGACCAGCCTTTTTTGGGCATCTACTATGTCTCGGACGGTGAAGATTGGAAAGGTTATGCTGTATGGTTTCCCAGTCTTCGGGTTAATGGATGCAGGTCCAGTGGAGCCCTTGCAGCCCCCGATTATGTTCGAGCATATTATGAAGTACTTGTTGGTGTCGAATGTTTTGCTGGGGCCTATTGCTATGTCGTACCATCCGTTTGTCCTCCCGTTTTTCCTGTGTTTGCCTGCCGCGTGGGCGTCTCCTGAGAGGGCGTGGCAGATGAGTATGGCGTTGGATTTTTCCTTGTTGAGTTTCCCGTAAGTTTCATATGCTAATCTTACCTGGGTTAATTTTTCCCCGTTTTCTAGCTCAAGCTCGGGAAACTCGAAGTACTTGGTCTTCACGACCCCTACTGAACCGTCTTTTCTCGTCATTGTATTTTTATAGTTTCGCAAGTGTCTGGTCGATGTCTCCTATGATGTCGTCGACGTGTTCAAGGCCAATGGACAGGCGCACAAGCTCTGGTGTTATGCCTCCTGCCGCGAGCTGTTTTTCGTTTAGTTGGCTGTGTGTGGTGGTTGCCGGGTGTATTGCCAGGCTTTTGGCGTCGCCCACGTTTGCCAGGTGGCTGAAAAGATTTAGCGATTCTATGAATGTTTGGCCTTCTTTTCGCCCTCCTTTCACGCCGAAGACTACTATTCCGCCGAAGCCTTTTTTGAGGTATTTCTTGGCGTTATCGTGTGTTTCGTGTGTGTCAAGCCCCGGGTAATTAACCCACTCGACTTTGTCGTGTGCGCTAAGGTATTCCGCGACTTCCGCGGCGTTTTCGCTGTGTTTTTTCATCCTCAAGGGAAGCGTCTCAAGTCCCTGCAGGAAAATCCAGCTGTTGTCGGGGCTAATACACGCTCCGAGGTTTCGCAGGGGCACGAGCCTCATCCTCAGGATGTATGCGAGAGGTGTGAGGGGTCCCAGGTCGTGGGCGTATCGTATTCCATGGTAGCTGTTATCCGGCTCTGTTAGGAGCGGGTGTTTTTTCGAGTTTGCCCAGTCGAATTTTCCGGAGTCTATTACTGCGCCTCCGATTGCTGTTCCGTGTCCGCCGATCCATTTTGTGAGTGAGTGGGCGACTATGTCTACTCCGTGTTCTATGGGGCGCAAAAGATACGGGGTTGTGAACGTGCTGTCTATTATGTAGGGTATTCCGTTGTCGTGCGCTATGTCCGCGATGGCTGCAAAGTCGGGGACGTTTAGCGCCGGGTTGCCGATTGTTTCCGTGTAGACTGCCTTCGTCTTGTCTGTTATCGCCTTCGCGAAGTTGTCCGGGTCCTTCGGGTCCACGAACCTGACTTTTATCCCTAGGTCGGGGAGGATGTTGTTGAACTGCGTGTAGGTTCCGCCGTAAAGGTCGTTTGCGGAAATGATTTCATCGCCTGCTTTGGCAAGGTTTATGATGCTGTAGAATATCGCCGCCGTCCCGGATGCAACAGCCAGGCCGCCGACTCCGCCTTCAAGCTCAGCCAGCCTTTTTTCCAGGACATCTGTCGTCGGGTTCATAAGCCGCGTGTAAATGTTTCCGAGCTCCTTCAAACCGAAAAGGTTTGCGGCGTGTTCGGTGCTTTTGAATACGTAGCTTGACGTCCTGTATATTGGGACTGCCCGTGATAGTGTTGTTGGTTCTACTTCCTGTCCTGCGTGGAGCGTTTTCGTCTCCAGTTTGTCTGTCATTTTTATGTTCCTCACCAGTACTCTCCTTAACAATCGTTAATTCGTATATAAATACTTATCGCTAAATCTAATGCTAAATAGCATAAAACAGTCGTTTGTGCATAAAAATTAGGACTTTTCCACCAGTCTCCGACTGGTGGTAAAAGTCTGCTGTCAAGAACACATCTATACGTTATCTCATGCCACCGGTCTCTGACCGGTGGTTCTTGACATCAGCGCCTGCTCCTGTCCTCGCGCATACTGCGCCTGTCAGAAAAAGGCAATCCCCCACCGCCACCGGACTGGCTGCTCCTCGACTTCAAAAGACCGCCTAAATGAGACTTAAACTCCTCAAAAACCCGCGGATCATAAGAACCCCTATACTCATCATAAAGCTCGCACAACCTGCCGAACTCGACGTCATCCGGATACCTGACCCTGAATTTCGCAAGCATCACAGACAAAGCCGCAGAATCCTCCAAGAGAGCATCAACCTCCTCCAAGACAAAGTAACCCACAAGCATCCTTCCTTCACGCCTCCCTCTTCTTCTTCACAAGCTTTAGTCTTGCGAAGTTCTCGCGCTCAAGCTCGTTCAAACGCATCTGGATATACCATTTCGTCCTTGCAAGCCTCGGCAAAATAAGATACTCCAGCGCATTAACCCGCCGCTTCGTCTTGACAAGCTCCATGCACATGCGCCTCACCGCCTCCTCTCGCTCGACGAGAGACAAGACACCCTTCAAGACCTCGGTATACTCGTCCACGGCATCGTCCAAAACGCTCGGCGTATCCGCTAAACCGTAATTCCTACCCACAGTCGAAAAAAAACCGTAGTCTACGTCAACTCTTGGAATCCTGACTCCCATGAAATTATCCTGGCGAACAGAAAGATCCGGCATCGGGTCAGAGGCAGAAGCGACGGAATCAACGTGGTAGGCGCCAGACAAAGACTCCGAAAAAGACAAAGACTCCCTGGCCCTCCCCAAATCATCGACTAATCTCCCCCTCACGCCCGAAACATCACCTAACGCCTCAAAAACCTCGATTACCAGCGCATCCCTCTTCTCCTTCAAAAGAGAGTGGCCCTTGCCCGCCAAATCAATCCTCCTGCGAACGCTCAAAAGCTCCGTCCGAGTCGGGTGAACACCCTCGACAACCTCAACCATCCTTCGGAAGATACCTCTCAATCAACTTTTCGTCAATCCTCTTCAAATCCCGGACAGGCAAAAGACCCAAAAGCTCCCAGCCAAGACCCAAGGAATCCGAAATACTGCGCTCAGAAGACTGGCTCAAAAACTCGGCCTCGAAACGCTCCGAAAACTCAAGATACCTCTTATCTCGCTCGCTCAAAGCCTCCTCGCCGACGACGGCCACGAGATCCCGCAAATCCCTGCCCTCGGCATACGCGGCATACAACTGATTAGAAACGCCCTTATGGTCCTCGCGAGTCTTGCCCTCCCCGATACCCTGATTCATAAGCCTTGAAAGACACGGCAAAACATCGACCGGCGGATAAATACCCTTCCGGTGAAGCCTGCGACCCAGCACAATCTGGCCCTCGGTGATATAACCCGTCAAATCCGGGATAGGGTGCGTGATGTCATCATCAGGCATCGACAAAATCGGAATCTGAGTAACAGAACCAGTGCAACCCCTCACCCTGCCAGAGCGCTCGAAGATAGAAGCCAAGTCAGTGTAAAGATAACCCGGATAACCCCTCCTGCCGGGAACCTCGTCGCGCGCCGCAGAAACCTCCCGCAAAGCCTCACAGTAATTCGTGAAATCAGTAAAGACAACCAACACGTGCATCCCCCTCTCAAACGCCAGATACTCAGAGACAGTCAACGCAATCCTCGGCGTCACAATACGCTCAACAGTCGGGTCATCCGCAAGATTCAGAAACAAGACCATGTGATCAAGCGAAGCAGACTCCTCAAAGACACTCCTGAAAAACTGCGCCTCCTCGCTCGTAATCCCCATGGCAGCAAACACCACTGCAAATTCCTCGTCCCTGCCGGGAAGCCTGGCCTGAACCGCAATCTCCGCGGCAAGCCGGTTATGAGGAAGACCTGAGCCAGAGAAAATCGGCAGCTTCTGGCCGCGCACAAGCGTGTTCATGACATCAATCGCCGAAAAACCAGTCTGAATGAATTCCCTGGGAAACTCGCGGGCACAAGAATTCATGGGAAGACCATTAACATCCAAACGATCATCAGCAACCACCCTGCACTTACCATCCAACGGATTACCAGCCCCGTCAAAGACCCTCCCCAACATGCTCTCGGATACAGGTGTTTTCAGGGTCTCTCCCAGAAACTTAACCCTCGTCTTGTTGGTGGATAATCCTTCAGTGCCCTCGAAGACCTGGACCACTGCCAGGTTCTTGCGCGCGTCCAAGACCTGCCCCTTCTTTTTCTCGCCGAACTGGTTCACTATCTCGACGACCTCCCCATAGCGCACCCTATACGTATTCTCGACCACAATCAACGGGCCCTTGACCTCCGAGACAGTCTCGTATTCCCTCAAAAGCATCTACTTCACCCTCCCCCATCACCCGTCAACTCAAGCAACTTAGAATCAAGTTCCTCGTCTGGGACATACTTGAGCCTTGCAATACCCGCAATCTCAGGAAGCCTCAGGATCTCGTCAAGACCAGTTCCTGCATCCGCCAAACCCAATGCCTTCTCATGGAAAGACAGAATGACGGACAAAATCCTGTACTGCTTGCCCAAAGAACAATACGTATCCACGTCATGAAACGCGTTCTGCTGCAGGAAATCCTCACGAATCATCCTAGAAACCTCCAACACAACCCTGTCTTTAACCGGCAACGCATCAGGCCCCACAAGCTGCACAATCTCCTGCAACTCGCTCTCCCGCTGCAGAAGCTGCATCGCCTTCTCCCTCACAGTCTTCCAGTCAGGGCTGACATTGCCCGCAAACCACGGCGTCAACTGGTTAAGATACAATGAATAACTGGTAAGCCAGTTAATCGACGGAAAATGCCGCCTATCCGAAAGCTTCGCGTCAAGCGCCCAAAAAACCTGCGTCGCACGAAGCGTATTCTGCGTGACCGGCTCCGAAAAATCACCGCCCGGCGGTGAAACAGCGCCAATAATCGTGTTGGACGCGAAAGTCTCCCCGGAACCCAAGACCTCAACCATCCCCGCCCTCTCATAAAACTCGCTAATCCGGGATGCAAGATACGCGGGATAACCCTCCTCCCCGGGAATCTCCTCCAATCTACCCGAAATCTCCCGCAAAGCCTCAGCCCACCGAGACGTCGAATCAGCCATCACCGCGGCATTAAAACCCATATCCCTGAAATACTCCGCAATCGTCACCCCCGTATAAACCGAAGCCTCACGCGCCGCAACAGGCATATTCGACGTATTCGCAATCAAGACAGTACGCTCCATAAGAGGCCTGCCAGTCTTCGGGTCCGCAAGCTGCGGAAACTCCTCCAACACCTCAGTCATCTCATTGCCCCGCTCCCCGCACCCCACGTAGACTATCACGTCCGCGTCAGCCCATTTGGCGAGCTGGTGCTGGGTTATGGTTTTGCCGGAGCCGAATGGGCCTGGTATGGCGGCGGTGCCCCCTCGCGCGAGCGGGAAGAATGAGTCGAGTATTCTTTGGCCTGTTATGAGGGGTGTCTCGGATTTTAGTTTTCTTTTTATGGGCCGGGCTTTTCTGACTGGCCAGTTTTGGATTAACGTGAGTTTGTGCTGGGTTTTCTCGTTTTTTAGCTTGCATATCGTGTCTTCGACTGTTTTGGGGCCTTCCGAGATTTCGGTGACGGTTCCGGAGGCGTGTGGGGGCACCAGTATTTTGTGCGTAATCGTCTTTGTTTCTTTTACTTCCCCCAGGACGTCGCCGGGCGAGAGGTTGTCTCCCCTCTTGGCTTTCGCCTTGAAATCCCATTTCTTTTTCCTGTCGATTGCAGGTACATTTACTCCCCGTTTTATGTATTTTCCGGTCTTGTTCATAAGCTCTGCCAGGGGTCGTTGGACGCCGTCGTATATGGATGTGAGAAGTCCCGGCCCCAGTTCCACTGACAGGGGTTTTCCAGAGCCTTCTACTTTTTCGCCGGGCATGAGGCCGCCTGTGTCTTCGTATACTTGGATGGCTGCGACGTCTTTTTTCAGGCGTATTACTTCGCCTAATAGTTTTTCTTCTCCGACGTAGACTA
>JBDRCA010000108.1:0-7985 GCA_043822165.1 Candidatus Altarchaeota archaeon
CTCCGCTGCGCAGAGGAAGTTCAACCTCCAACTGGGCGTTACGCCCAGACAAGCCTGCTAGACTACGCAGGCTGATTAAATACCGCCGCCTTCAGGCGGCGGATGTTTATTTTACAATCCGAAAAAACACCTTTTATGAATTAATGCACGTTCCTATAAAAACCTTCTTGAACACTGTTTATAATTCACGGAGAGTAGATGCCTAACAAATCATAAACTCCACGGTTGCCATCAAAGAGTTTTTCGACAAGCCCCCTATGAAGGTTCATCTTAAGGCCTCCTACTGCGAGGGCTCCGATGAACTTTCGCCCGCCTCTCTCCTCAAGGTTGTCTGACGGCTTAATACCGCCTATCCCATACGGCGGCACCGCGTTAACGTCTGCCAAAACCCTCACCGTCTTGCATTTACTCCAGACCTTCTCAGGTAATACTTCGACACCCTCCGAGCCGCAGGACACGACCACATCAGCACTCGATATCGCATCGACCAAACCTTTCTCGTCTGAAGCCTTAAGCGCCGAAACCTTAACACCATAGCTTTCCTCTAAAATACTGCAGGCTTCCTTAGCCTTAACCCGGCTCCTCGAAGTAAGCTTAACAATCGCGCCCTCCTTGGCAAGCAGTGCCGCGACGCGCTGTCCCACCGGACCCGTGCCAGCCAAAACCGTTGCGTTGACTCCTGAAAGCTTTCCCTCGAAGGCGTCCTTTACCTTCATAACGCAGGCGCTCGACGTGGTCGAGGCGCCCTCAGGGTCAAGGCCTACTGACACACTGAACACGTCAGGAAGACCATCAATCACACTCTTCGCCTTGAAAAACAATCTCTCCGCTCTGACCGCGTCCTTGCCTGCGAAAAATATCGCCGTACTCCCAAGCTTTTTGGGGTGCCTTGTGAACACGCAGTTGTGCACAAGCTCCTCTACTTCCGCCTCGTCCAAACCACAGTACGGGACTACAACGTCTGCTCCTGAATCATATGCCACAATCAAGTCGAAGAGACTGGGTTTGTCGTCCGTCGTCACGTAAGCGAGCACTTTTTTCATCTTTTTTATATTGGCTCCTCCAATTAGTATGGAATGAACGCTAAGAGAAAATCTCATTCAGCGAATAAAAAGGAAATACCTTTGTGCACGTGTGCCTGTCCCCTGCACATGGATGCTAGAGGCTACATACGCCTTGCCGCATTAGGAGAATTCACGAAGGCATTCGAGCTCGTAATCCGCGACAATCCTCTCCCTTCCGTTTGCGGGAGCATCTGCACGCACCCGTGCGAGGTTGAATGCAGGCGCGCTAAAGTAGACGAGCCCGTGTCAATCCGCGCCGTAAAAGGCTTCATCTCCTCTAAGGCGGATTCGCCTAAGCCTTGCGAGCCTGCGGCTAAAACCGGGAAGAAGGTGGCAGTCGTCGGCTCAGGTCCTTCCGGGCTTTCCTGCGCCTACTTTCTCGCAGGAAAGGGACACGACGTCACGGTATTCGAGAAGGAAAAACACGCGGGAGGCATGCTATATTACGGCATACCCTCGTTTAGGCTTGACCGCCGGCTTCTGGAAAGAGACATAGAGTTCATACGCAATAGTGGAGTAGACATACGGACGGAGTATGTGATTGGAGACCGTAAAGACTTATTGGATGTTTCCTCCGAGTTTGATGCGGTATACCTGGCATGCGGGTCCTGGGAGAGTGTTTCCCTCGGGATTCCGGGTGAAGACTTGCCGGGAGTGTTAAACGGCCTTGATTTCCTGAAAAAGTTTAATGCAGGAAAAAAACCCTCTCTGGGTTCCCGCGTCATAGTGGTTGGCGGCGGAGACGCATCCATTGACGCGGCGCGCTGCGCAGTGGCTGCGGGCGCTAGAAGCGTAAAGATGATTTACCGGCGGTCTCGGGAGGAGATGCCTGCAAATGACGAGGAAGTGGAGGCTGCAATGGCAGATGGCGTGAACTTCGAGTTTCAGGCAATACCCTTGCGGTTCCTCGAAAAAGACGGCCGGGTGTCTGGTATCGAGTGCGTGAAGGTTAAGCTTTCCGGCAGGGATGCGAGCGGGCGCAGGAAGCCTCATCCCCTAGCGGGTTCTGAGTTCACGCTGGATGCTGACTCGGTTATCGTGGCCATAAGGCAGAAGCCTGATTTATCCTACTTCACCAAGGAGAAACTTGAATCCGGTGCAGGCGGCGGAGTCTTAATCGACGCAGACACCCTTGAGACGAGCGTTAAGGGTGTTTTCGCGGGCGGTGACGCGGTCTCTGGCCCTTCGTCTGTGATAGAGGCCATGGGTTACGGGAAGAGGGCGGCAGAATCGATGGACGCGCATCTTTCCGGGAGACAATTCAAGCCGGAGAAAGTATCCTCGAATCTGCGTGCATTATCAACAGAGACTGCGAGAAACATCCTGCATTCACGCAAGACCGGGAAAACCGCTGCAGAGCTTGTGGACGAGGACGCAGTAAACGAGGCTGTAAGGTGCCTTTCTTGCGGCTTCGGCGCCTCAGTAGACCCTGACAGATGCGCGACGTGTCTTGCGTGCGTGAGAATATGCCCCTACAACGTCCCCAAGATAGTGGACGACAAAGCATACATCGACGCAAACGAGTGCCAGGCATGCGGCTTCTGCCAGCCTGAATGCCCTGCAGACGCGATAACAATGGTGGACGGCTTCGAAGAACACTTTGAGAGTAAAATACTCGAAGTCGTGAAACAAAAACAAAAAAATCTGATAATAACATGCTCTAAGGCCAAGACGCTACTGCCTGTAGAGGATGTCGGTGAAACACCGCTAGTCGTCGTTGACTGTGTGGCTCGCATATCCCGTCCCCGTATCATGCGGCTTTTCAACGAAGGATTCGACGCGGTGGTTGTGGCATCATGCGACGTGGGAGTGTGCACGCACAAGACGGGAGTAGACGTCGCCCGCAAGCGGGTGGCACAGGTCTCTGAGGTATTGGTCGAGCTTTCTGTCGGCAAGAGTGTTCGTTTCCTCGAGGTCTCGGAGCTTTTGGGGAAGGGATTAAATAAAGTGTTTGAGGAAATAATTTCAGAGTAAATGATTACTGGAAACAGAAAGCCACTGGAGGAGTTAAGGCAGGCTATAGGGGATGCTCAAAACATTCTCGTATTGGGCTGCGGGACATGCACTACAGTGTCTCAGGTCGGCGGCGAAAAACAGGTTTCAGAGCTCGCGGAAGCCTTGACGTTATTACTCGCGAAAGAGGGCAAGAAGGCGAAGATAGCGACCAAGACTATTCTGCGCCAGTGCGACCCCGAATTTTTTGACGACGTTGAAGAAGACGTGAAAAAAGCTGACGTACTGGTTTCCCTTGCATGCGGGGCCGGAGTGCAGACCGCGGCAGACAAGTATCCTAAATTGCACGTGACGCCGGCTCTCAACACGACCTCGATTGGCGCGAACCTCCCGGAAGAAGACGCGTTCCGGCAAGCATGCAGCGCATGCGGAAGATGCGTTCTCGAAAAAACCCTTGGTCTTTGCCCAATCACGCGCTGCGCTAAATCCCTCCTAAACGGGCCGTGCGGCGGAGTACGCGACGGCTTGTGCGAAGTAGACGACGTACCCTGCGTATGGGTTCAAATATTCAACAAGATGAAGGACCAAGACAGACTCGACGAATTCCTGACTCCCCGGCTCCCTGAGGTGGGAAGAAGATGAGCAAATTATCCTCAAACTTCGGGAAAAAATTCATAGTAACAGGCGAAGCAGCACCCCCAAAGGGCCCTGACTTAACGCCTTTTATGAAGGAGATAGAGGAACTAAAACCCCTCTGGAGCAAGCTCTACGGCATAAACGTCGTCGACATACCCGGCTCAATCATGCTTATGAGCTCTCTTGGCGCCTCCATAATACTCCAGCAAAACGGTTTGGAGCCAGTCTACCAGATGGTTTGCCGCGACAGGAACATGCTGGCGCTTCAGGCGGATCTATTGTCTGCCGCAGCCTTCGGAATCCAAAACGTGCTTTCTCTTGCCGGCGACCACCCTGACTGCAAGTCGGCGGACCACCCGGGGGCAAAACCAGTATACGACCTTGACTCAACCTCCCTCATAGCCACGATAAAAAAGATGAACCAAGGAGAAGATTTCGCAGGAAACAAGCTCAACGCTAAAACTAATTTCTTCGTCGGCGGCGCCGTAGCCCCCGGAGTAAAACCTGTCGAGCCGGAAATGTACAAGATGAAGCGGAAACTCAAGGCAGGCGCAGACTTCATCCAAACACAGGCCGTATTCGAGCCAAAACTCGTCGAAGACTACTTCCTAAAATACGAAAAAGAAGTAGGCGAAGACGACCGCAAGAAAGTCTGCGTAAGCCTCGTCCCACTCTACAGCTACGGCATGGTGAAATTCCTGCGAACCATGCCCGGCGTCGTCATAAGCGATGAAACAGGCAAACGCATAAAAGACGCCGAAGACCCGCTCGAGGAAGGAGTAAGCATCTGCGTCGAACTCGTCGACAAAGCAAAGGAACTGGGAGTCGCCGGCGTGCATCTTATGCCCGCCGGAAAAATGGCGGCGCTCGTCAAGATACTTGAAAGCATCTGATGACGACTCGGCTTAAAGAGACGGCTCACGGAATCGTTTAAGGTTTTGATTTTTATTTTTCTTTAATCCAAATATCTAGTTGAGGTGATGTGGTTATGGCTGAAAGGGAAAAAATTGGGTCTGTTTTCAGTTATTTCGCCAATATTGGCGTTGCTGCTATAAGTCTTTCAGATGCTGGATTGTCTGTCGGCGACAGGATTCAGATTCAGGGGGCAACGACGGACGTGGCGTTCACCGTCGACTCAATGCAGGTCGACCGGGAGTCGATTCAGACT
This sequence comes from Candidatus Altarchaeota archaeon, assembly GCA_043822165.1. Lineage (GTDB taxonomy): Archaea > Altiarchaeota > Altiarchaeia > IMC4 > SCGC-AAA252-I15 > SCGC-AAA252-I15. Next base: position 4,822 of record JBDRCA010000108.1, read on the forward strand.
GCTGCGAAAGGCCAGTCTGTGGGGATTAAGGTCCCTGACCGGGTCCGCCCGAACGACGAAGTCTACCGGATAGTGGGAGAATAAAACCCTCTTACTTCTTCTTGGGCAGGAAGTACTCGCATAGAGTGCAGAACCAGTTCCTGTGGCCTTTCACTCCCCCACCCATCTCCGGGTGAGTGCATTCCTCGCCGGCTCCGTGTTCGCAGTCTTTTTTCTTTTCCATCTTATTGTATTACTTATACTATTCCATAAAATAATGTTACTTGCTTTTATATGAAAAAAAAGGTTTTCGCGGTTTTCGCCGCGATTTTGACGGTCTGCGGCTGCTTAGGCCTGGACGATAATGGAGGTGTAGACATGTCTAACAAAAAAATTCTCATGGTTGTCGCGCCAAACGACTTCCGCGACGAGGAATTATTAACCCCAAAGAAAATATTCGAGGACGCCGGCGTCAAAGTAGACGTGGGCTCAAAAGACGTGACCGAAGCTAGGGGAGTCCTCGGAGCGTCCGTACGCGTGGACGTTGACATATTCTCTGCGTCGGCGGGAGACTATGATGCAGTCGTGTTTGTTGGCGGAGGCGGGGCGAAAATCTATTTTGACGACGAGCTTGCTAACGTGCTTGCCAGGGATTCGGTGAATAGTGGCAAGGTGACGGGCGCGATTTGTATTGCGCCTGTGATTCTCGCCAAGGCCGGTGTTCTCGTCAATAAGCGTGCGACGGTTTGGACGTCTCTCGTCGACAAGAGCATGGTTTCCGTGATTGAGGCGGGCGGCGGCGTTTATTCGCCCGAATCCGTAGTCGTTCACGGGAAAATAATCACGGCGTGCGGGCCTAATGCGGCAGAAGAATTCGCAGAAAAAATACTCGAAAAGCTCTCGGAATAAAAGACAGCCCATTGTAAATCTCATTCTTTTTCTTTAACTTTCGATTATATAACACTATGCCTTCAGAGAGAGAAGTACATGGCGACCGCGTCCGCATGAGGAGAGCAGTTCTCAGGGCATCCGTTGCTCGCTCTGAGGCCAGAAGACCAGTCCTCTATTCAGAGCTTTCGCAGGGTGACATACATCCTAGGGTGAGGAGGGACGAGGAGATTCCACCCCTCTTTCTCGCGGAGCTTTTTCGGGGCGGAGTCCAAAGCTATGGTGTTAAGGTTGCGACACTTGGCATAGCCATGGCAATTGCTGCCTCCCCTCAAGTCGGCTGCGGGCTCCGCGAAGTCGTTGATGAACCACCGAACGAGCCGGCAGTGGAAAAAAAGGTGGAACACACTTATAGTTTCTGGCCGAACCCGAACACACCCGTCAAGGAATGTGTGGGGGAACACCGCAGCTTCCTCGACTACTACGATAACATGCGCGAGTCAGCGCGGGATGAATTTTTGGCAGCGCTCGCTAAACTCCCCAAAAAGACCGTTCACATGGAGGATGAAGACGGAGGACCTAGACTCGAGGATGGCCCAGAAATAAAAAAGAAAGCCGTGGAACTCGTAACGGCCGGCATGGCGCTTCGCGACAAGCCGACTCTGGGATACCACTCGCGTGAACGCGACCTCACAAGAGAGCTCGTCCAAGGGCTCATCGGACACAAACGCTCTTATGCGTTGGCGGAAGCAAGGAATCAACTACTTGACTTATCTGCGCCTGAGATGGGCAATCTTGTCAGAGAACTCGCCCGATTCCTTGAAACCCCCAACGAGGATGAGGTTTTCACGGCGGCGCGGTTTCTACAGTTTATGGGCGATTCCGCTGTGGGAACCCTTATGAATCTTGCGGGAGACACTACGCGAAGCGATCGCGCACGGTATGCGGCCGTGTATGCACTGGGGAAATCAATAGGCAGCGGCGAGGTGAATCCTATCTCATTTGCATCGGCTAAGGAGGATGTCCTGAAATTGTTTACCGGCATTGCGGAAAGTAATGCGGCGCATGTCGTCCGCGGAGCAGCAGTAGACGCTGCCGCAGGAATGATCGGCTACCTCACCCCTGACGAGCGGGCCAGACTGCGTGAGAAGTTGGTTGGCATGGGAGATGATGAATCCCAAGTCGCGGAAAAAGCAAAGGATGCTGTCGGAAAAATCGACGCAATGAAGCTCGGGGAGAAGCCTCTGACCCCTGAGTCCTTTCCTTCAGAAATCGAAGGGATAGAAGGCATCGAGTGGAAGCAGGTGGTAGAAAACCCGGAAAAGACCGTAATCCACATAAAGGAGATACATTCACTTCAGGACTTGGATGATGAATTCAAGCGACAGCACTGGATAAACATGGAGGAGGGATTCGGCTCCGGCGAAGGCTCCGAGGAATTGTGGAAGATGGGTTGGCTCATCCTGGATGCAAAAAGCCACGTTCAAAGGACTCGATCAAATGCCCACGATGCCATAGGGGACCTTGCCCGCCAGGGAGTGGGGGCTGTAGGAATCGAAGGTCTTGTACCGGCCGACATGCAGATGTTTGAACGACGACGCGATGAATTCATGTCCCCGGCACGCCCCAAGGATTTGACACCGGGTAAGGTGGCACAGGAGGCGGGGCCAGGCTATATGGCAGAGTACACCGACCCGAACGTTGACGCCTTCCCCGCCGACGACGAATACACAAACAGGGTGAGGGGGATGCTCGATTCCGGGGAGATGCGAGCCCCATCCAAGGAATTCGAAGAGGCCGAGGCTGAGCGGAGGCGGCGCGCAACCAAGGTCGTGCTTTCGCGGAAGGACCCGAACGTCATAATCTACTACGGAGGGGCCCACGACTTCGCCAGTGAGGTCGAAGGCAACGTCAACCTGGTCGAGCTGACGCCCGAAGGATACGCCCGCGCCATTGAGCGTATGGACCGGGGTGCTGCGTACGCAAAAGAGCACAACATGCCACCCCTAAGAATTCCGATGCTCCCGTAAACTCGATTACTAACATGAAACTTAAGCGGAGTGAGGTCGTGGACTCCTCAAGGGCGTTGGAGTTGCTGAAGGGTGGATGATTAGAGAGCATACTACATAGTTGAAACATCGCAATCTGTTCCCGAAAGGAGAACAGTCGGAAACGAGATTGCTACCCACAGAACAGATTGCGTGTGTAAAATCTGTCCCCCCCTGGAGGCAGATTTTTACAACTTTCCGCATACGGATTCGTAATCGCCTTATTTTATCCGCCACTCGTGCGTGTAT
>JBDRCA010000109.1:0-8386 GCA_043822165.1 Candidatus Altarchaeota archaeon
GAGTTGCTCGCGAGCATCATATTAGGGGTGGGGGGTCGGGGTGTTGTGGAGGAGGGTTTACGTCGATGAATTCTTCCGAGTGAAAACCCGCATTGATTTCACGAGTCGACGTAACGGTCTTTGACTGATTTCTTCAAAAAAATTATCCAAATGATTTTAAAGCGAGCGAGCAATTTCGGCGGGACAACAATTATCCTGTGTTTTTTTGTGTTTAACCCTCGTTTTGAGCGGGTTAAACTTAATTTTTGGTTGTTTTTATTTTTCCGGTGCTCTTGGTTTGGGGTTTTATCTGGTCGCGGCGAATGAAGTCCTTGAGAGGGGATGGATGAGAGAGTCTTGGATGCGAAGGAGAGATACAGGCTCGTGGGCAAACTCATCGAAGAGTTAAAGCTCAGGAAATACTCGTTTCAGACGGGAAAGGCATACATTTCAGTCGTAAAAAACTATTTAAAGTCCGGTAAAAACCCGCGGGAGTATCTGATTACACAGTCCCGAAAAAGCAGTTCAAGCATGAGGAATGCATACTTTGCCATCAAATTCTATTACGAGAAAGTGTTGTGTGAATGCTTTGACGAGAAAATTCCTTTAGCGAAAAAGCCGGTGAAATACCCCTCCGTATTGAACCGAATGGAAGTCGAGGAATTACTGGCTGCTCCCGGAAACGTGAAACACCGGGTGGCTTTAGCGCTCCTATACTACGGGGGACTGCGCCGCGACGAAGCCAGAAATCTTAGGTGGGAAGACCTAGACTTTGAAAGAAGGATAATCCACGTGAAAAACGGGAAAGGCGCGAAAGACCGCGTCGTATTCCTCCACGAGAAACTGGAAGAGATTCTACTACTCTACGGGACAAGAAACGAAGGCTACATACTAAAGTCTCAGAGAGGCGGGAAATACAACAAGGAAACCATATACCAGGTCGCGAAAAAAACAGCGAAAAAGACAGGGATAAACAGGAGGGTCACGCCGCACACGCTCCGGCACAGCTTCGCGACACATCTTTTAGAGGCCGGCGCCGATGTGACGCACATACAGAAGCTTCTGGGCCACCGGGACGTTAGGACTACGCAGACTTACTTGCATGTTGCTAACCGGGACATTCAGAAATTAGCGTGCTTGCTGTGAACTCTTTTTCATGTGCATTGACCTGGATTTTCTTTCTTTTCCCGCGGCTATTTTTTCCTTGAAGTCTGAGGCAATCGCCATGTAATTCAAGCCAGCGTCGAAGGGGTTTCCGTGGTGGCTAAAGTAGTTGTGGACGTCACCGTCGGAAAGCGATTTAGTGCACATGTAATAAAAGTGGTCGCTCGTCAAAAGATAACGCCAGATGCGCAGAAACTCCGGGTCCCCTGAAGCCTTCACGAGCTTCTCCATCTGCTTTACGTTCTCAAAATTAAGCCGCTGAGCATGATTGCCGAGCCATGCGGATGCGTCCCGTTCCATGTCCGCCCACGAGACCGTCTCATACCAGGGAACCGAAATGTCGCCTCTGGGGTGGTATTTCTCGACGACCTCTGAAGGCGTTGCGAACTCGAGGTGATCCCATTTTAAGACTTCGCCCGGCAAAGAACCAAGGAACCAGAAGATGCCGGTATCCTCCCACTGGTGCTCGCCGAACGTCTCATAATCCATGAACACGTTAACGGTCTCTCCAGGCGTCCCCGCCAACCAGGCGCTATATTTATCCGCCGTCAACGGGTGCTCGCTCCACCACTTGGCCCCGAACCTGTAGCCGATATCGTCGGAAAGCTTATAGTTCCTGAGAAGAACGGGAAGCCGACCACCCCTCCTCTTATAAATATAGTTCGGGCTCTTCCAGCCGTCAAGTATGCGCTCAATGCCTTCGGTCATTATCGCGGAAAAACCCATCTCCTCGATTTCCTCGGCTATGCCGTCATGGTACAACAGTTCAGTGTTCCTGAAGACGTGCGCCTTAACGCCCAACAAATCCTTTATGGCCTGCTCGTGGAGGCGGACCTGCTCTATGAACTCGGTGCGGTCCTCAAAGAGGCTCGAAAGCGAGTGATAATACGTCTCGCACAAGAATTCCACGCAACCGGACTCGGCCATCTGCTTGAATTCCTCCAGCAAATCCGGGTCCCATCGCTCAGCCTGATCAAGGAAAACACCGGAGAGGGAGTAGCTCACCTTGAATTTCTTTCGCTCCCCCTTAAAATAGTCTATTGAATTAAGGATGACCTCGTTAGCCCTGTGATAACACTTGCCGGCAACCTTGTGGAGCGTCCACTCGTTCAACTGGTGGTCGAAGTAGCGGTCTTCGAGTCTGCTCTTCGGCAGGCTCGCGTCTCCCGGCCAAAACCAGCGCAAACGCATGGGCTGATGAACCTGAAAGTAAAGACAGATAGATGTCATTTCGGGGAATATAGAATTAGCCTAAAGTGTTTAAAAGCACGTTTTACTTGATTTCAAGCTCCTTTATCCTCGACTCGATTACCTGGGCGAGAACCTCCCTGGTCTTCGCGGGCGAGATAAGCTCTATCGAACGAAGGCTCCCCGCCAGTTGCTCATCTCCTAAGACGTTTTGGCTCCAGTCCGCGAAATCGTTGCCGCCATCGTATAAGTGGTAGACTATGGCCTCCGGCGGGGCCGCGCGTATTGCGTCTCGGAGCTCCTTCAGGAACCTTGCCTCCTCCAAAAGCGTCGTGTGGTCTGCTTTAAGCTTGAAGGCGTATGCGTCGCCCACCTGGTTTAAGTTGGGGTGTCTGCCAGAGAAGTCCTCATCCTCCAACTCCATGACCCTGTGGCGCATGGCAGTCAAGAGAAGCCGCCTAGTCTCCTCGGGATCCTTAAGCGCTATCTCGGACAAGATACCTGCAAGCTTCTCGTCGCCGACGACGTCGCGCACCCAGCCAGCGAAATCATTGCCATCTCTCATATGAAACCGTATGGCATCGACGGGCGCGCCATCAAGGGCTGCTACAAGGCCTTCCAGCATGCAAGCCTCGCCCAGAATATGCGCGTGATCATCCTTCAGCAAGAACGCGCGAGCCTTGCCCACCTGCCTCAGATACGGGTGATCCTTGGGTGTCCTCACCGCGACATCCATGCTCAAGCGCTCTGAAAGCTCCTCCCCCCCGGCCCCGTACTCAAGCGAGACACAGACGCGCGAAAGCTCATCGCCGCCGGGACAACCCTCGTCAATCATAATCTGCTTTACTTCCCCGGGCATCAGGACCGACGCGTCAGCGGCCTCGCCCACAAGATCGTAGACTTTCCCCGGATTATTGCTGGAAGCCGCAAGCATGGGAATCTCGTTTAACTGGCTCACCTCGTCCTTGGACGGGAAATGAGCGACCCTGATGCTCGGTTTCGCGTAGAACGTTTTTTTGCTCCTGTTTTCCACGTCAACGCGCAGTCTCCCGTCGTCTGTGCGCGTAACGCCCAAAACCCTCACAGGCTTGTTATGGTTTTTCAGCTCCCTTACGAGCGCGATCAATGCGATGAAGCCTAATCCGTAGGCTAAGACTTCAGTGGATGGTTGCGGGAGAACGAGCGCGCCGTAGAGCGTTTTAGGTAGCCTAGTCTGAAGTGAATGTCCGTCTAAAAACTCTTCGAGGACCTTAATCTTAGTCGGAACCAATCCTCTTTTCAAGGCGATTATATGATGTGTTTTTCTTGTATATAAAAGCGAATTTAAGTAAGAACCCCAAATTAAGTAAACGATGGCCGCCACAAAAAGCTTCAGACACATTCTTCGCGGAGAAAAGCTCGCGCTTGACAGTGCAATAACCTATGAATGGCTTCTCACAAACGGTTTAGGCGGATACTCGTCGTCGACTGCGGCCGGGTTGAACACGCGCAAATACCACGGCCTCCTAGTCTCATCTGAAGGAAACCTGGAGCGCCGCGTCGTTTTGGCTAAAATCGAGGAGGAGATAGAGGCCGGCAAAGACGTCATACATTTGTCCGCCAACGAGTACGCGGACGGGAGAATATACCCTAACGGAAACCTCCTCCTAGAAGAGTTTTCCTGCGACCTTGCGAAGGCATCATTCAAGTACGCTGCCGGGGAAATCCAGGCCGAGAAAACAGTGCAGATGACCCCCCAGTCGAACACGGTAGTTGTCTCGTACAAAATCAGGAACAAGACGAGAAAAAAAATCACGTTCAAGGCAATACCCATCGGGAACAACAGGGACTTCCACAAGCTAGGGGGAGGCGACGCGCAAATCTCTATCCCGGACGAGAAGACGATAAACGTGTCCACTTCAGGGCGAAACATACTCATACACTCCGACAAGGCGAAAGCAGGCCCCCCGCCATACGAGTTCAACAGGAACCTGGCCTACCGGATGGAGCGCTCACGCGGCGAAGACCACTTGGAGGACGTGCGATGCTGGGGCGCATTCACATGCGACGTGGAGCCATTATCCGGCGTTGACGTCGGATTCGCCTGCACGGACTCCGCGCCCGCGCAGCATCCTCCCCCACTAAAAGCAGTGTCAACGCGCAAGGACTCGGATGGCCTCCTAGCCTACCTCGAGCAGATGTGCAACACCTTCATAGTCTACAAGCCCCCGTGGAAGACGGTTATTGCAGGATACCACTGGTTCGGCGAATGGACCAGGGACGCCCTCATATCTCTTCCCGGCTTAACGCTGGTGTGGGGCAACACGGGGGACGCGGAAAGCATCATCCGAAGATTCTTTTATCTATTCCGCGACGGAAGGCTTGCGACGAACACGGAAGACTCCATGGTCAACTCCTACGACTTCGACGGCTCGCTCTGGCTCGTCGACAGGCTAAACCAGTACCTCAAATACGTGGGCCCAAAGCAGGGGGAAAAACTGGTGACAGAAAACATGAGAGTCCTCACAGAGATCATGCGCTCCTACTCCCGGCTCTTGCTGGACGGGATAATCCAACACACATCCGGGACATGGATGGACACGCTCGGCAGAAACAACGCAGTAGAAGTACAATGCCTTTGCTACAACGCAGCCAACGTATACTGCAACCTGCTTGAACTATACGGCATGAAAGCACCCAAAGACCTGGACATGACGGAACTAAAAGAATCATTCAAGGAAAGCTTCATGGAAAAATTCTGGGTCAACGGCTTCCTACGCGACACCACACAATACTGGGAGTCATCGGTAAGACCCAACCACCTGCTAGCATCATCGCTCGACTACACCATGCTATCCAAAAAACAAATGGCCGCGATGCTCCCGATATGCGAGGAAAAACTTCTGACTTCCGTGGGACTGCGCACCCTGGAGCGCGCCGACTCAAGATACCGGGGACAATACGTGGGAACCTACGGGGAGCGAGAGAACGCCTACCACAACGGCTCCGTCTGGCCGTGGCTTATCGGAGCATACGTCAAGACTTATCTTAGGGTTCACGGCAGGAAAGGGCGGGCTAGGATGAAGGATTTCCTAGAGGAATTCTTCGAAAAGACTCTTTCCAGTGCAGGACTCGGCTACGTAAGCGAGCTCTTCGACGGTGAGCCACCGCATAAGCCGCGCGGGTGCATCGCGCAGGCCTGGAGTGTCGCTGAGCCGGTTCGTGCCTACGTGGAGGATGTGTTGGGTGAGAAACCGGTTTTCGAAGGCGAAGTATTACTTTAAGTCTTCGTCGTCTTCTCCTTCGTCGTCGTCATCGTCGCCGTCGCCCGATACTTTCTCCGCCGGCTTGTACTTCATGTCGTAGTCTTTGGCGGTCATCTTCAGGCCTAATGTTCCCTCCAAGTCGTCGAGGGCTGCCATAGGATTCTTTTTCTCGGTCTGGATTATGGCCTGTATCTTCTCTTTGTCCCCGTCCTCCTGAACCTTCTTTTTTATCTTGTCCCTTGGTGGGACGATTCCCGGCGGCATCATTTTAATTTAATAACTATTAATTCATTCTCCATATAAAATGGGTTTTCTCGACTTTCTTCTCGGCGGCGGAGAAAAAAACTCCGGCGACTCCGAAACCGTTGCATTTGACGGTTTATCTCCGTGGATCATCCGCGAAAAAGAAAAAACAGGGAGAAAAATTTTGGAAAACGCGAGAGACCCGATAAAACACATCCTCGACGGCCTGACGGAGATTAACAGGCAACTGGATGAGATATCAGCCAAAAAACAACAGGACTCCGTCCCGGATAGGTTCCGGAAAATAATAGACGGCTCAAAACCAAAATACCTGAAAGACATGCGTGCATTCGTCTCAGACGCAACTCCCGCGAAAACAGACTCACTAGACGAACTCTCATCTTACGTCGACCGGTTAACTCGCCTTCTCGAAGACATCGCGAAAATAAACCTCGGCGAAGGAAGATACCTGCCGCTAGCCTACGGCGTCGAACTCGAGAAAATACAGAAAAAAGCAAAGCTCATGCAAGACGAGCGAGACAACATTAAGGCAATATTGTCCGACGAACAATACGAAAAAATGACGGGCATTGAGCGCTTGCTCGAAAAAATCAACGAGACGTCGTCTCCGCAGGAAAACGCGCCCACAGCCTCCGACTACGCGAAGAGAATCCAAGAGCTTGAAGGAAAAATAGAAAAAACCCGGAAAGAGTTGAAGAAACTCGAAGAAGGAAAAGAACTGAAAGCCATCACAGACAAGAAAAACACGCTCCATGAAAAGAAGAAAGAACTCGAAAAAATCGAAAACCAGATACACGCAAGCCTGCGCTCCCTGGACCGGGTGATGAAAAGATACAAGAAGCCCTGCCCCGACGAACTCTCCCCCGCACTCGAGGCCGTGCTCCAAGGCCCCGTCGCCTTCTTCCTCTTAGACTCGGAAAACCAAACCCGCGCGCTTCTCAACGCACTGCTCGCAGCCGTTGAATCCGACTCATTCGACGCGAAAGACAAGGACAAGACCGTGAGGAAAATCCATGATGCAATGGAAAAACTCACGCCACAACTCAAGAGCGAACACGATGAACTCTCAAATGAGACTAAGAACCTCTCCGAAGAAATATCTGGAAACCCTGTCGAATCCAGAATACAAAAGCTTTGCTCAGAAGAGAAAAGAATCAGGGAAAAACGAGAAAAAGCATTGGAAGATTCCCGGAACGCCGAAAAACGCGGCAAACAACGCAAGGCAGAGCGAGCCAAACTAACGAAAGAACTTTCTAAAAGGCTTTCCGAGGATTTTAACGTTACTCTAAGATGAGCGGTTACCTAGGTCACGCACTGGCGTATCTCCTAATCGCTTTCCCGCTGACTTTCCTCTTACTGTCCTACGGCCCTGGCTATGACTATGTGGCGCTCACCGTCGGAGTCGCAGTCGGCCTATTCTACGCTCTCCTACCCGACATTGACGCCCCATCATCGAGGGTAAGGAGGATGATAGGGAAAGCACTGCTCGGCACCGTGATTGCGGCGCTCCTGGGTTATCTGGGCGGCGTCTTTGACGAGCGTGCCATCTACCTGGCGGTTGCCTTGAACGGATTCTTATACGTCTTATGGTACGTGAAGCACCGCGGCATACTCCACACCCCGCTTGCAGGAGTAGTGTTTTCCGCGCCCCTGTGGCTTGTCGAGCCCGTGTACGCGGCGTATGCGTTCACGGGATTCCTAGTGCATCTCATACTTGACGGGGAAGTGTTTGGTTGATTCATTTTTATTGCGTATTTGCGATTACTTAGTTGTTGGGTATCATGAAGTATATTGTAGTGACTGGGGGTGTATTGAGCGGTTTAGGCAAAGGCGTTACTACTGCTTCCATCGGGCGTATTTTGAAGGATAAGGGTTATTCTGTGGTGCCCATGAAGATTGATGGCTACGTCAACGTCGATCCCGGGACCATGAATCCGTACGAGCACGGCGAAGTCTACGTTCTAGATGACGGCAGCGAGACGGACTTGGATTTGGGGCATTATGAGCGTTTCTTGAATATTGATTTGACCAAGGACTCGAACATGACCACTGGGATGGTGTATCAGACGGTCATCAACAAGGAGCGCGACGGCGAGTATTTGGGCAAGACTGTTCAGCTTATCCCGCACATAATCGACGAGATTAAGGGGCGCATCGGAAAATTCAAGGCCGACGTCGTATTGATTGAAGTGGGTGGTACGGTCGGCGACATAGAGAACAGGATTTTCATCGAGGCGCTGCGGCAGATGAGCAGGGATTCTGCACACGAGTTCCTCTTCATACACTTGTCTTATGTCCCCATCATTCTCTCCGGCGAGCAGAAGACCAAGCCCACTCAGCACAGCGTGAAGGAGCTTTTGTCTTTGGGCATACAACCCGAGATATTAATCGGCAGGTGCGAGAAAGAGTTGACAACCGATACGAAGAAGAAGATCGGCTTGTTCTGCGGGGTCGGCACAGATAACGTTCTGAGCAACCCCGACTTGGAGGACATATATCATCTGCCATTGATCCTGAACAGGCAGAACCTGGCCGACATCGTAATC
>JBDRCA010000110.1:0-7451 GCA_043822165.1 Candidatus Altarchaeota archaeon
GGGGAGGTGACCGCAAGCTGGAGCAGGCTGATCAGTTCTTCACGCAAGCCCAACAGTATTACATCGAACAGTTCTTCGACGAGGCCTTACGGTATGCTGAACGTGCGAAGGGTCTTTTTGAGGATCTTCAGAACTACGTTGGGGTTTCCAAGGCTAATTCCCTTATAAAGTCGATTAACGAGCGGGTGAGCAGGGAGAAGATGGCTGACGGCAACCTGTCTCAGGCTTATGGTTTTCTCGCGGTCGCCGACTTCGAGAATGCGCTGGTTAACGGGCAGCGCGCGAGAAGCATCTACGTCACCTTGATCGGCTCAAACAAGACCGCGCTTGCCGACGAGCTTCTTGGTAAAATAAATTCTAGCATGGCTAAAAAGGAGGAAGCGGCAGGGTTTTATAACTACGCATACGAGCAGTTCAATTCAGGCAATTTCGTTTCCGCGGAAGAGGCTGCGTTGAAGTCGCATTCCCTGTACGTTGAGATTAATCATTCCATCGGAATCGCGGAATCAAAGAACATCCTGGATCAGGCATCCGGTAAGGTGTCCGAGGAGAATGCGAAGAAGCGGACGTTAATCCTCATAGTCGTCATCGTCATAATCGTGATTGTAATCCTGGTCATAAACTACTCGAAGAAGAAGAAGGCAATGGAGGAGGCTGCAAGGATTGCGGAAGAGGAGCGCAGGAAACGCGATGTTATGGAGAAGAAGAAGTGGGAGGTGGAAAAAGAGGTCGAGGCCAAACACATCGCGGAGGAGAGATTCAAGGACCTGATAGCTGAAGAGCGCGATCTCGTCGACGAGAAACCGCCGCTTGCGCCTCCCGGAAGGTCTTCCCAGGAGCCGGGTGCGCCAGGCAAAGATGATGGAGACGAGGACGTGATCTAGCATGTCAGCCAAGATATTCGACATTGCGAAGAGGAGGGGCATAATATATCCTTCCTTCGAAATATACGGGGGAGTCGCGGGCTTCTACGACTACGGCCCCATAGGAGTCAGGATAAAAAAGAACATAGAAGACATCATAAGGAGGAACTATGTGATAGACGAGGGCTGCCTTGAAGTCGAGTGCCCGACCCTCTCCCCGCAGGACGTCTGGGTGGCCTCAGGCCACGTAACCTCATTTACAGACGTCATGACAGAGTGCGTGAAATGCGGGGAACCATACAAGCTGGAGCAGATTCTGGTTGATGTGGGAGCGGCTGCTTACGGGGCATCCATCCCCGAGCTCAAAGACCTTTTGACGGAGAAAAATGTAGTCTGCCCTAAGTGCGGCGGAGGCTTCGGCAAGCTTTATGACTACAACCTCATGTTTCAGACGTTCATAGGCCCCGGGAAATACAAGACCACCGCGTATCTTCGCCCGGAGACCGCGCAGACCACGTACCTTGCATTCAAACGGCTCTGGGAGGCCGCCCGCAAACGCCTGCCCTTCGGGGTCATGCAGATCGGCCGCTCCTTCAGAAACGAGATATCTCCCCGCCAAGGCATACTGCGTCTGCGGGAATTCAACCAGGCGGAGATACAGTTCTTCCTGGATCCTGAAGCGAAAGAGGCTCCGAAATTCGCGGAAGTAGAAGAGACAAAAATAAGGATAAAAGACAAAAAAGACACGGAACACACACTCACCATCGGCCAAGCCCACGAGAAAAAAATCATAGAAGACAAACTCATCGCATACCACATCGGGAAAGCCGTGAAAGTCTTCAAGCAAATGGGCATAACAGGAGAAAAACTAAAGCTTCGCCAACACCACGACGACGAGCGCTCATTCTACTCCTCAGACACCTGGGACGTCGAATACGAAAGCGAAAGCTTCGGCACAATCGAGCTAGTCGGAATCGCGGACCGCACAGACTACGACTTGAGCGCTCACGCCAAGATTTCGGGCGTGGATTTTAATGTCAGCGTTGACGGGAGAAAATTCGTACCCCACGTACTGGAGGTGGCCTATGGTATAGACCGCCCCTTCTGGTGCGTTCTCGAATCCTGCCTGCGAGACGATGAGAGGGGCTCATACTTTAGTTTTCCGCCCCACTCGGCTCCGTTCATAGCCTGTGTCTTCCCGTTGGTTTCCAAGGACGGATTAGAGGAGAAAGCAAGAGAAGTGTTCGATGAACTGAAGAAGAAGGGATTCTTCGTTTTCTTTGACAAGTCGGGAAGCATTGGCAGAAGATACACGCGCGCCGACGAGGTTGGTGTGCCGTTTTGCCTGACAGTGGATTATGATACCTTAAAGGACGAGTCTGTCACTATCAGGGAGCGGGACTCTAAGGGTCAGGAGCGCGTCAAGTTGTCTGAGTTGGTGGGAAGGCTGCGGGTCTTAGAGTAGGTTTTTGAGCTGGTTTAGTCGGGTTGCGGTTTCCACGAGCATGTCTTGTCGTATGGAGTCCGTTTCGTAGGTGTTGGAGCCAATCTTTATCCTGTCCAGGCTTTGTGCGAGCACGGGGTCGCCTATTATTTTTCTCGCCCATTCGCTGAAGTCGTTTATGTCGTGGCGCAGGTGGAATTGTATGGAATTTGATTCGACGCGAGATAATACTTCGTTGAAGTCGTAGAGGCTTTTGGCGACGTATCCCGTGTGGCGTATAGAGTTTTTCTCCTGCTTGTTGAAGTAGAACGCTTCGTCGACCGAAAGCTTCCTTAAGCTCCATGAGGGATTGTATTTGACGTCACGGGTCTGCCAGAAGATGCGTATGTCCCCTGAAACGTTTGACCCGTGACTTATCCTAACGTTCGGCCATATCCGGGAGCCTTCTTCGACGTTGACTGACAGGCCCAAGTTGCACTTTGAGCCTAGAAGCGTGTTAGGCCATATTATGGAGTGGTATCCCATGCAGCATTCCTCTCCTATGAGGGTGTCGTTTAGGTGGCTGTGCCTTCCGACTTCAGTACCGTCAAAGAGGGTCGAATCCAATATCCTCGTGCCTTCCTTTATGACCAGATTCTTCCCTAAACAGGAATTCGGCCCTATCACGCAGTTTTCCTCGATGAGCGTGTTTTCTCCTATGCTCGTGGGCCCGTGGATGACTGTGTTTCTCCCGACGTAGACTCCTTCTCCCAGCATGACGTTTTCCCCTAATTCGCCGAGGATGGTCGCTGAATCAGACAACTTGTATTCCGCGTTTTTCAGGAGGTGCATCTTGGCCTTGTTGAATCCACTGGGCTGGCCTATGTCCGTCCAGAAGCCTTCTGCGGGGCACGCGTAAAGCATCTGTCTTTCCGCGAGCATTGGGAATAGGTCACGGGAGAAGTCGAATTTCCTGTTGAGTGGAACGTAGTCTAAGACTTCTGGCTCAAGGACGTAGACGCCCGTGTTTATCATGTTGCTTTTGCATTCGTTTTGCGGGGGTTTTTCCTGGAATAAGCGGACCATTCCCGAGTCGTCTGCGACGACGACGCCGTATTGCTCAGGGTCTGGTACGGTGTGCACCATCATGGTTGCTAATCCGCCTTTCTGCCTGTGGAATCTTACAAGGGCATTTAGGTCGAAGTCGGTTATGTTGTCGCCTTGTATTACGAGGAATGTCTCGTTCAGTAGGTGGCTTATGTTTTTCACGGAGCCTGCAGTGCCTAACGGGTCTTCCTCGAAGGGGTAGAATATGTTGACCCCGTATTTTTCCCCGTATCCGAGATGGTTTACCACCTGGTCTCTGAGATAATTTGTAGTCAAAATAATGTCAAAAAATCCGTGGGAGCGAAGGTACTCGATTATGTGTTCGATGACTGGTTTTCCGACTATCTGGAGCATCGGCTTGGGTTGCGTGTAAGTAAGCGGCCTGAGTCGTGTTCCGAATCCTCCTGCAAGAATAACTGCCTTCATTTTCTCTTAGAATAACGTAGTGGATGCACCCCAACCACCTAGGCACGGGATTTAATTTAAGGGAGTCTCGGTTTAAAAGCATATCTTTTTGAACAATATACGCTTTACGTTGTCTTTTTAAAGGTGTCTGGATAAATAAGAAGATACCAACACTTAAAGAAGGTGGTTGACATGGATGTTATGACAGACCTTGGCTTCGCCGCAGGTGAAATATACCAGGCAGGCAAGGGCACGGAATTAAATGCAGATGATTTGAAGAAGAAGGCGAAACGCGACGAAAAGACTTTTTACATGGCTTTGGGCTGGCTTGCCCGTGAGGGAAAGGCTTCCATACGAAAAGAAAAGAAAACACTGCTCGTTACCGTTTTCGAGTGATTTTATCATTTTGCAATGAGGATTGGTTTTTTCAGCTGGGAGACATTGAACTCCATACCCGTGGGCGGTGTGGCTGCTGTGGTCTCCCACTTAGCGGAGGCGCTTTCTAAACTCGGTCATGAAGTCCACGTCTTCACAAGACTTGGCGAGGGCCAGCCCGAACACGAGGAGATAAACGGCGTCTTCGAGCACCGCTGTATTTCACCGGGGTGCGAGGACTTCATTGAGTACATGGACCACGTCTGCGACGGCATGGTGTCATGTTACCATGAAGTCAGGAACCGTGTGGGGGAATTCGACGTCGTCCATGCACATGACTGGCACGTCGTTAACGCCGCCGCCAACGTAAAACACAACACCGGCAAAGAATTCGTCTGGACTGCGCACTCCACGGAGTGGGGGAGAAACGGGAACAACCACAACGACAACTGGTTCTCTAACCGCGTAAGCCACAGGGAGTGGCTCGGTGGGTTTTTATCAAAGGCCGTAACTACTGTCTCCCACACCATGAAGGGCGAGCTACAACACATCTACCAGATTCCTGAAGGAAAGATTAATGTCATCTATAACGGCGTCGACTTGGATAAATTCAAAGGCGACGTAGATGCAGGCAGGATAAAGGAGCGCTACGGCATCTGGGCGCTTGACCCAGTAGTCTTATTTCTCGGCAGAATGTGCCATCAAAAAGGGCCGGATCTTCTGCTTGAAGCAATCCCTGGTGTCTTGTCTTTCAGGGGCGACATCAAATTCGTGTTCGCGGGCGGCGGAGACGACATGATAGGCCACGTAATAGGGCGTTCGCGCTACTTGGGCGTTGACCAGTCCATGCGTGTCTTAGGCTATGTTTCCAACGAGGACCGGGTCAGCTTATTCAAGGCTGCTGACGTTGTCTGCATTCCCTCAAGGAACGAGCCTTTCGGGATTATCACCTTGGAGGCGTGGGCATGCGGGAAGCCGGTTGTTGCGGCAGACGTCGGAGGCCCATCCGAGATAATCAACAATTTCAGGACCGGGGTGAAAGTCAATCTCACGCCAGACAGCATCGCATGGGGAATAAAGTACTTGTTCGGCGACCCCACGGGAGAGAGCATCCGGAAAATGGGCGCGGAAGCCAGGAAGGAAGTCAAAAAATACGACTGGAAGGAGCTCGCCAAACAGTACGTAACTGTATATGAACGCATTAATGCGCCGTTAGTCGTCGGCTAATTCCGACGACCTAGAATATGCTGTCTCGTCTCCAGTTTCGGTTGCTTTTCGGGCTGTCTCGTACTTTCCTGTTGGTCTTCGAGAACACCCAGACGGGTGCGCGGGACCTCGTGCGGTTCGCGACCGCCAGAATCCTTTTAAGTAGTGGTGATTTGTTCCTAGCCATTTTATCGTCTTTCCATAGATATGGGGCAAACGCCTATAAAAAAGGATTTTTAATCTGTTTTTTCCCCGGGGCGTATGCTACTCAGCGGTATTCCAACAGCTTCTATGTCCTCGTCTCGGATAGGAATCTGCCCTGGAGAGAGTTGCCTTAGGATTTGGCTCATCGCCGCTGGTTCGTAGTCCAGTATTCTCGCCGCGAGCATGAGTGCTCCAAGCCTCTGTGTTTTGTGGAATTGTGCTTTTTCAGGTGTCGTGTCGAAGTAGTTTTCGATTACGTGTATTCTGTAGCCGGTTGTGTTGAATCTGGGGTCTCTGACCAGGTTTAGTCCCCTTCGTATGTGGGGGCCGCATTCTATGCGCCGGTCCTCTTGTTTTCTGGGGTCTTCCGTCCCCCTCAAGGACTGGAAACGCGTCATGTCGTGTAGTATCTCCTCGATTGGCCGGTTCTTCGAGCCCTGTATGATGTAGGATAATTCGCTTTCAGGGAATCTTGTTAGTAGTACTTCGACTTCCGGTGTTGTGCCGCTTCCCAGGATTATCAGTTTGTGTTTGCCGCCCTCTGCGAGTTCGCTTAAGCCGGCTATCGTGATTGTTCCGTCTGGTTCCCGATGCCTCTGCTTTCTGAGGGAGGGTATTTCGCGGCCCTGTGTTATGAAGTCTATGATTGTTTCGTGGTCGGTGCTTTTTCTTCCGTTTGTTGCATAGCGGCTGACGACTTCGGCGAGCACCGGGTCCCGCCTCATTGAATCTGAAGCGTGGCTTATCGCGTCCTTGAGGGATAGATAAGTCATCTGGTAGGTCCCGTATAATCCTCTCCTGTTGTCTTGCATGAAACCGTATCCTGCTTGGCTGTAAGTGTAGGCGACATCTAAGGCTCCGTCGTTTTCGAGCCTCCTGAAGTCTCCTGATCGCCCTCCGATTTTACCGGGAACCGGGCGCAGAAACCAGTAGTCTACGCCGTTTATTTCTCCGCTTCCTTTTTTCTCTACTTGTCTCTGGATGAAAGCATGGGCGCCTCCCTCTACTCCCTGGTAGAGCATTTCGGAAAGCTCTTTGTGGAGGGCTCTAACGTGGCTGAGCGCCTCTTCGGAGTCTGACCTCCCGGTTAACTCTAATAGATTGCGTCTTTCATCCGGGCTTGCATTATCAAGAGTAAGGTCGCGGAGGTATGAACCTGCATGCTGGAATTCCGGGGAGTCTGCGACTCTTTTGAGCGCGGACAGGGTTATGTCTACTGAGGCTTCCACGCTTCCCGTCACTTCCTCGCCGAGCAATTCAAAGGTTCTGTATTCCAGTTTTCCGTCCATTAACACCGGCACTTGGAGTGTCCGGTCCTGTGCGTCTTTCACGTAGTGGGGTCGTCTCTTCCTGTTCGTCACCTTCATGGGACGGGCTATTTCAGAGGGTGTTACAATGGGCGCACCGTCGACGGTAAGCGTGCACAACCTGTCTAATGCAGTGCCTTCCGCGAAAACTATGTCGCCCTCAGATGTGTATTTCGGCTTTCCCATCACGTCGTCTTTACCGCCCGCGGACGGTCCCGCGCTTATTAGAAACTGCCCTCCACGGTAGGGTTTGCCGCCGACCCTCAATGGATTGTCGTTTACGTGGAATGCCATGAAGACGTCGTCGAAGTCGCCTATCATACTGAATAGTTTCCCGCACACCTGCGGCAGTTCATCGCCCACGTCCACGAGACCCTGCAGTGAGTCGAAGATTGTTCCCTGCGCCGCGACCGCTGACTCAAGGAATATGAATGCTCTCGCAGCGTCTTGGCGGAACTCTCTTACGTCTCCCGCTTTCTCAGGCGTTAACTGGTCCATTATTCCCATGAATTTTTCAACGCTTATCCTGCGGGAACTGTCCCTGACTTCTTCTGTGAAGGG
>JBDRCA010000111.1:0-6224 GCA_043822165.1 Candidatus Altarchaeota archaeon
AACCGATGAAATGCAGTCTATGGCGCCCAACTCCAAATAAGATTCCTCCGAAGGATCATCCTTGTAAAAAAACCCCCTCACGTAAATCCACCGTGGACCAGAATAAAGCCGCAAAGGATTATTAAAACGAACCCAACGCTCGCCGTCAACGGAATACTCCAGCCGATGAACATTCACTGGATGAAAAAAACCGCTATTAAGAAAACTCCACAACAAAAAAACACCAAAAAACAAAACCAACAATCTAATCGAATCCCGCTCCAATCGAGGCTTAAACATTCACACACCCTACAACAAAACAACACCCAGCAAAGTAATCAAAACCCCGGAAACAATATTCCACGTGTAAACATGACTCTTAATGACCTCCCCGTCCGTAATCCTTGCAAGCTCGAGCCTAGAAGACAACCCCCTCACAAACCATCCTTGGGCACTAATACGCTCGCCGACCAGTTTTTCAGCCTTACCCCACGCAAAAAACAGGTTACCCAAAAAAGGCAGCAGGCTCTCATAGTTTAAGTAAATAAGCCCTGTTGAATCCTGCATCATAAGATCCTCGGAAAACACAAGCCCTGGCACCCCCCTGCCCACGACCTTGCCGTCAAAAACAACGGGTCTACCCCTAACAGGCGAAGCATACACGTTGCTCATAGCATCCAAGACGGTTGCCCGCTCAGGCGTGCCCGAAGGATACTTGTAGAAAGTCTGCAAGAGCATGCCGACTCCCGCGAGCATGACCCAGAATCCGAGGAGAAACGATGTCTCAAAGACGAAAAGTAAGATTACGTTCAATAAAGCAAGCGCGAGCGCCAACTTCGGCAGATACATGAAAAACATGTCTACCATAAAATTCCTCCAAAGCCTTGCGGAATCAACTGTAACACCCTCCAGAGACACTATGCCGTACTCCGGCTCGTGCCCGTAACCTTTGGCAAGCCTCTCAAGCCTGTCAATACGTTTCGCAGTCAAAGGGTGCGTGCTGGAAAGCTCAAGTATCCTGGCCCATGGGTTCTTCAAGTCGAAGAGGAATATGTCCTTGAATGAGCCGCCGAAGCGCTGGCTGTTGGCGTAAGACAGACCCAACTGCCTTGCGGACTTAAAGTCTACCAAACCCATAGTCCTCGTCGACTGCATGAGCCGGGCCTCGCGGTCGCTGTCTTTCTCCGCTATTATGCCGTAGGCGACTTTGACGAGAGCTCTGGAGAGGGCATTGGGGTCTTGGGTTTCGGCTGCCGCGAACTCGTCTGCGTAGTATTCGCGAACGCGGGAAAGATAAAGGAGAATGTATGTTCCAATAACGTAGAAAACATAGGAAACAATACCAACTGCAACCAAAACATTGCCCTTCTTTTCACTGCGGCTTGAGCCACCACTCCGCCGTAGGGCGAAGATGTAGTATAGTTCATAGAGCAGCTGGAGTATGGTTGCCGCAATCGTCATCACGATAAAGTCTCTGTGCACGATGTGGCCTAATTCATGGGATATGACGGCTTTTGCCTCCTCGTCTGACAGGTACTTGAAAAGCCCCTGCGAGTAGACGAGTCTCGCGTTAAAGCGGCCGCTGCCGTAGCAGAAGGCTGTCGGGTTATCGTCCGGAATCAAACCGATTTTCGGCGCCTTCATGCCGTACTTTTTACATACTTCCTTTATGTGGCCTGCCACAACACTGCTTTGCACCGCCAAACCGTCTAACCCTATCCACTGGACCCTGTAAAACCACTTGAATGAGAAGTCGCTTAGCCACGGCCCGACACGCCACAAAACCACGTTTATTATTACCGTGAGGACGAGAAGGAGAATCCAGTCAACGTAGTCCGCCACATAGGCGGCAGTCAAGACGATTGTGAACAGGAACCCTGAGAGAAGGCTTATGGTGATAAGAGACGCAAACGCAAGCCGCATAAATAACACTTATGAGTTATAATAAAAATACTGGAATGAAATACGAAGAAGCAGTATCCTATCTCTACCGCTTAAGGCGCACCGGAATAAGGCTCAGACTCACCCACACCCAGGAACTCTTGCACCGCATGGGCGACCCGCGCAAAAGCTTCCGCTCCGTCCACGTCGGCGGCACAAACGGGAAAGGCTCGGTATGCTCCTTCATCTACTCCGCGCTTCTTGAGGCAGGCTTAAACGCGGGGCTTTACACTTCGCCGCATCTTATGGAGTTCACGGAAAGAATCCGGGTAGGTGGAACAGACATAAGCAAGGAGGCTTTAGCAGGATTGGTCACAGATACCATCCCGTTAATCAACGAGATGAGGGATGACCCAGACTTGGGCGAACCATCGTTCTTCGAAGTGGTGACCTGTATTGCATTCAAATATTTCGCGGAACAAGAAGTGGACGTGGCGGTGCTAGAAGTGGGTCTCGGCGGCAGGCTGGACTCAACCAACGTCGTTTCTCCGGAAGTATCCGTCATAACAAACGTTCAAATGGACCACAGTGAAATACTCGGAGACACAATAGAGGTGATTGCTTACGAAAAAGCAGGAATAATCAAGGATAATGTACCTGTCGTCACAGCCGAGGAGAAACCGGAAGCACTAACAGTAATCGAGAAAAAATCAAGAGAAAAAAACGCCAGACTCTACGCAATCGGAAGAGACGTGAAATACACGTTCGACGAAAAAAATTCACTCACTGTTGACGGGATAAGACGCCACACAAACCTTAAACCAGCGTTGCCAGGAAAACACCAGCTCGTGAACGCGGCCGTGGCAGTCACAGCATTAGACATCCTAAACCTGCGCGGAATAAAAACATCCGCTGAAAACATACGCTCAGGCCTGTCAAAAGCATCCTGGCCCGGACGATTCGAGGAATTAGCAACGAAACCGCAGATAATACTTGATTGCGCCCACAACCCGGCAGGCGCGAAAACACTCGCAGACACACTCAAAGAAAAATACGGGAAAAAAAAGGGAGTCTTCATACTCGGCGTATCAGACTACAAAGACATAGACGGGATAATAAGTCAGCTCGCACCATTGATGAAAGCCGCGGTAACCGCGTGCTCACAGCACCCTCACGCCGTCTCCCCAGAGAAACTTTGCGCCAAAATCACACCATACAACATAGACTGCATCCCCGAAAAAACAATCGATGACGCCATCAAAAAGGCGCGCGAGGTCGCAAATAAAGACGAGTGCATAATAATATCCGGTTCAATATTCTTCGTGGGAGACGCAAGAAAGGTGATTTTAAATGAATAAAAAGTTTATTGAGTGCGGAAGCCATAGGCTTTCCCTCGATGGGACGCTTGTGATGGGAATCCTTAATGTTACTCCTGATTCGTTCTACGACGGCGGCACATACTCAAACACCGGGGACGTGCTTGAGCGTGCTCGCAGGATGGTCGCGGATGGTGTTGATATTCTCGATGTCGGGGGCGAGTCCACGCGCCCGGGCTCTGAGCCTGTTTCCATTGAAGATGAGATTGGGCGTGTCGTGCCCGTGATAGGGGCGCTGGCCTGCGAGCTAGATGTTCCAGTTTCCGCTGACTCCTATAAGCCAGAGGTTGTTTCAAAGGCGATTGAGGCGGGCGCCTCAATGGTAAATGACGTATATGGTCTGCGCTCGGAAGGCATGGCGGAACTTGTCGCAGAGTCAGGTCTTCCGGTCGTAATCATGCACATGCAGGGCACGCCGAAGAGCATGCAGGATGATCCTGTCTACAGGGATGTTGTCGGGGACATAAAAGAGTTTTTCAGGGAGAGGATTGAATACGCGAAATCCAGGGGAGTAAAAGACGGGCAAATCATTCTTGACCCCGGGATCGGCTTCGGAAAAAATCTTGAACACAACCTGGAGATAATCCGCAGGTTTATCGAGTTCAAGGAGCTGGGTTATCCCCTCCTCGTCGGCGCATCCCGCAAGTCAATGATAGGGCAAATACTCGACGCCCCCCCTGAAAAGCGTCTTTCAGGCTCGATTGCAGTAGCCGTAGCCTCTATCATGAATGGCGCAGACATTCTTCGCGTGCACGATGTAGCTGAGACAGTCCAGGCAGCCCGCGTCACGGACGCGGTGCTGCTCACAGGCCGGTTAAGACGGCAGCCCCCGTAAGGCTTATGGGAATCGACAGGTTGTCGTCTACCTTAAAGAAAAGCTCCACGAACCCTCCAATCAGCGCGAACATGAACGCGGTCTCAGGAACCGTGAACAAGAGCGCTCCCCCATATGCCGCTGCGATGAAGGCAACAAATCCTTCGATGCTTTTCCCGTTTATCCTGGGCGTCCCCCAGAACTTGCCGACGAGCGTTGAGGCCGCGTCCCCGCATGCCAGCACCGTTATGACTGTGCAGGCAGTCCGCGTCTCCAGAAGCGCTACCGGAACGATAATCCCGACGTTAAACAATAACGCACCCTTAAACGGGAACTTCTTGACGTCTTTCTCCCGCTCGAAATGCGTTATAAGGTGGGATATGCCTGGCAGGTGGGCTCCAATCCTCGGGGCGTAATAAAGGAAGAGTATTGTCGCTGCAATGGGTGTGAGAACGTAGACTCCGATAGCGGGTTTCAGGATGAAGACTAACATTGCTTCAAACAATCCCACGAGCAGGTGCACTGCCTGGCGCTTGAACTCCAAGGCGAACTCGTCGGTCATGGACAATCACTGGGTTTTTCCGTGAACTTTCCGCAGACGGCTTCAAGAAGCGCGTCTTTTGACTGGAACCCGGTAAATACATCGTCTTCGACTACGATGGTCGGCGAAGACGAAACATTATACGTCGTCACGATTACGGGTATGATCGGCTCCTCTCTGAACGTCCTATCCAATGCGAAAATCAAGACTCTGTCCCCGAAGCGTTTCTTCACGTAATCCAAGACGAAACCCTGGTTCTCACACTCCGGGCACTTATCGGAATAAAAATAAAGAATGGGGATGAAATCAGTCCCGCACAACCTCTTAGTCTTCTTGGATAAAATCCAGTAATTAAGCTGCGAAATCGTGTACTCCCTCTTCAAAATCTCGAACTCGTCGTTATACGCGACACCGGAAGCAATATAGCCTTCAAGCCGCTCCCGAACCTTCTCAGTCTCCTTGATGTGGCTTCCCAAAGCCGCCGAAAACGCGGGACAACTCTCCCTGCCCTCAAGGGAGGCGAGATACAAAAACTGAAGCTGCAGGCTCTCGAAATTAAGCTTCTGAATCCGATCCGCATTCTCGACGTATGCTACGCGTTTACCCTCGATCACAAGACCCAAGAGCAGGCCCATGACGAATATGACTATCGTCAGGAAAAGCGCGCTTACGTATATCTTTCTGTTTGTGACCCTCATTTTTTTAGTCTACCATTTATTTCTCACACCCCTTAAAAACTCGGTTATGGTGCCGAGCCACAGGGAGCCTAGGAATAGGAAGTAGAGTACCGAGAATGCGATGACCGGGCGGATTCCATAACGCCTGATTTTCTCGCCTGCAAACCTGTGGCTTAAGTAAAGCGAGAGCAGTCCGAACATGAAGACTGCCAAGAGTATGAAGATTCTCATATACGAGTAGTCGAGGATGTAGAACGTGGGTTCCAGCGTCTTGAAATACACCATCAAATCGAAGTCGATGAGTACGAGTTTTATCACAAGCTTGAAAATCGGTTTCAGGATGTAGTAGAAGAACAAGAGCGTTGAAATCATCAATACGATAACGCTTATCACGTTTAGGGGCATGAGAAGGGAGAAG
This sequence comes from Candidatus Altarchaeota archaeon, assembly GCA_043822165.1. GTDB lineage: Archaea > Altiarchaeota > Altiarchaeia > IMC4 > SCGC-AAA252-I15 > SCGC-AAA252-I15. The sequence continues at coordinate 5,687 of JBDRCA010000111.1, forward strand.
TCCCCGTATTCCCTGTTGAAGAATATGTGCCTGTAAATCCTGCTGTTGATTAAAAGCCCCTGGTACCAGCGCCTCCGCTGGCGGTAAAGCTCTGGGAGGTTGTCTGGCGCTATGGTGTAGACATAGGCGTCGATGGCGTTGCGGATTTTGTAGTGATGGGATTGAATCCTCAAGGCCATCTCCATGTCTTCCGTAATGTTGTGTTCTGAGAATCCGCCGAGTTCTTCTATGACTTCGCGCTTATACAGGCTGAAGGGGCCGGGGGTGACGTAGATGCAGTCTATGAGCGACATGAGTTTGCGCAATAGTATCGCGAAAAGGTATTCGTACCATTGCAGCTTCTGGAGCAGGGTTTCCGGGTTGAATACCTTGAGTGCGGGCGTTACGGCTGCTACGTCCGGGGCGTCAAAGTGCGGGAGCATCCGTCCAAGGGTTTCTTTTATGACCAGTGAGTCCGCGTCAAGGCATGCTACGATTTCTCCTCTTGCTTCGGAGAGCCCCTTGTTTAACGGCACGGCCTTGGTGCCGCTGTTTTTCG
>JBDRCA010000112.1:0-6565 GCA_043822165.1 Candidatus Altarchaeota archaeon
GCCTTGACTTTGATACGGGTGTCCAAGCCTTTGGCGGAGTTCATAACCAGTGAGACCTTCAGTTGCTCGTTTTAGCTTTAATTTAAAGTAAAACAAATAAGTTTATGTATGAGGAATCTCGCATCTCTTCTCGTCATAGGAGTTCTTGTTTTGACTTCGGGATGTGTCGGCCCGATAAAGGGCGGTGACGCATTAGGCGACGCCTTCGTGGAGATTGGGAGCGTTTTGTGTTATCTTCATTCGGCCATAAAATACATGGTGGGTTCGATTGCCTTGTTTTTTATTGTCTGGGCGGGCTTGAAGTGGGTGGGATCACAGGATAATCCTCAGGATAGGATATTGGCTAAAAAAATGGTGGAGGGAGTCATAGTCGGGCTTTTGATCGTCACGATCGCAGTCGCCCTGGTTTCTGTTATAATCCAGAATCCGGGCTTTAAATGCGATGACTCCGGTTTGACGCTTTTAACGCCGACTCTTGTAAGATGAAAAAAAAGACGATATTCGCATTGGTACTGCTTGCGGGAACGGCTGCCGCCTCGGGGGGTGTTTCAAGCCTCTTGGGGGTCATTTTATCCGACTACTTGTGCAGCATCTACTATGCCATGCGCAACATACTCGGCCCTCTCGCGGTTTTCATCCTTATCATAGCGGGGTTGAAGTGGCTTTACTCAGAGGAGGATCCCGGCGCCAGGAAGCAGGCGAAGTTTCTCATCGAGAACGTCTTCATAGGATTGGTCGTGGTTTTGGCTGCAGGAGGGATAGTCTACGCTCTAGTCAAGCATAGTCCGTGTTAGGTTCAAACGATGAAGTCAAGGATTAAAATCGTGTTTTGTTTGGCGTTGGCGCTCTTTTTCTTGTCTGAGTCAGTCTCGGCAAGCACTCTTGCGCAGGACATGGTCAAGCCGGCTCAAGTATACATCTGCACGGCTTATGGGGTGCTGAAGAATATTCTGGGGCCTCTCGCATTGTTTTTCCTGATTCTCGCAGGTTTTATGTGGGCAAGATCCGAGGATGATGCGCAAGGCAGGCTCCAGGCTAAGACCACGATAGTGACCATACTAATAGGCCTCATAATCTTCCTGGTTGCCTCAGGGACGGTTTACGTTCTGACTTATGCCGCTACAGGAGGTACGCTTGCATTCACAATGTCCTCGTTTTGCCCATGAAAGAAAAAATGATGAAAAAAATAATTATCGCCACCGTTTTCCTGGCCTACCCCACCATCACAGTTGCGGCTGGAACAGCCGTTACTGGAGCAATGGTCATTGAGCCGTTCTACAGGCTAATATGCGAGGTACTGTCCCGGCCATTCATCCCGGTGTCGCTTGCAGTCCTCGTCTGGGCGCTCGCAGGAGCGAAATGGCTCATCTCCCAAGACGATGACGAGCAGCGCATGCTAGCCAAAGACATGGTCGTGTACGTCTTGGTCGGCTTGATTATCTTGATTACGAACAAGACGCTCATAAAGATTATTTTCAGGGTGGATATATGTCCATGACTCTGGGCGAGAAATTCAGCTGCGTCTCCAAGGAGGGTAGGATGGCTTTCATGCCGTATGTCTGCGTCGGAGACCCGGGTGCTGAGGCAACCGTCAAAATAGCCGAAACACTCATCGAGGCCGGCGCCGATGTTTTAGAGCTTGGCCTTCCGTTCTCCGACCCTATTGCAGACGGCCCCACGATTCAGCGGGCTTCCCAGCGGGCTCTTTCGGCTGGCATGAACACTGACGAGTACTTCAGGGTCTGCGGGAGAATATCCGAGAATTCGGATGTTTCCCTGGTTTCGATGACGTATTACAACCTGATACTGCACTACGGCGTAGAGCGTTTCGCGTCCATGTGCGCTAAATCAGGGGTATCCGGAATCATAGTCCCGGATCTTCCCTACGAGGAGTGCGGGATACTGGAAGAAGAATGCAGGAAAGCAGGCGTCTCGCTCATACAGTTCGTCGCCTTGACGACGGATGATAAGCGCCTTGAAGAGATTCTATCGCATGCGACCGGATTCATATACCTTGTATCCGTCCTGGGCGTTACGGGTGCAAGAAACAAGTTCAGCGACAAAGTATCGAACATGCTCGCGAAGATAAGGGCGAAAACCGACACGCCGGTCTGCCTGGGCTTCGGCATATCCCGGAAAGAGCATGTCGAGCGCGCTAGGAAAATAGGGTTTTCAGGGGTTATCATAGGCAGCGCGTTAATAGACGTTATTGAAGGAAACCTGGGCGATGAGTCAAAGATGCTCTCAAAGCTGGCGGCCCTTGCAGGAGATTTTGCAGGCAGCCTCTAGTCTATTCTCTCGTACGCTCTCACGTACCCGTTCGAGAAGTCTTGGACTAGCCTGAAGTTTTTGAGTGGCGTGTACTCCCTGTTGTATAATCCCTCTGAGAGATAGGTCCTGCATCCTATGCTTTTTTTGTTGGCTTCCTGGGTGCAGAATCCTTCATTGTAGACGGTGTCTATGTGGTCTGACAGGTATAGCCGGGTCATCATGAAGTCCGAGAACTCGTCCGGCACATAGATTATGCTCCTGAACTGGGGCATGAGCTGTGCTGTCGGGTTTTGTATTGCAAGCGATATTATCTGGTATAGTGGCTGGACTCCGAGTATTGAGGCGTCGTTGTGTTCTATCCACGACTTCCACGGGACTTTCTGCCCGTAGTTTAATATGACGTTTATTTCCGCGAGTTCCGTGTCTTCTCTTATCAGGAATTCGATGCCTGGAACGTATCCGCTGCACGCGAAGATGATTCTCCTGCCCAGGAACATGTTGCCGTCTTCATCAGACATTATTCTCGGGGTTGTGTCGCTTGCCTGTGGGTAAAATCCGCATATGGCGTAGTTTCTGAAGTCTCCGTCGGCTTTAGTGTCTATGTTGCCTGTTGCTATGAAATGCAGTGCAGAGCCCTTGCCTATCATGGTCCAGTCTATGACGACGTAGCGCAAGTCCACTCCTTCAGGGTAAATCTGTGTGACTTTCTTGTACTGGTCCTGGTATGCCCTGAAGGTTTCCATGGCTTCTTCCTCGGTCGTCTTGTTGACGAAGAAGCGGGCGACGTCCTGGATCTGCCACGGGTCTGCCTGGAGGTTGTCGATTAACACAGGCCTCTGGGATTCTGAGGTTATCCAGTGCCCGTAATCCCACCACGTGAGGACTGCATCGTTGGGTTGCGTGTAGTGTCTAAGCCACGTCAATGCGGGATCCCAGTAATACCTGTCTCCTGACGGCCCCATGTGCATTGGAATCATGGCTATTGAATTCGAGTAAGTCTTCGTCCCGAAAAACGGCACGGTTATGAACGGCACCACCAATACAAGCAGGAGACCCACAATCCTCAAGCTCTCGAAGTCCTTGCGTTTCGCAATCGAGTAGACCCCGACGGTGGAACCCATGATGGTTATGGACAGGCTTGCGATGAAAATGTACTGGGACTTAAAGTAAACGCCGTAAAGCATTGGAAGACCCAGTGCCAACACGAAAAGCGAGGGAAAATCAGCCTTCGAGAAACCCCTGTACAAAAGCACGGGCGTCATCAAAAGAGCGTACAAAAAAAGTATGCTGAACTTTTGCGGTCCCACAGCCAAGTACTCTCCAATAGATGCTGCGAGGGGGTGCTGCTCCGAAATAGTCTTCTTGATTACGTCGTCTTGTTTCCTGCTTTCAAGAGTTGACTCGATGACTCCCGTCACTTTTTCCACTCCTATGAACATGATGCCGACTATCGCGAGCACGACAACCAATGCGAGAAGCACGTTCGAGTTGGCCCTAACCCACGCGTTCACTCCATCGAGCATGTTGCCTTCCGGGGCTGGTTCATCCCCTTTTTTCTTTTGTGTCCTGTATTGGATGAACTCTAAGAGCGCTCCTGTGAACACCATGCCGCCTAGGACTACGAGGTTGACGTCGTAGGGGAAGAAATCCCTCAGATGAGGGAAATCGCCTCTGGCGTGCAGTATAAGTGGCGTCAGGAAACTCGGTATTATGCACGCTAAAAGATACGTTATGTGGTTGAAGCAGTCCTTCTTGTTCAGGAAACGGGCTATCGAGTAAAGTATCGAGAAGATGCCGAGTATGAGAACAGTATACAAGTATCCGCTCCAGGAGATTCTCAGCAGGAAGAATGAGAGTCCTGCGAGGTAGACGTACTTCATTTCCTTGCGCTTGAAGGCTGCCACGAAAAAGAGCAGGCTTGCCACCATTATGAACATTCCGAGCGTGTCGTCTTCGCAGTTTGTTGCCGTGGCTTTTGCGGCGTATGCGGGGCTTACCATCAGTATGAATGCTGCGATGAAGGCGGCGATTCTGTTGTATGGCGCGGAGTCGCTGAAGAGTTCGGCTACGAGCAGGTAAATAAGGACTACAGTCAGGGCCGAGAATAGGGCCGGATAGATTATTGCGGTGTCGTAGAGGGTTAATCCGAGGAAGGAGTTTATCGATGCTGCATATGAGAGGTATATGGGCAGGAAGAAGGCTGAGCGTGCGTAGTCGATTCCGGGCTCCATGTCTGGGGTGTTGCCTTGGATTCCTCTGACTAGCGGGTAGACGCTGTATTCGTGGTCCGGTAAAAAGCCAGTGGTCATGGTCGACTCTGATAGTTTGAGGTAAAAATAGGGGTCAAGGGCGGCAAGGTAGGGGGAGTAAGCGGGTATGACGTGCAGGAGCATAGTCGACAAAAATAGGGCTGTAATCACGCCCGTGTCAAAGCCCAGGATGTTGTGGGTTGATAGCGTGTAAAAAAGCAGGAAAAAGCTTGCTGCCAGGGCGAACATGGTGTAGTCTCTGGCTACGACGCCGCTTTGAGCGTAAGTGTTGGAGTAGAAGATGAACAGGGTCACGATGAAAATCAGCAGGGGTATGCCAAGCAGGTTGTACCTCTTTTTCTTGCCTTTGAGGTAAAGGTACGTGAAGTAGCATGATAATACGCCCAAGACGAGGCTTGCCCCCGGTATAATCGAGAAAATCGTTCCTTCACCCAGGAAAACCCTCGCCCAGGCAAGCAAGAAAACAGTCAAGGCGATGATGGTCAAAGGCTCCTGTAGGATGCTTGCAATCGACGCACTGGCGTGCCCCCTCCCACAATCTTTCTTATCGCTCATCAAAAACCCTCAATCACTTGCCGAAACGCCGTTCTCTCCCCCTGTAGTCTAGTATTATCTTCTCTAAGTCATCTTTAGTAAACTCTTGCCAGAGCTTGTCCGGGAAATACATTTCAGAGTAGGCTGCCTGCCATAGAAGGAAGTTGCTTAACCTGTCCTCCGAGGTCCTTATCAGAATGTCGGGGTAGCCTTTAACCCACAGGTTCGCCTTCAAGTTATCCTCAGTGAACGGGAGCCCACTCTCCGATATTTTTTCAGCGGCGGATAAAATCTCCTGTCTGCCTCCGTAGGCTATCGCAAGATTAAGCGTCAAATCGCCGTAATCCCTGGTAGCGTCCTCGAGCTTCCCTAAGTTCTCAACCAGTTTTTTCGCAAGATCCGGCTCCTGGACGCCGTTTAAAAGGTATTCCTTGTCCCCGCAGAAGTTGACTTTCACCTTGTTGTCGTGAATCCTCCTGTCGGAAACAGCCTCCCCAGCCTGCTTGGCGAACACGTTAAACAAGGTCTTAATCTCGTCGTTGCTCCGGTTTTCTATGTTCTCAGTCGACAACGCGTAAATGGTGACTTCATCAACCCCGAAGTCAGAGCACCACTGGAGGAAGTCGTAGAACTGTTTGATGCCGCTGGCATATGATTCGCCAAGGTTTAGTATCCCCTTCTTCTTCATGTACCTGCGGTTCCCGTCAGGAATAAGCGCCACATGCATTTTTTCCCTTGAATTAATTTAGTTTATTGAACTCTAAATTTAAATAAATACGATTTGAAATGAAAGTCCTCGACACGTCAGCCATCTTTCGCTCAAGCATGGATTTCACGGAAGGCGGATACATCATAACGAATGGCGTATTATCCGAGTTGATTGATGACGACGTAAAGGAAATAATCGACTTAGCAATAGGAAACAATCATATAAAAGTAGTGTCTCCCGGGGAAAAACACGTAAAGAAAGCAGAAGACAAAGCCAAGGAGACCGGTGACTACTCGTCCCTGTCAAAAGTGGACCTGGAACTTATCGCAGCGGCCCTGGAAACAGGGGCATCAGTCGTATCAGACGATTACGCGGTGCAGAACCTGGCAGCCCACCTCGGCATCAAATTCGAGGCAACAAGCCAAGATGGCATAAAACGCAAGCTCTCCTGGGAGAAAGTGTGCACAGGATGCGGGAGCAAATACGCCGCCGACTATCCCGGCGACTGCCTGATATGCGGGCACGAAATAAGAAGAAGACCAGTGCACTAACCTGTTATTTCACCGCTTCCGCCGCTCCCTTAAGCATCAAATATATTGCAGCATACTCTGGCAGCTTTGTTTTCGCCTCTTTAGTGTATGGCCCCCATTTCACACCCATGAGATCGAATTCGGGGATGTCGTCGTTTAAAATGACTGGGACTGCAGTGGCCGTGAATAGGGGTGCGGCCACCGGCGGTTTGAATGTGTCTATGTCGGTGACGCGAGCAGCCCCTGGCCCG
>JBDRCA010000113.1:0-10931 GCA_043822165.1 Candidatus Altarchaeota archaeon
GGGGGCTTAAACCTGAATTAATTAGAACTCACCTTAAAAACAGAGAGTTTAAGGCAATCATTTATCAGGAAGGAGACACATATAAGAAAGCAATAGAGTATGACACAGAACATGATCTGTGCATAATAATCCGCTTTGATAGAGGATTCATAAATATTAAGACTGCTTTCCCACAAGATAAAAAGAGAAGAATCAAAGGAAAATGGCAGTAAATAAGAAGGATGAGAGAAGGATTATAAGAAAAGAGGCTATGCATAGCTACGACTATGCTGAAGACATCTTTTATGCACGTCCCATTGATAGAGCATATAAGGAGTCTGTGATATACGACAACTTTATTTTTGATCTGGATGAGGATAATAAAGTTGCGGGAATAGAGATACTAGATTACTCTAAACTGTTAGGTCTTTCAAAGTATCATATATCACATGCTCAGCGGGGTAAACTTGAGTTAGTAGTGAATCAAGATTCCATTAAACTGACAATTTTAGTGGAAGTGCTTATGAGGAATAAACAAAGAGAGAGATTAGTCGATATTGAGCGGATGAATGAGGGATTGATAACTCCGTCGAGATTGGAGTGTCCTGCGACGGTATAATGCCACAGTTTACAGCATGTGGCCCATCCGGTTTTTCTTGGTTTCCATGTAGGATTCAGTTACCTTGTCTTTCGGTATTACGATGGGCACTCTCTTGACTTTTATGCCTGAGCCGTCGAAGCCGCTTACTTTCGCGGGATTGTTGGTTAGAAGCCTCACGGAGGAGACGCCCAATTCTTTGAGTATTTCCACGACCTGAGAGTAATCCCGGAGATCCTCCTCAAACCCAAGCGCCTTGTTCGCGTCCACCGTGTCCAAGCCATCATCCTGGAGGTGATAAGCCTTCACCTTGTTCAAGATGCCTATTCCCCGGCCCTCATGAGACGCAACGTAGACGACGACTCCGCGCTCCTCCTCATCGATTGCCCGAATGCTCATCTCCAGTTGGTTGCCGCAGTCGCATCGGCGGGAATGGAAGACGTCGCCGGTAAGGCATGCGGAGTGCACGCGGACGAGCACGTCGTCGCCGGAGGCGTCGCCTTTAGTGAGGACTACGTATTCTTCGCCTGATACTGCCCGGTAGCCGAGGATGGTGAAGTCCCCGTATTTGGTTGGCAACTTGGCTGAATCTATTTTCTCGATCATCGTGGAAGATAATTTAATGCATGAACATAATAAATACTCAAATGAAAATCGGTGTCGTCGGTCCAGGAGCCATTGGAAGTCTTTATGCGGCGTTGTTGTCTGCTAATCCTGGGAACATGGTGTGGCTTGTAGGCAGACGCGGCGGGGAGAGCATGCAGACTCTTGGAGCTGTGGCCCGCGGGGGGATTAGTGTTTCCGGGGAGACTAACGGCGTTTACAGGAGTATTCACGTGCAGTATGATGCGGGGCTAGTGGGCGTCTGTGACCTTGTTTTATTGACGACGAAAGCGTATTCTGCAAGGGAGGCTGCGCAGTATTCGAAGCCCATGGTTGGAGACGACACTGTTTTCTTAATCCTTCAGAACGGTCTCGGCCAGGAGGATGATGTCGCAGAATCCATACCCCGGGAGCAGGTTATTAGGGGCATCACCATGAACGGCGTCCTTCCTCTCGGGCCGGGGAGAATCATTCACGCAGGCAGGGGAGAGACTGTTATCGGAGCGCTCGCGGAAGGCCAGAGCATGATGCTTGACAAAGTAAAGGAGCGCTTCGACGACGCAGGCCTGCCAACCAGGATATCATCGGACATCCAGGGGGACGTGTGGCTTAAGACGCTAGTCAACGCGGGAATAAACCCTGTTGGCGCGCTCTACAAGAGGACGAACGGCGAGATATACGATAACGGGGAGGCCAAGACGCTTTGCGAGAACGCGGTAAGCGAAGGCGCCGCAGTCGCCAAGGCGCTGGGAGTAAAGCTTGCGGAAGACCCGCTTGCCAAAACACGGGCGGTTGCCAGTGCAACGTATCACAACAAGAATTCCATGTGGATGGACCTTGAAAACGCAAGGAAAACCGAAATCGAGGCCATAAACGGATACATAGTCCGCGAAGGCAGAAGAGTCGGCGTCCCCACCCCCGTAAACGAATTCCTAGCAGGCAAGGTAAGGACGCTCGAATCAGGACTTAAATAAAAGTAAAGCATAAATCCATTGGACAAATGAAGGCGAAGGCATTATCCCACGGGGCTGCAACCATCATCTGCGCGTTCGCAACCGGCAGGGGAGGAGCGTTCGGAGTGGACACCGAGACGAAGGCGACTGTGAAGCTTCGGGACGACGGTGAAATAAACGCCTCAATCAAGGACTACCCGGACGAGAGCACGCTTCTTCTTGAGCGCTGCGTCGTGCGCGTCATGGAGCGTTTCGGGTTCGAGTATGGCGCAGACATCACAACGGAGTCCACGATACCGATGGCTGCGGGATTGAAGAGCTCGTCTACTGCGGCGAATGCTTCGACGCTGGCCTTGATTGGCGCCTTGGCGGCAGAGCACGGGGAAGTTACGGAGAAGGATGGTGTGCCAGCAATTAGTATCGGCGGCGACCAAGTAGACCACGTATCGATTATTAAGACTGGCATACAGGCGTCCTTTGACGCGAAGGTGACCGTTACCGGCGCATTCGACGACGCATCCGCGTCCTATTTTGGGGGATACACAGTCACCAACAACATGGAAAAAACCATCGAAGCCAGGGGAGCAGTCGACGACTTGAGTGTCCTCGTTTTTCTCCCGGAAGGAAGGATTTACTCCGGAGACCTCGACGTCAAGAAAGTAAAGAAAATCGCGAAAGAAATAGATGTAGCCTGGAACGCGGCCCGCGAAGGAAAAATATACGAGGCAATGACCATAAACGGGCTCATGCACTCACTCATGTTCAAGCAGAACCCGGACATCGCGATTGAGGCATTGCGAGCGGGAGCCAAGGCTGCCGGGCTTTCAGGGACAGGGCCCTCGGTCGTCGCCGTAACCGATGACAAGGCAGATGATATAAGGGATGCCTGGCAGGCCTTTGAGGGCAGGATAGTCGAGGCCAAGACGAACAACAGGCAGGCGAGGATACTCTAGAGGATGAGCGCATACTCTTCGGAAGTAAGGATTACGACTAAACGCGAAGGCGAGATAGTAGACATCACGGGATACGTTCAAGACAAGATTGCCGAGTCAGGGATAAAAGACGGCATATGCCTTATCTTTTGTCCAGGCTCCACCGGAGGGCTTTCAACCATCGAATACGAGCCAGGCCTTATGAAGGACGTCCCCGAGGCGATGGAGCGCATCGCACCTTCCAGCAAGGATTACGCCCACAACCATACGTGGGGCTGCGACAACGGGAGAAGCCACGTCAAGGCAACCCTTATCGGCCCGGATTTGACGGTGCCGGTATCAGACGGCAAACCCGTGCTCGGCACATGGCAGCAAATCGCGTTCCTCGAACTTGACACGCGCGGAAGAGACAGAAGGATTATCGTGAAAGTCGTCGGAGAGTGAGGGAGCGTGAACCGCACGATTAAACTGCTCATGTTCTCGGACGTGTTCGTCTTGACCGGCTTCGGACTCATCCAGCCTATTCTCGCAATCTTCATAAAAGAGAACCTACACGGAGGGACGATTTTCGCGGCAGGGTTTGCAAGCACGCTTTTTCTGGTGACGAAGTCGCTGGTGCAGCTGCCTTTCTCACGGTTCGTCGACAGCCACGACAACAAGGTTCGCTGGCTAATCGCAGGAACGTTCGTGATTTCGATTGTGCCGTTCCTATACATCATGGCCGAAGACGTGACAACCATCTACGTCGCCGAAATCATATACGGGCTAGGAAGCGCCCTAGCATACCCCACATGGCTTGGTCTTTGGAGCACGCACTTGGACAAGAAACACGAGAGCTTCGAGTGGAGCGTTTACTCGACTCTCACCGGCTTGGGTACGGCTGCGACCGCCGTCATCGGCGCGGCCATAGCGGACAAGATAGGGTTTTCATATACCTTCCTGTTTGCAGGGGTTATGTCGCTTCTCGGATGCCTCGTACTGTTAGGTCTTGAGTTCAGGAAAGAAAAACTCAAGCAAGCGCAGTTGAGGCACTACCACCAGCGCAGGCTAATGGACTACGCCGATTATCGGAGAACCTAGGTTTTTCAAACAACTTTCCCGCCCTGGTATTTACCGTCGTATAATTCTGTTTCGCCTTTGACTTCCTCGAAGACTATCTGGGCTATCCGCGCGTTTTTCTCGAACACGAAGTCGTGGCTGGAAAGATTAGCCAACCCCATGGTTAGGGTTCCCTTGTATCCGGGGTCGACGACTGCTGTTGCGAGGACACAGCCCATCCGAAATAGGCTAGAACGGGGGAGAATCCTAGCCATCACGTCTTCGGGCATGTTGACTTCCTCAAGGGTTTCGATTAGTATGAAAGATTTAGGCCGAATAATCATGGATTCATCGGTCAGTTCGGCGACTTTAGGAGTCTTGCGCTCGGACACACCTAGAAAGGAGTGAGTCGTTATTGTGTATGCTCTGGCAACGCGCAGGTCATAGCCTGCACCGCCGAGACCCTCCTCGGAAAAATTAGAAATAAGCGCGTCCTCTCCGACACGCTTTAGTATCTCGCTCTTGCCCAGTATCATCGTTCGTGCTCATCCAGTACGAGAGATACTTCCTGGGCTCTCTGCGGGTCCATCTGCGTGCACTCGAACACGCTTTTCTCGCCGATTATTACTTTTTCGGCGAACTCCTTGCACGAGGGTAAGCCGCACTCCTTGCAGTCGGTTAGAGGCAGCATGTCGTATATTTGCGCGAAAAAGTCGTCGTCCATCATTTAATTCACCTTCGATAATGCCTTTATGAATTCAATTATGTGTTTCTTTTCTATTATAAGCGGTGGAAGAACCCGGACCGTGTCTTTGGAGTAAATCGTGAGAACGCCTTCACCTATCAAGTCCAGGACGGTTTTCCCGCCGTCTGCGACGTCAACGCCCAGCATCAACCCCATGCCGTGGACTTTCAGGCCAAGCCCCTCCATCTCCTTCACAAGCATATCCCCCATCTTCCGCGCGTTCTCGACCAGCTTATCCTCCTCGATTACGGACAAAACCTCGCTTGCCACGGAACACGCCAGGGGACTTCCCAGGAAAGTGCCGCCGTGCTCTCCTGCGTTAAAGTCCATGCCATTGTATAATGCAGCACCTATGGGGAAGCCCGCGCCCATTCCCTTGGCAACGCACATTATGTCAGGCTTAACTTTCTCGTGCTCGCACGCGAACATGGCGCCAGTGCGCCCGAAACCGGTCTGCACTTCGTCGACTGCAAGAAGCACATCCTTGTCTTCGGTTACGTCACGCAGCGCCTTAAGGTATCCCTTAGGAGGAACGATCACGCCCGCCTCGCCCTGGATTGGCTCAACGAAAACTGCGGCCGTGTCCTTGTCGATTGCCGATGACACCGCGTCGGCGTCCCCGTAGTCTACGAAAGACACATCCCCCAAAAACGCCTTGAACGGGTTGCGGTACTTTTCACCAGATGTAAGGGAGAGCGCCCCCAGGGTGCGCCCGTGGAATGCGCCCTTCATGGCTATGAAACGGCTCTTGCCCTTGGAAGCCATCGCAAGCTTTAACGCGCACTCAACGGCTTCTGAGCCGTCGTTGGTGAGGAAAACCTTCTCTTGCCCCGTCAAAGACAAAAGCTTGTCTGCAAGACGCAGCTGAGGCAGAGTATACACCCAATTAGAGACGTGGCCAAGGGTTCCTGCCTGCTCTTTTATTTTTTTCACTATGCGGGGGTGGGCGTGCCCCAGGCAGTTTACTGCTATGCCCGCGTACATGTCCAGGTATTTTTTTCCGTTAGTGTCCCAGACGTACATTCCCTTCCCGCGGGTTGCCGTGATGGGGAGCCTTTTGAACACGTTAGCGTACACCCGCTTCTCCCATGAAGCCAGTTCTTCGAATTCCATGTTTTTATTCATGGGATTGCAAATAATAAAATCTTTTTTTAGGGCATATGATAGGAGGAAACACTACTTCGCTTGGAAAAGCGAGCACTAAGGCCTCGTCGAGCGTCGAATCGGCTGCCAAGGGCTGGATTAAGGATTTCGTGGAAGTGGGTGTCACAGTTCTTGTCTTGATTGTCGTTTTGAGGGCCGCCTTCGGGTCTGAGACTCTTGTGCCATTAGTCGTCGTTACTTCCGGCAGTATGCTGCACTTGGATGGTGGGTGGAGCAGCTGGCTTTCTGAGAATTGGGGTGATTCTTCGCTTGTTTCGTCGGTTCCGTTTCAGAGCGGTTTTGCTAAGGGGGACATGATTTTCACGGTGTCTCCGGACAAGTATCATGTTTTCCCGGATACGCGTCTCGGAGACGTCATAATATATGACCGTGACTTGGGGCACCTGCAAAAGTACGCCTCGAACGAGCCTATAATACACAGGATTATCGGGGTCTTGTGGGTTGAGGACGGAAAGGTCGTGAAGGTTGACGGGACGACCGCGTGCCTTAACGAGAAAAACTTTGAAAGATACATTGGCTTCGTGGATGACTGCCAGAGGGGGTTGGATTCCTGTCTTTACCCCAGGTATCCTGAGGGCGGCTCCTACAGGTTCTATGTTACAAAAGGAGACAATAATCCGTCCCCGGACCAGTGCGGAGTAAACGGGGGCATAGCTTATCCAGTAAACGAGAAACAATTGAAGGCCAGGGGGTGGATTAGGCTGCCGTACGTCGGGTGGATAAAACTGCTTTTCAATTACGTGTTGTTGTTCATATTCTGGTTCTTCAGGTCCGTCTTCAGTCTCCTCCCATTATAAGCTTCCAGAGACCGTAAGTAAGGTATGCTAATCCTATCGCGAAAAGAAGCGTTCTCCCAAGCCAGTGGTGAACCAGGGACCCTGCGATGTCTTTTAGCCCCGTTATCCTGTCGGGGGATGCGATAAACGCGGCCAGGATGAGGGTCAATCCAAGTATGGACGTTATGACGCCTCGAGTCCTCTCGGCGAAACAGTATGCGTGACGCGCATTCTTGCCGGTCTTCTTTTTTAGTTTCTTCCCGGCTTTCCCGGGTTTGCCGAGAATCTTCAGTTTCTTGGCAAGCTTCTTTCTGATTTTCTTAGGCTTCATTTTCTCACGAGAACACTACCCAAATCATTATAAGAAAATAGGATGCGAGAAAAATAATGCCCTCAGCCTTCTTCACCTTCCAGCCGCTTCTGATGAAGATGACAGCCATGACCGAGAGGAGTATCATTAAAGGAAGCGTGTATGCAAGCGTCCTCGCAGGTATCAATACAGGAGATACTATGGAGGATAATCCCGCGACCAGTGAAATGTTGGCGATGTTGCTCCCTATGACGTTGCCCAACACAATGTTTCCGAACCCTTTTCTCACGGATGTCATGGAGACTACGAGCTCTGGCATGGAAGTCCCAAGCGCGATCAGCGTCAAACCGATTACATTCTGGCTGACTCCGAGAGTCGAGGCCAGCGAAACCGCCCCGTCGACCATGTATTTTGCGCCGTAGTATATTGCCGCGAAACCCAGTGCAGCTATCAGGAATTCTCTGACGATTTCTTTCCGGAGCTTTTCCTCGTATGAGACTAGAATACGCCGGTACGTCGCAGGGTCAAGACCCTTCTTAAACGCCTTATCCTGCACGCCGAGGTGCATGCCTGCCGCGATCAGGTTCTTGTATGTTTGCGAGTCCATGCTCTTTTCCACGATTTTTTTGTAGACTTTCGGCTCGAATGCCTTGTAGACAGGGAACTGGACGTAAAGCCACTCCCCAATCCTTAGCAGGGACTTGAACTGGGGCCTTGCCTTGAACAGGTAGCCCATGTATAAGCCGAACACTAGAAGCAGCGTCAAACCGTTTAATGCGGAGATTACGCCGTCGGATGCGAGCCAGTAAAACAAAAACGAAACCCCAATCAAGATGAAGCCATCCCGGTAATAGACTTCCTCGCTTATGTTCAACGTCCCGATGACGGCGCACAAACCCAGTATCAAGCCTATGTTCGCTATGTTGGAGCCGATGACATTACCGGTCACCAGAAGAGTGTTCCCGGTCGACGCCGCGGCAACGGAAGACGCAAGCTCCGGCAGAGACGTCCCGACGGAAACCAACGTCAAGCCGATCACAATCTCCGACAAACCGATGTACTTGGCAATCTTAACGGACGAAGACACAAACAAGTCACTGCCCTTGAGCAACACGACAAGACCCCCGAGGAACGCAATAGCAGCCTCGATCATTATTTGGAAAGCTCCCAGCCGTATTTTGCCTTTAGGAGGTGGTATGCCGCCTGGGAGGGCATGACTCCTTCCTCGGTTATTATGGCGTCCACGTATTGTGCTTCGGTGACGTCGAAGCCGGGATTTCTGATGGTGACGCCCTCGATTTCGGTTACTTCGCTCGTGTCTCTTTCCTCTATGTTCACGGTCTTGCCCATAAGGCTTTGAGCCGAGAACTTGAGTGAGTCCGCGGCAACGAAGAAGTCGACGTCTGATTCCTTGGCAGCCAACGCTATGTTGGCGGTGCCCACCTTGTTGACGACGTCCCCGTTCGCGCAAATCGTGTCTGCGCCGACTATGACCTTGTCTACGCCGAACTCCTTCATAGCCCAGTGGACTGCGGAATCGATTATGAGCGTCGTCGGAATACCGTGCTCGCTGCACTGTTTCGCGGTTATGTATCCCTGGTGTCGGGGCCGTGCTTCAGTGCAGACTACGCTTATTTTTTTCCCGTCGCTCCATGCCTTCTTGAGTATGGATATCGCGGTGTCGCTGTTGCAGTGTGTGAGTATTACGTCGCCGTCTTTTATGATTTCCGCGCCGATTTCCGCAATCTTGAGTATTGAGTTTTTAATCTGCTTTAGGAAGTCGTCTATCTCTTTGAGGGTCTTTTCCTTGAACTCGTCGTCTGGCAAAGCCTTGTTTCCGTCGGCAAGATACAAGACGTAGTTGACGGCATTCGGAAGACTAATCGCTGAAGGCCTCGCAGCCTTTAGCCTTTCGCCTGCGGACTCGAGTTCAGCCATCTTCCCGCCCGCCTTGACCACGTCCTTTAACGCTTCGGCGGCGGCAATCGCTATGTCGCGGGCGCCGCGGACTTTCATGGATTTGATGCTATCCGCGACAACGTCGACTTCAGTCATGTTAAGTATCAAGCAACAGAAAATAAAAACAGGCTCTTTACGGATTCAGGGGCAGGCTTATCATGTTCCAGCCCTGAGAAAGGCTGACCTGCCTCAGGTATACCAGAGGGTTCGGGGCCCCCGGAGTGCTTGAAGGAGGAGTAACCCATCTGCCCGTTGCTCTCCCAACCGACAGTCCCTGAGGGAAGACAATCCATTGTGGATTGAAGTCGGTGACGTTGTATGACACGGAATCGCAGACAAAGTCTCTGTTGTACAGGTAAATCGTGCCCCATGAATCGGGTATGTCGAAGCCGGTCTCGTTCTGGTAGACTGCGTGGAACGTGTGAGGAGAGATTACCCCTGAAAGATTTATTATCGTCGCGGGTTCTGCTTGGGGGACAGAGGATATTCCGATTGCAAAGTCGTCGAGTGATACGTCGACGTAGTTCGTGTTGTAGAGTTCTATGAACTCGTTTTCGGAAACTGGCACGAACTCTGTTATGTAGAGGCAGTGCATTTCCCAGGGCAATGTTGTGGTAGACGATGATGTTGTCGTTGTCGAGGAAGATGACGTCGAAGTGGTCGTCGTAGAAGATGATGTCGAGGAAGTAGAAGTCGTGTAGACCGACGTCGTAGACGTCGTGGACGTAGATGTAGTGGACGTCGTCGAAGTCGTTGGCAAGCACGCCGCGTAAAGATTGATGGATTCCGTCTCGAACGGCTTATATGTCGTGTTCTTGTCCGCGGGGCACCCGTCAATAGTAAAATAGACTAGTTCGCCGTCGCTTCCGGACATCGACAGGTAATATCGTCCGTCGATTACTTCCGCTTCTCCCCGGACTTGCCCGGCGACGAATGCCTTGACTGTCTTTCCGTTCGCGGGGTCGTTGTTAAAGTAAGCCCACCCCTTTACCGCCATAAATGATTCCGCACAGGCAACGCCAATAAATAACGCCAGCAATAGCGCGCAACAAATCTTGTTTGTATTGGATGCCATCAACCCAGCTTTCACCCGGCTTATTTTTAGGGGACTTGCGAGTATAAAAACCGCTCTAGTGAAAGATTATACTGTATGAAGGACGCTGTTACGTCTGTTGACGTGTTTTTTCTGGTTGGCGAGTTGCAAGACAAAATTGTTAACAGCAGAGTGGACTCCGTCTACGAGGCTGGAGAGCGCACAGTCGTGTTCGAGGTCTTCAAGTCCGGGGAAGGCAAGGCTTCTTTGGTGGTGGCCCCGGATTTTTTGTGCGTTTCACAGTACAAGCGCGATAAGCCCAAGCACCCGAACTCTTTCGTCATGCAGCTTCGTAAGAAACTTAAGGGTTGTTTTATACGGGGGATTGTGCAGCACGCCTTCGACAGGATTGTGGAGGTAACGCTTGAGGGCGGTGACTCAAAGTACGTGCTGGTCCTCGAAGTATTCAGCAAAGGCAACATTATTCTTCTTGACGGCGAACGCATGATAATCGGGCTTCTTGAATGGCAGAAGTGGCGGGACCGCAAACTCGGGGTAAAGCAAGCATACGAGCACCCGCCTGAGACGGTTAACGCGCTTAGTCTTTCTGGGGGGGATGTGGCGGGAATCCTTGCTTCGTCCGGGCGGGACCTTGTGCGTTGTCTCGCAGTAGAGTGCGGGCTAGGCGGATTGTACGCAGAGGAAGTGTGCGCGCGCGCGAAAGTCGAAAAGACGGTTAAGGCTGGGGAGCTGGGTGACGCGCGGGCGAAGGTGATCGGATCCTTTGAATCTCTTATAGGGGATATTTCTTCGAAGAAGATTTCGCCGAGGATTATCCTGG
>JBDRCA010000114.1:0-3668 GCA_043822165.1 Candidatus Altarchaeota archaeon
CTATGAGATAGACAAGGAAAAACAGGGTCGGGGTGCTTTAGTCGGCGAGGCAGAGTTCAAGGGCGGGGAAACAAGCGTAAAGACGGAAGATGAAAAACTCCGGAAACTCTTGACAACTCCGTACACGACACTTGGCGATGGTGAAATAACAGAAAAATTGATTGTAGACAAAACCGTAACCTATCAGCTGAATGACAAACGGTTCCTTGAAGTCTTCGCGATGGAGTGCTGGATGTTTGGTTATCTATCTGAAATCGAGGACTAATGAGCTACAGCCCCAGTGCGCATTTGACCGCGGCTTTCACGTAGCGGGGTCCTTCTTTCGCGTAGTTTAGTTTGCTTTCTCCTGCGTATCGTTCATGGTAGATTATGGGGACTTCCGCGACCCAGTAGCCTTTCTTGCCTGCTTTCATCGGGATTTCGATGTGGATTTCGAATCCTACTGATGAGAGCTTCAAGGCTTCGAGGACTAGTCTTTTGTGAGCCCTGAAGCCGGTGGTAGCGTCTTTCACGTGAAGCCCGAGTATCTTGGTGAACACTGAGAAGCTTTTGCTTATGATTTTGCGGGAAAGAGTGTTCTCGATTTCTCCACCCTCCATGTAGCGCGAGCCCAAGACGATGTCGTATCCTTCATTTAGTTTCTCGATGAGTCTTGGAATATCATTTGGGTCGTGGGACAAGTCAGCGTCCATGGTGACTATTATGTCCCCACTGGCGGCTGCGAATCCCGTGCGAAGCGTGTGGCCGACTCCCTGCGGCGGAGTCCTGTGGATTGGCTTCAACTGCGGATACTTGCCGGCAAGCTCCTCGAGCACCTTCTTTGTGCCGTCGGTTGAATTATCGTTTACTATGATTACTTCATAGCCGTCGTCGCCCAGGGTGTTTCGTATCTCAGCCATAAGTTTTGCGAGGTTTTCTTCCTCGTTGTGCGCGGGCACGATAATTGATAAGTCAGTCTTCATCTTTTCTCGGTCAGCCTGTAAAGACTCGACTTGTGCAGCTGCAAAAAGATTGTGTCCCGGTGCCAGTCGTCGTCTTCAATCGTTCCGATTTCCGTCACCTGGAACTCGGCCATCAGCCTGTTCCTGAATGCTCCGTCCGCGGTGTCGTATCCCAGCCCGTCTGACACGATGTAGAGGGGTCTTCCGTCCGTTAGTATTCCATGGTATTTTCTCATGTCTCCTTCAAGGTCTTGTGCCCAGTTGGAGTGGCTTGTTGTCGTGCGGTTCCCGTAGTATCTTATGTGGTAGGACTGGTCCATTACTATTATCACCGAGTTTGGGGGGGTTTTTTCTTTGACGTATTTGCCGACTTCGCATGGCCCGCAGTGTTCGTGGCGGTAGGCGACGACGGGCTGTATTTTCACGAACATGTTTCCCGCGACTATCAGCAGGATAACAACTGCTAGAATGCTTGCGGCACCCTTCTTGTCATATAATGTGGAGACGGCGAATCCTGCGAGTATTATGAATGGTATAAAGCCGGGAATCATGAATCTCGGGGAAATCGTCCTAAGGTTTCCAAGATAGAATATGCAGACAAGCGCCCAGATAGTAAGGATTGCAGTCTCATACGGCCTTTTTTTGTAGAGTAGGAAGGTGCCGATTACTGCGAGTATGAGTCCCGGCCAGGTCATCGAGAACATGAACCATTCAAGCGACATCTTGAGTAGGTTCGTGAAAAAGCCCATGAACTTTGAGTCCTCCATGCCGGCGTAAAAGATGGGGTAGAAGCCGTCCGTCATGATCATCTTCGCGTAAAGGACGAGCAACACGATTATTAGCGGCGCGAAAACTATCGCAATATCGGTAAAAGTCTTTTTCACGTCATTCAACCTGACTCTCATAAGTTCGTCTTTGCCCTCTATTTTCACGGGAAACGAACCCTTCCAGAAGACGAGCGCGAGGATGGGTATGAATAGTACGTTGGAAAGCCTGACTGTTATGGAAAACCCGAGGAGGAGCGAAGACAATACTTTGAGTTTCACGGATTTTGTGTTGACTCCCCTGAAGGCGAAATACATGGACGAGAGAAAGAGAAACGAGGATGCGCCGTGGTTTTTCGCATACGTGGTGATGCTGAAGTGAACGGGGAGGAAAGTCAGTATTACGGCGGAAAAAATAGCCGCCTCAAACGAGCCTGTTACTTCCCGCGCGAGAAAGTAAATCGCGACCACTCCGAGAGCGCCGAACAGTATGCTGGCAAAGGTTGCCGCGAACTCGGCGGAGGCGGCTCCAGTCAAAAGCTTGTCGACTATGAAGAAAAAAGACGTCAAAACGACTTGGCCCGGATAACCTGGGTGGTGCATGTAGTAAAGAGTCCCCTCTCGCACGGAGGCTTCGACGCGGAATGCCTCTATGACAGAGTCCGTGTGAAAAAGCCCGGCACCCCTGAAGTAAAACCTCAATGAAAAAGCAAGAATGAAAACAAGTACTGGGACAATAGTGTCCTTCCTCTTATCCCACAGCTCCCCAACATCCAACTCAAAACACCCCCCTCAAGGACCCTCACCTGATATAGCTCGGAGACTCGCTCAAAAACTTCTTCTGCTGCTCCTGCGCCTGCTGGTTAGCCGAAATCATCTGGCTTATCTTCATCATCTGCTCCTCAGTATCCTTCGCCTTCTCAACGAGCGCTCTGTTGTCGATTTTCAAGTTCAGTATCTTCGTCAGGACTTCAAGCACTGCTTCCGCTGATTTGGCGTCTATTATCTGGCCGTGGGTCTCCCCCATAAGGCAGACTCCCTCTATTCCATGCTGCATGCCGATGCCCAGCAAAAGCCCGGATGCTCCGAGTATTGCGCCGCCCCCCTTAAAGATTATGTCGTATTTCTCGTGTTCCTTGACGAGGTCATGGTTCGTGGCCGCGCCGAAGACTCTCGGAGTCTTGGTCAGATTCCCGGTGCCCAGGCCGCCGAGCGTGTATACTCTTCTCACTCCAATCTTCTTCGCGTACGCTATTATCTCGTCTGTCAGCCGGTACTGGCTCTCAGGGGTAATGCCCTGGAAGTCGCCGACGAGGAAGACGAGATGGTTTTTCTTGGTCTTGTGATAGTAAAACTCCATGTTAACGAGCTTTACTGTGCCGTCGTCTTGGATCATGACCTGCGGGGGCAGGTTGTGAGAGTAAAGCTCGGCCATTTTTTTCGCGTCTACTTCGTCCAGCAGGTGGTCTGCTGCAAGCTTTCCCACGAGCCCGATTCCCGGGAGTCCCTCGATTAGTATCGCGTCTTTTAGTTTCGGCTTCTCTGTCACGTTCATTGTTATGTCATTCATTTTTTCCATCCTTTACCTGTACATGTGATAAGGTTCATCCTCCCTGGTTTGTCTGTCATTGTTCGCGTGCATTACGTGCTCCAAGTTCTTCTTCTTCTCGTATGCCGCAAGATTCGTTGGGTCAAGCTCGATTGCCGTCTCGTAATCCCTTAAGGCATCGTCGAACAATTTTTGTTTTGCATATGTATTACCCCTAAAAACATAATATAAGGAATTATAGGGGTCAGAGGATATAGCCTTCGAGTAGTCGGAAAGCGCTTCCACGTATCTTCTGCTCCAGAAAAGGCTGTGTCCGCGGCTTATGTAATAAGTCTTGTTTTCAGGGTCCAATTCAATGGCCTTGGTGGCATCTGTTATCGCTTTTTCGAATTCCCCCCTCTTCGAGAGCGTATA
>JBDRCA010000115.1:0-4354 GCA_043822165.1 Candidatus Altarchaeota archaeon
GGTGAGATGTTTGACCCCATTCTAGTGAACAGGGTTCCTGTTTTACCGCTTCTTTTTTTGCAGTATACTTTTATCTGAAAGACAAGGAGAAACTGGCGTACGTCCTTATGGGTCTGGCGTTTAATATTCAGGGCATAAACACGTTGACTGTTTTCACGGGACTGAGCCTTGCTTGCTTGGCGACTACGAAAGACTTAAGGAAACTTGCGGCATGCGTCTTCTTTTTCGTGTTGTTCGCCTCCCCGTTGCTTGTCTGGAGGATGCTTGAGTCGCCTGGATCCCAGAGTCTTTTTCAGGCTAGCCCTCACTGGCTTGAGCTTGTTAGAGCGCGCAACTCCAGTAGTTTCCCGTCCACGTGGAGCAGGGAAGCGTATTTCACTGTCTTTTTCACTTTCGCGGTGTTCTTGTTGTCGGCAAGGCACATGCCGGATGAGAGATACCATAGGACTGTTGTTTGGTTTGTCCGCGCCATAGCAGTCATGATGGCTGGAGGATTCGTCTTCAATGAATTAATCCCGCTCACCATATCCTTCAGCTTAACGACGTTCAGAGCCTTCAGGTTTCTCCAGTACTTCACTGTCATATACTTCAGTAATCACCTGGTCAGGGAGCTTGAGGAGAATAGGGGAATGCTCATGAAGCTTGTGAGCATTGTCTTGGGTGTCTGGCTTTTCTTCGGGCCCCGCATCGTATATCAGGAGTACGTTGCGTCAGCAGCAGCTGTGTTATTGTTGGCTGGTTTGTTGGCATACAAGACATCTTCCGGGAGGATTATCAGGGTTGATGAAAGCCACGTAATCTGCGCGGCAACGCTCGTGTTAACAGTCTTTGTCGCGGTTAACGGATTAAACACTGTTGCATTAGGCAACATCCAAGAGGAACAATGGCTCAACGTCCAGTACTGGGCCTTAGAGCATACGGATAAACAAGACACATTTCTTACTCCACCGCTAAAGGAAGGGTTCAGAGTGGAGTCGGAAAGACCCATATACGGCGACTTCATGGACGGGACACTCCTTCATTTCAACCCGGATTACGGGTTCGAGTGGGAGAAGAGGATGAATACAATCAACTGCATTCCAGCGCAATGGCAGGATTGCAACGACAACTACAACAGATTAACGGAAGCGGAAATAAAGGCGCTCTCAGAAGAATATGGAATCAGATACGTGGTAACTGAGAGAAAAGACCTTACGCTACCGAAAGCATACGAGAACTCGAAGTACACGGTATACAGGCTCTGAAACATGCTCTAATTAAAACCAGGCGGCATAATATTTTTACATGAGGCGTCTTCTCTGCGACGGAATCGAAAAACCATTCGAGTACGCCCTCACAAGGGCCGTAACCCTTCTCGTCGTGCTCGCTTCCGTGAAAGCATGGCAGATGCTCGTCCTCGTTGGTTGGGATTTGCCAGTTATTTTGGGTAACTGGATGAGCTTTAAGGTTTTTTACCCTATCGTCTTCTACAATGATTTCTTGTTTTGTCTTGTCTATTTCGTCTTCGTCTTGGCTGTTGTGAGAGTGTTTCGCGGGGAGAATTTTTTCGCATCCGCCGTAGTCTATGCCGTCACTTTCTTTCTTTCACTTTACGCGCTAGCCAACATAGAGTTTTACAGGGTCTTCGGGGACGTCTTCGATTTCACGTATTATTCCGGCAACATGCTGCGGACTGCGTTCGTCAGGAGCAACCTGTCTTCCGTCCGTGCAGTAGTGGATGTCGCGTCATTTCTGGCAAGGCTTGGTGCGGCTTGTTTGTTCATCCTTTTTTTCCCGCATGTTTTGAGGAGAATACTGTCGAAAACAAGCAGAGTAGACCGGAGGGTTTCGCTCATGGCGGCGGCCGCGTTATTGACCATTATCCTGGCGTCGTCGGTCATCTCATACTCGATGTACGAGCGTTACCCGTATTTCTTCGAAAAACTCGGTGATTTCACGGTCTTTGAGAAAAACATTTACTTCACTCTCGCGGAATCGTATTTCAGAGTATTCCATGAGGCGGGAGATGAGAATGTGAAGCCCGACTTGAATCTTTTCCTGTTCGATGAAAGCGAATACGTTTACACGGACGCGGCAAGGCCTCTCGTGAAAAAAAGGATTGCAGAATACACTGAAGAAGCGGAGAGATTAAACGTCATCGTATTTATCTTAGAGTCTTTTAGGGCGGACAGCATGCAAGTCTTCGGGGCTCCGGTAAACAACACACCGAATCTTGAGAAACTCGCAGACCATAGCATACTATTCGACAACTTCTACGTGAACTCACCGCTATCCGCTAAAAGCCTGCCAACGATTCTGTGCTCGGTTTACCCTTACCCTAACTACAAGAAGATTGTCTTGAAAAGGCAGAACATGAGTCTTTTATGTCTTCCCGACGTATTAAAGTCGCTTGGCTACTCGACCGCGTTTTACACGACCAGTTACCTAGACTACTACCACGACATCGATTTTATGAGACACCGTGGATTCGACACCATATACACTGCCTACAACTTCTCGGAGACCTTGAAGACCAAGCCGAAGTCTTGGGGCTACGACGACTTTGAGCTTGTTGAGCCGAGCATCGCCTGGATGAGGGAGCGGGACAGCCCGTTTCTCATGTATTATTACACTCAGTCTACGCATCACCCGTTCACCATTCCCGACGGAAACTACGTTTACGGTTCAGAGGATATTGGAGACAGGTACTTGAGCGCCATCCACTACACCGACGCATTCATAGGAGAGCTTTTGAAGCGTCTTGGGCAGGAGAATCTCTTAGAAGACACTCTTCTCGTATTCATAGGAGACCACGGCCAATTACTGACTTACGAGACAACCGGATTCGAGATGTATTACCTCTACCAGGGAAACCTGCACGTCCCACTTATGATAACAGTCCCCGGAAGCCGTGAGAAAACGATGAGCCATGACTTAAGCAGCATGATAAGCCTCGTACCCACAATACTTGACATACTTCGGATAAACACCGAAAACCCCTTCCAAGGCGAGAGTCTGCTCAAGGAAAAAAACGAGACAGTCTATCTCGTAAGCTCCCAGGGAAAATACATAGGAGTAATCGAAGGCGAGCTTAAAGTCGTGGTGAACCCGGAGACCATGAAGGTCAGCGTATACAACGTTTCGGTAGGAGACGAGGAAGTGCCTGAAGCAAATCAGCCTGAAAACACGGACGAACTAGTGAAAAAAGCGATAACCTGGAGCATCACGCAAAACCAGCTTTTGGACAGGGAACTAATCTGGTGACCATTAAATTTTCATGGACCAGCCCACGCCGCCGGCCGCTGCCTTTCCAGGATACTTATCTAGGATTTCTTTTTTGTGTTTCGTGCAATGGCATGGGACAATAAAATCCAATCCCGAGAGCGCGTCGAATTCTTCGAAGCCGTGGAATCCACCTATTATTCCGTGGACTTCCCCGAATTCCCGCGCCCTCGCAAGTATTGAGTCGACGCCGGGGTGCGAGCACCCTACTAAGACCACAAGTCCCCTGCCTGAATCAAGGAGGAGGGATTGTTCGACTATCTCATGGCCCTTGAAGACGCCTGTGAGTTCTCCGAGAGTCCTGACGCTTTCCGTTATCTCGGTTGGCTCGCCAGCCTCGACTACGCTCGCTTTCTTTGATACTTCGTTTTTCAGGTTCGCTGAGAATGATGGAAGAAAATAAACATCCGCCGCCTGAAGGCGGCGGTATTTAATCAGCCTGCGTAGTCTAGCAGGCTTGTCTGGGCGTAACGCCCAGTTGGAGGTTGAACTTCCTCTGCGCAGCGGAGGACGCGACTCCAGTCGCCTTGTGACTTGGCGATGTAGTGTTTGATGGTGTCTGCGGTGACGTTTCCAACACTGCGGTAGAATTTTCCGCGGCTCCACAAGTGGCCGCGCCGGAAAATCGTCCGTAATCGGGGGAACGCTTGAAACAAACGCCTCGCGCTAACACCCTTAAACAACTGCACAACACGCGAAACACACACATTTGGGCGGAAACCCACGAACAAGTGCACGTGATCACTCAACACCTGCACCTCGTGAATCATGAAATTGTATTTGCGAGCGACCTCGTGAAACACTCGCTCGCAAACACTCTTAACCTCGCCAGTCAAAATCTTATAACGATACTTCGGGCAAAACACAACATGAAAACTCACCTGCCCGAATCCATGGCTCACGCTAAACAAATTCATCTTGAAACCTCCGAGACGGTATCCCAAAAGGCGCCCCCCGCTAGGGGGCGCGCCGCCTCGGTAAACAAATTACGCTCAAAACAAGAAAGGAGGCAAAAGCAAGAGAAATATGGAATCAAAAAGCGCAATTCCTCTGCGGGCTAAAGCCCGCAGTATCCTTGCGAGGTTGTAATGAA
>JBDRCA010000116.1:0-15181 GCA_043822165.1 Candidatus Altarchaeota archaeon
TTGTCCTGCGCTGGGGTTGGTATTGCATTCACGCCGCGGAGGGCATCACTCCTCCAAAGCCTTCTGGCTCGATCATGCAAGACGCCTTCCAGCGCAGTGTAAGCCGTGCGTTTTGCTTAATCCCTCATGAAAGTCAGGATAATCTTCGCAACGACGGCTGAATAAATATGAGGCAAGAAAACAATAAAAACCGCATTTACTCCCCGGAAAGCTTCAATACACAATATTCCCCGCACATAGTGCACTCTTTAGCCCCCCCGCAAAGACCAGGATACCTGCCCTTGACTTCACCGTCAAGGCCCAAGGAAAACATCACATCCCAATCAAGCCTCCTTCTAGCCCTGCTCATCTCATCGTCAACTTTTCTATTCCCGTACTTTACGATGTCCCCGGCGTGAGCCGCAATCTTGCTTGCAATAACGCCGCGGCGCACATCCTCCACGCCCGGAAGACCCAGGTGCTCTGAAGGCGTCACGTAACACAAGAAATCAGCGCCGGCTGCAGCGGCAACAGCGCCTCCGATAGCGCCCGTAATATGGTCGTGACCCAAACCAATGTCTGTGACAAGCGGCCCCAACACGTAATAGGGGGCGCCACCGCAGATTTTCTTCTCAAGTTTAACATCTTTTTCAATCAAATTCAATGGCACATGCCCCGGACCCTCAATGATGACCTGCACCCCTTTTTTACGCGCCCTTCCAGTAAGCTCTCCAAGGTTTCTGAGCTCCCCAAGCTGGCATTCGTCGTGGGCATCCGATACTGCTCCGGGGCGCAGGGCATCGCCGAGAGATAAGACCACATCATATTCTTTGAGTACTCCGAGGACTGCGTCGAATCCCTCGTAGAACGGGTTTTCTTCTCCGTTTTTCCTCATCCATGAAGCCAGAAGCCCGCCTCCGCGGCTCGTAATAGGGATGATTCTCTTGCCCATAGGTTCCAGCAGGTTGCTTGTTATCCCTGCGTGAATCGTCATAAAGTCCACGCCGTCTTTAGCTTGGCGCTCAATCACCTCGAGCATCGACTCCAAATCCATGTCGAATTTCTTCTCGAAAAACGCCTGATAAACCGGGACAGTACCCAAAGGCACGGACACTTCAGATAGAATCTTTTTGCGGACAGAATCCACGTCTCCGCCAATGCTCAAATCCATGACGGCGTCAGCGCCCGCGGAAACCGCGGCACGCGCCTTAGTAAGTTCAAGCTCTACATCGCATTTATCCGGGGAAGTGCCGACATTGGCATTCACCTTAGTCGAAACACCCTTACCAACCAAGACGGGAGCAATATCTCGCCGAGCATTCTTCACTAATACAAGATGTCCAGCACCCAAAAGCCGCTTAGCCTTCGACTCGGACAAACCTTCCTCTCCAGCAACCTCGCCTAGCATTTTAAAACAACAGAGTTTTAATATTAACTCCGCCATTAAAATAAACTCAGATTGCCCGCGTGGGGGAACGGCTCGCTCCGTTCACGCGCGGGGCGTATTCGCTTCAACGCGAATACACCATAAAATGCCCGCGTGGGGTAGCTTGGATATCCTACGAGGTTGCGGACCTTGTGACCGGCGTTCGAATCGCCGCGCGGGCGATTTTTATTTTGGGAACCAGTGCCTTGTCTTGTTCGCTATTGACACGAGAAATAGCATTATTGGGACTTCTATTAGTACTCCGACGACGGTTGCTAGTGCGGCGCCGGATGATAAGCCGAAAAGGGAGATTGCTACTGCTACTGCGAGCTCGAAGAAGTTGCTTGCCCCGATCATGGCTGCTGGCGCCGCGATGTTATGGGGAAGCCTCCACAGTTTCGCCCAAGAGTATGCGAGCGTGAAAATGAATAATGTCTGTATTGCAAGCGGAATTCCGATGAGTATTATGTGAAGCGGGTTTTCGAGTATTATTTCGCCTTGGAATGAGAACAGTATTACAAGCGTTAGAAGAAGGCCGCTGATTGTTACTTTTTTGAGGTTTTTCACAAATTTTTCTTCGAACCAGTCCTTGCCTCGTTTACTCACAAGGATTTCCCGAGACACGTATCCTGCAGTTAAGGGAATCACAATATACAGAATGACAGAGAAGAGTATCGTGTCATAGGGTACAGAAATTTCTGTCAAACCCAAGAGAAACATGACTATGGGCGCGTAAGCGAAAACAAGTATTAAGTCATTTACTGAAACCTGCACGAGAGTGTAATTCGCATCTCCGCGCGTGAGATAACTCCAGACAAACACCATGGCCGTGCAAGGGGCGGCGCCTAAAAGTATGGCTCCTGCGAGGTATTCTTCGGCTAGCGCAGGTGCAATAAGTCCTGCAAAGATTACCTTGAAAAAAATGTATGCGAACGCGAACATGGTGAACGGCTTTATAATCCAGTTGACTGTTAATGTGAGAGCCAAACCCTCTGGTTTATTCCACACGTTCAAGACGTTTTTGAAGTCGATTTGAACCATCATCGGGTAAATCATAAGCCAAATCAGTACTGCAACAGGGATTGAAACTTGCGCGTACTCAAAACGAGAAAGCCAACCTGGAAAAGATGGTGCAAGCTCGCCTATTGCGATTCCCGTGATGATGCAGGCTAACACCCATAATGTCAGGTATCTCTCAAAGAAGCCTAGTTTTTTATCTTTTTCGCTCATCCCTTAGAGAACATGTAATCTAAATTAAAAAAAAACAATCGATGCTCCTTTCAGGGTTTTCCATATCTCAGCGCGGGCATTGAACAATCAGTTCAAATAAAGGGCAAGACCACAAGACCCTGATTTTCAAGCAGGTTCAAATCCCTTCCAGGGCTTGCGGAAAGCCTATTTTTTCCCGTATATTGGGAGTCCAGCATCTTGGTAGTGTTTCGGCCAGGCCTTCATCTCATCCAGTAAAAGCTCGACGGTATCGTCTTCCCCGCAAGCTTTCGAGCAGTCTGTGAGGTGTTTTACTGCTTGAGGGTAGTCTCCATTCCGAAGGCAGGAAAGCCCTTCTGACAAGGATATTGGGCTGGGCTTCCCAGAAGCTTCCTCTACTCGGGGTTGTATGTCCCAGATATATCCTGCGAACTGGCTTGCCAGCTTGTCATACCGTGCGTCTTCAACTGACGCTGCAGTCTTCTGGTAGATGAGGGCTCGTCCATAGCCGAACTCTAAGCCTGCTTCCTCGCACTTTGTCATCCGGGTACTGGTTGATACATGCTTGTATGCCTTCCTCTCATCTCCCAGAGCAGTTACTGGAAAAGGTAGTATGCCGCTGCTTCTAGGCTCGGTTCCGGCCCCGTTCATCAAGACGAAACCACCCTTTCTAACTAGCTTGCTTAAGGCTCGCCGATAAGAGAATGCTAATACTTCAAGCCCTGGATCGAATGCCTTCTCGACAAACAAGTCGACTCCCGAAAAAAGGGCGAAATCCGAATCCTGTGAAAGTGTAGGCTCTGCTTTCATATTCGAAAGGTGCGTACTGAATGTTTTCGGGTGGCTTTGCTGCAGATGCGGGATATTACAGAAGAATAACACCCTATCCTTCATCACTCCCTCGCCTGGGTGCGCCCAGCCGAAGCGAAGCTTCCAGACGGGGTGCTCGCCGACGTCATCCAATTCTGTTGCCGGGTCAAACTTGATTTTTTTGTGCGTGGTGACGGTCGCGACCCTGCTGTATTCCACTTCATTCACGCCCAGGGAGAAAAGTTCAAGGAGTAATGGCTCAAGGATTTTCCCCCGGAATGCCGGATTTGGAGTCGGCCTGTCCGAGAACATAATCTGCCTCGGACGCCTCCCAGCCACAGTCCTCGTCCTATTCCACGAACCCGGATTCCAAGACTTATCTTCAATGTATCCGGCTATTGCTTCCTGATCAGTTACAGGTCGGAGAGTGTCGTCGCTGTAAAATCCTTTTTCAGGCTGCCACTCAATTTCGTTCTCGTCGAAAAAGTACCCGCAAGTCATGTTCCCGGACAACAGGAGGGATGTAGCATCCGATGCGACCCCGATGCTTGCCCCTGAAATAGCATCGTCTCCCGGATTAACAACACACCTTATGGCGTCTAAGTACTCTACTCTCTGCGGCGTCAGTATGTTCCTCCTGAACAAGCCGATGCCGTCGGTTATGTGAGCAAGTCTGGTGTCATCCACGCTAAAACGCTGAACCTCAGCGGTTTGAGGCAATTCACCCTCTTTTACGCGTTCTCTTATCCGCTGCATAATCTATGACTATAAAACCACTTTGATAGTATTATTCCCGATTTAATGGGAAAAAAACAAGGGGGATACGTCTCAAGTTGCAGAATAGTTCCATAAGGTTATGTCGAATAGTCGCCCCCGGCGCACCCACTTTTTTTTGCAAAGTATCCTGCACGTTTTTGTCAAGGGCTTCCACAGGTTTTCAGTCTATCGTTTTCTTGTTTTTTTATATTCGACCCTGAAATATGGTATTACATGTTTTGTTTTTAGTTTTCCGGAATATTTTTTTGGGAGGTGTCTTCTATGGTTGACGACAAAAAAACAGGAAAGAACGCGAAAAAATCCGTTGCAAAGAAGCCGAAGTTCAAAGACTTGAGTGATTACTCCCTCGAGGAACCGCCAGAAAACGTTGACGAGGAATATTACTCCGATCAATTCGGCGGTGACTACGGCGGCTCCAGCGACGAATGGTAGCCTAAGCCGCGTTCATCTTTTTATCGGCCGCTGATTTTAGTTTCAGGAGACTAGTTTCACCTTGCCAGTTGTCGGATATACTGTATCGTCTACCCTGATTCTCTTACGGTACTCCCTGTTTGCCGAGGACACAACCTGCAGTATCTTCTTTCTCACGTTTATTGTCCTGCCTGCTCCGAATCCTTGGCAGTTCTCGTGGGCGACTAGTGCATAAAATCCTATGTCGTCTGCTTCAAGCGTGAATGGGAACGCCCTGCATGCATTGGGGCGGGCACGGTAGCTCCCGCACACGGTTTTTCCTTCGAAGGCGAGGCTGTTCGTGCAGTACCTGTTTAGTGTTTGTGTTGCATCCGGGAATAGTGAGCTCAACCAGTCAGGTGAGAAATCCCAACTGCAGCAGCTTCCACAGTGGATGCACTTCCAATGGTCCCCTTCGTTTATTCTCCTGACTCTCCAGGTTTGTCTTTTGGACAACGTGTGTGTTCCAG
The DNA here is from genome assembly GCA_043822165.1 of Candidatus Altarchaeota archaeon. GTDB lineage: Archaea > Altiarchaeota > Altiarchaeia > IMC4 > SCGC-AAA252-I15 > SCGC-AAA252-I15. The sequence continues at coordinate 5,122 of JBDRCA010000116.1, forward strand.
GGTTTTGAGTGGTTTCTATCATGTGTTATGCTCCTGCAGGCGTTATCCTGCGCAGCAGAGAACTAAAGTATATCATCAGTGCAATCCAGCTTAAATACTCGTGAAACCACGATAGCGCGCCTTATCCTTAATAGTATTCCGTTAGGTATACGCCGTCTCTTCCGTCGTAGCTGTCTGACAGGTAGTATGCGAGCGTGAATCTTCCGTCTTCTGCGATGCAGTCCAGTAGTTGCGCGTCTTTCATGTTCCAGCTAGGGTATCCTATCTGGTAGCCGTCTGGAGCAACAATCAGGTCTTCCTCAGCGATCCAGGTTTCGCCGCCGTTGTTGGTGTAGACGACTGAAATATTGTATAGGTTGTTTACGTCTCGGCGGCCGAATGCCGAGCCTATTGTCTGGTTGGATACGCCGAGGCACGGGTAATAGTAGTCTTCCGTGCTTGTGAAGTTTATTATCTGGCTCCATGTGTCTCCGAAGTCGCTTGAATTGTATATTGCGAGAATCTGGGTTTCATTTGGCCATATTCCCTGAGTGAAGATTTGGACGCCGTAAAGCGTTCCGTCGGCGGTTTGTTTGACTGAGTAAAAACTCATGTTGGTGTCAGTCGTGAACGAGGCTGCGTTGTCGCTGCTTTTTACTATGGTGCTCGAAAAAACCAGGATATTTTCTCCCTGCTGGCGGGCGGAGTGCACGTAACGAGAGTTTATGACTCCAAGGTTTGAGCCGGATTGCGCCCACACGTTGTTTGTCTGGTTGGCCCAGTAGAGGCGGGGTGAGACGCAGCCGAAGACTGCGTTGTAGTAGACGTAGTCGTAGAACAAGTGGATGGTGTTGTTGTAGCTGGTTAGTGCTGAGCCCCCTGACGCCGAGCAGTATGAGCCGTCGTGTGCCGCGTAGTACTTGATCATCTGCCAGGTTTCGCCCGAGTCTGTGGTGTTTAAGATGAATACGGATCCTCCTGTCTCCCCTGAGAGCAGTATGTTTTCCTCGTCTAGGAATAGGGGGTACGGCATGCGCAGTTTCGAGTAGACTTCTGTTTCGTTCCCGAATTGTGCGCCAATCCTTTTCCTTAGCACTAATTCCTCGTTTATTCCTTCACCCACGTCGTAGAAAAGCCAGAGCGTGTTGTTTGGCGAGTGGAAAAACCTGGGCCTGCTGCCGTTAGCCGAGTCGACTCGTATTGTCTCGTGCCATTGGGGCAGCGGAGCGTAAAGCGTTATGTTTCTCGTCTCAGTCGAGTTATGATTCCACGTTAAATCATAGGCTGTGACGTTGTAAAAGTATGTGCCACGGGACAGGTTGCTCCAGTTAACCGACGTCTCAGTTATGTTGAATATCCTCGCCTCGTCCACAAGCCCGCTCGTATTATACAGTCTAAACACGGTCTGGCTGTAGTTAGCATCAAACTGCACTACATTGACGTAAATCCAGCTCCTGTTGACTGTGACCCCGCTTTGCTCTGAGTCGTTTGAGTACGTTATGGTCGGGGCAGTCCAGTCCAATATTACGTCGAGGTCTCTTGGGAATGAGATGAGGTTCCACCCTGCAGTGAGCCAGATTTCGTGGGGTGCGACAAAACACGGGATTAGGGCGAGAAAAGTTAAAACTATGATGCTGCGGGCTGCATGCTTCATGCTAGATTATTAATCCGACAAAGAAAAAACAGGCTATTACCACCAATCTAGATTTTTCCCAGGTCTTGTTCTTCGTCGAATATGAACAGTGTGTCGATTTTCGTGTGTAGTGCTTTCGCGATGTCGTGGGCGAGCTTGAGGCTCGGATTGTATTTTCCTTTCTCCAGGAACACGATGGTTTCTCTTCTGACCCCGACTTTCTTGGCTAAATCCTCCTGCGTCAGGTCGAAGCGGGCCCTTAACTCCTTGATCCGAGTCTTCATTTCATTTACCTGTTTTATCATAGTAAAACAGGGAAAGCAGGCAGATTACCAAGGCTCCTCCGAAGAGAAGCACAAATGCTGGAAGCATTATTTCAATGTTTTTTGTTAAGTATCCGTACGCGATTGTTGCAGACCCGAAGAGTATTGTATACATGAAAGCGTTAGTTGTTGCCCTGCCAATGTTTTTCTCTATCCGTTCATCATTCATCCGGTATACTGAAAAATATGGGGTGAATCCGAGAAAGCCAAGGAAACCTGGTTTTCCTTCAACAAAATACAGTAGACTCAATGCGGATAGGAAACCCAGATACCAAAACATGTTTTTCATTCGACGTCACCTCGGATTTTTAGTATTCCAAGGATGATGAAGTATGTTAGTGCCGAAAGCATTAGTACTGCTGTGGATCCGTGTCTGGGCATCATGCCGGGGATGTCGTCTATAAACCAGCCAACTGCAAGGGCGATGTAGATGGTTGCAATCCACGCGTAGTAGCCAGCCTTGTAAGCAAGCTTCTTTGTCATCTCGTCGTGTAACGGCTGGTTGGTTTTCACACTGTGCATCATAGAAATCACTGCAGTGATTCCAATCAACACTATTGTTACTGCAATTGTCGTGCTTAACAACTCGGCTTTACTTAGCGGCCACACATTCTTCACGTATGCTCCCAGCATGGCCGTAACAGACAAAACCAGTACAGTGACCAGTATTATCCTCAACTTAGTGTTCATTATGCTCCACCTCTCTTGCTGAAATAAAAGTAGCTTGCAAGATATACTACCTCTGGAAGCAATACTATGGCTCCTATAATCTGCTCGATTTTATCTTTTTTCATACCTATCACCTGATATTCTTTTTTTCAAATGTATTGTTTGAAAAAAATAACTTTATGTTAGAATTATATAACATACTAATATAAAAGCTTGCAAGATTACTGGGCCCCGCGCCTATAATTGCCTAAAGTGTAGTCTGCAGGCTTCTTAACCCGCTCCCCTGACAGTATGCTACGATAAGTCCTGACGAGATCACCGACACTGCCCGAGACATCGAGGAGAAAACCCCCGATGCCGGAATCCAGAAGACCCATAATACCGTCAAACAAACCCAACTCAACGCTATTCAAAACCTGCTTGCAGTCAAGTTCCGCGCGCACCGGAAAAACATAACCCCTCTCATCAACAAGGCTCTCCTCATCCAGATTAAAGCGTGTCGTCATAAGCGGCAGCCTCCCATGAGCGTATACGATGAAACGCTTATCCTTCATCGTCTTTATCTCCTTCAAGGAGAGCTCCGGCGATATCACAGGCGTTACACCGAGCCCGTTATAGTATGCAACGTCCAAGTCGTTGAAGGCATTGCATGAAACATCCAGGTAAACCTCCCTGCCCTCAAGCTTTGTCGCCACACCCAAGTCCCCACAGAGAACCGAGGAAGGATTATACGATTCGACCAGACTTAACGCTTTTTCTGCATTCCACTCCGAAAGCGCCCTTGGTATATGCGCATAAACACTGCCCCCCGGATAATCGCTCATGAAAACATTGTAATAAACCCTGTCCGCTCCCGCATCAATGGCCAAGCCAGCATCCCTGGGAGAATACGTTTTAACCAGAAGCTTCACCCCCCCATCACTCACGGGTTTAATCACAGGGAGAGCAATCTTCCCCGGAACCCTCTCGACTTGTATCATCTCACGCGGCTTAAAAGACGGCTTCCCCCTCCTCATGACTCCGGAAGTCAGGTAAATCTCGTCACCAACGCGGGCGTTAACGCCAAGGACGACGTCTTGGCCGCTCAACGCGCAATCAACGTGACGCCCTCTTAAGGTTATTGACTTGACTGTGTCGCCGTGCATTCCACCCGCTGATTTTATGCCGACTCCGTCGCCAACGCAGACGCGGGAGCCAAGAGACATAACACCTCCCTCGGAAAAAACTCCAAGGTAAATCCCCCGTTTTCCTGAAGCATCAGGAGAGCAGACATCGTACTCCCTGAAAAGCGGGCCCCGCGTGTATTCCCTGCTGAACGCAAGCTGCATGTCCATGAACGCGTCCTCGTCGAGTATGCCATCGTCTAATATGCGCCTGTAAAGCGCGGTCGCAGCACCCACGTAGCCAGGGCTTCGAAGACGCCCCTCAATCTTTAACGCCGAAACACCGGCATCCACAAGCTCCGGGATATTGTCTGCGACGCACAAGTCCCGGGTAGACAATAAAAAGCCTCCGTTAAACCTTTTGCGGCACGGCTGAGCGCACAAGCCCCTGTTACCGCTTCTGCCCCCCAGAAAACTCGACATGAGACACTGGCCGCCGACTGAAAAGCAAAGCGCGCCCTGAACGAAAACCTCGACCGGGATTCCCGTCTTTGCGATGAAATCCCTGACCTGATTGAGAGTAAACTCTCTTGGAAGCACAACCCTTCGTACGCCCTCCAAAAGCCTCCCGTAAAATGAGTTGAAGACTCCTGCCTGAGTCGAAACATGAACTCCCAGATCCGGAAAAGACTCCTTAATCAAGCCTGCGAAAGACAGCTCCTGGAGTATCACAGCGTCAACACCTCCAGCGTAAGCAGCCTCCACAAGACTGAAAAAATCCTTAAGCTCAGAGTTTTTGACCAACGTATTCAAGGCAAGATACGCTCTAACCCCGCGCTCATGGCAGAAGCCTGCGACGCCCGCAATCTCCCCGGAAGAAAAATTCTCAGCTCTACCCCTGGCATTAAAGCGCTCGACCCCGAAATACACTGCGTCAGCGCCTTCGCTTACGGCAGCCTTAAGCGACCCCCACCCCCCGGCAGGACAGACGAGCTCGACAGACGCGCTCATGTAAGAATACTACCCCTCACGGGCATAAAAAACAACACAAGGAAGCCGGAAAACAGGCTTGCATACGCAATACAACTGCCCAAACTCTATTTTTAAAGGAGTTCTCCCTAAAGAGTTAGGCTGTTAGAGCTTAAGGAATAGTGTAGTGCACTTTCCTTGAATTGACTTTTCAGTTATTCACTCAGCAGAACCAAAAAATTTATTTCACATGAAGAAAATGACAACATTTCAATCAGTAGACTTAAGAGAAGACATACAACAAAACATAGGCTTTCTAGGATTCACGGAGATGACAGCCATACAAGCGCTCGCGCTCCCAATAGCACTCGAAGGCAAAGACATGATAGGCCAGGCGAAAACCGGCACAGGAAAAACACTAACCTTTGCGGTGCCAATAATCGAAAAAGTAAATCCTGAAGAAAAACGAGTTCAAGCACTCGTATTAACGCCGACCAGAGAGCTCGCCATGCAAGTTAGCAACGAATTCGAAAAACTCGCAGGCTCCCTAGTAGACGTGGCATTATGCTATGGTGGCGCCTCCATGGACACGCAAGTCAAAAAAATACGCTCCGGCGCCCAAATAGTCGTCGGCACACCCGGACGCATCATGGACCACATGCGAAGAGGAACCCTCAAACTAGACAACATACGCATGCTAGTCCTCGACGAAGCAGACCGGATGCTCGACATGGGATTCATAAAAGACGTCGAATGGATAATCCAGAAGACGCCTAACAACCGGCAGACAATGCTTTTTTCCGCGACCATGCCGGATGAGATTCGAAGGCTTGCCGAAAAACACTTGCGGGAGCCGGAAATGGTTTCAGCGAGTTCCGACGAAGACGAGTTAACAGTCGGCGACGTCAAACAATACTATGTTGAAGTAGACCAGAAGAAGAAGATGGATGCCTTCTTCAAGGTGGCGCGCCAGGAAAAACCGGCTAAAGCCCTCATATTCTGCAAGACCAAAAGATGGGTGGAATCACTCTACAAGATACTTAAACAACGAAAATTCTCAGCGGACCGGATACACGGCGACATGAGCCAGTCAGCCCGGGAAAAAGCAATAGAAAAACTAAGGAAAGGCACCGTCGAGTATCTCGTCTGCACGGACGTCGCAGCCAGAGGCCTTGACATAGACGACATAACACACGTATTCAACTACGACCTGCCACAGGAGCCGCTGACATACGTCCACAGGATAGGTAGAACAGCCAGAGCTGGGAAAGAAGGCACTGCAGTATCCTTCGTAAACACGGGGCAAACCCGCGACTTATGGCTCATAGAACACGAGGCCAGAACAAAAATAACCCAGCTTAACCTCAACTAAGTGTATTATCCGCCGTATCCCCCGTACGGCGTTCCCATGCTAGTCGAACTCGTGCTCGAAGTTGTGGTGCTGCTGCTAGAGGTGGTTGAAGTCGTGCTTGAGCACAGTGATTCGTCGCTGCAGTCCTGTCCACCGCTTATCGGGAACTCGTCTATTGAGGGTCTGCCGTCTACAGGGTATGGGTCACAGGCCCAGTTCCTCGGCTGGGGTTTGCAGACGTATCTCTCCTGGCCCATGATTACTCCCCTAGAATACACGCAGCATTTAGTGCCGAAGTCGAAGTCTCCTTTAGGAGTCTCAATGGAATCCATAAAATGGATTGCAAACGCCGCTGCAAGCAGCAACACGGAGAATAAAACAATTGTCTTCCCTGAGTCCATCAGTTAACTAAAGGAAGATTAAATTTAAAAGTTTTTTATTTCGTATTCTCTCTTCCCGAGCCCGTGTTTTTCCGCGTATTTTAGGATTTCAGTGCCGTCCACTCCGTGCTTTTCCATGAAGGGGTCGGCTCCCTGGTTTTTCTCCTTCACGAGGTCCAGGCTTGCGGCATCCACTGCAACCGGGTCTTTGGAAAGCAGTATTCCAACGTCTTTCATGAAAGGCGTCTGCTTTATGTTGAAGCAGTCGCAGTCGTAGGTTACATCGGTTACGAAGTTCATGAACCAACATATCCTGTCTTTGACTGCCGCCCGTGCATAGTCGGCGATGCGGTGCATGAGGTTGGTGTTCACCGAGTCAGCCGTCTCCCATGGGATGTCGATTGCCTTCTCAGGGCAGACTGCGATGCAGTGGACACATCCGATGCAGACTTCAGGGTCAATGCGTGCTTTAGGGTTCAAGGTTATCGCGTCGACCGGGCAGTCGGCCGCGCAGGTCCCGCAGGATATGCATTTCTCCTCCGTGACTCGGGGCGACATTATGGCGTGCATTTCAAGCTTGCCCGGCCGAGCGCCAAGACCCATCCCGATGTTTTTAAGCGTTCCTCCGAATCCTGTTGCCATGTGTCCCTTAAAGTGTGCGATAGACACGAGTTTGTCGTATTTGGAAAGCCCTGCGCCAAGTTTCGCGACCGAGATCTCCCCCCCGGAAATTGGGACTTCCATTGATTCCTCCCCGAGTTCCCCGTCTAGGATGTCTATGGGAATGAAGCCGAAGCCGTGCTCGACGGCGGTTTTAACGTGGTCTTCCCGGCGAGTCCTGAAGCCGCGGTACAAGACATTGCATTCAACGAACACAGGCTCTTCGAAGAAATCGGTTACTCCCCGAAGCCATTCGGATTTCACGTGGGTTTCGTTAACGCCTTCGCCGAAATGCACCTTAAACCCGACCTTCCCTGCGCCGAAATCCCCGGCAACAATCCTGAAGCACGCGTCAGCTCCATCACGAAGCCGCGACACGTCACCGAAAAAATAAACCTTCGAAGCCATGGGAACATATTTACAAGACACCGATAAATAATCTGCGATGAAGGAAGAAGCGCTCAAGCAATCGTTCAGGCGAGTCAATGAAAAATACCTGGAAAGCGGGCTAAAAGAGGAAGAATACTCTCTCAAGTGGAAAAACCTCTCCGGCCAGTACGGGCGCGTCTCACACGCTAAAAACCATGCCACAATAACAATCCACGAAAAACTCGCACAAGACGCGCAGCTTACCGACTACGTGATGCTCCACGAGCTACTTCACACAGTGAAGGGCTTCAGGTGGGTGCGCCGTCACAGGGGAAAATTCAACCAGAGGATGCGGGAGCTTTTAGGGGCCTCCGAGTACAGGCGCCTTGAAGCGCGGCTTCGGGGCGTTGACATAAGAAAGCGCGTTTTCAAAAAAAGATATGTTTACGAGTGCCCGACGTGCAGGCAGAAAATCACCCGGAAGCGGCGGATAAAAAACTGTTCGTGTGCAACCTGCGACTCAAAATACAATCCCAGCCACAAGCTGCGGTTAATCGAAGCCTACTCGTGGTGACGCCTTCATTCGCTCAAGTCCTCTTCAATCTCCCGCGCCGCCCTTACTCTTGCAACCCTCCAGCGCATGAACGAATAGAATACCAGTGCCCCGCCCAGTATGGCCAAGGAATAAAAGAGCATGGATGCAGTGAACCCTGAGTCGTCGCCAAACGCTTTGAAGTAGACCTCAGAGACCATCCTCAATGGGAAAGCAGCTAAAATCATCGCAGCCCCCAGAATCATCTGCCTGTCAACAAACGCCTCAACCATGATGTTACTTAATTAAACCAAAACAATAAAAACACTTTTCCGCCGCTCTCGGGGATGCTTTTAGTGAAACCGCGCGGAATCCATAACCGAGGTGATAACATGGAAAGATTCGGCAACACATACCTTGTAAGCGAGAACGGGACAGTATCCATAACGACATCCCGGTGGGATGCGATGTTCAGGGAAATAATAAGCAGAAACTAAAAGGTGTGGGATAGGGCGACGTTAGGGTCAAGGAGCGGTTCGATTCTCGCATTGAACTCGGCCATCGTCTCCCTGTTCCTGTCCTTCCACTCGGTCTCGTTTATGCTTCCTTCCGCGAAAGCACGCATATCCTCTCCGCGGGATGCGAAAAAAAACACTCCCCTCTCATCGCTCAATTCGATGAGGTAGTAATCCTTGGATGGGTTACGGTTATACATGGCCTTGAAGCCCTCCCAAACCTGCTTGTTAACGTCGTCCAGGCTATAAGTTAGGTTCATCCCCAAAAGCATCATTTCTCCGAAAACAGGATCCGTTGACTCGTCAATACCGTAAGAATAGAAACCTGAATTCTCAAGCTTTACGTCGATGGGCATGCCTGCGTCCTCATCGAAAAAAGGGGATGATGTCTTCTCGTTTCTTACGCAGCCCGCGGAAAAAACGAGCAGGAAAAGCGTCACCCACTTAATCATCGCCGATGACCTCCAATCTGATTCTGGCACCGTCCCTGTCGTAGGCTGCGACGTCGGAGGCGTCCTTGAACGGATACTTGGCTATCAAGTGGACGCTGCCTTTTTTCCCGAAAAACCGCATGTCAGCCGATGAAGGGTTGAAGCTCTCGCTTGGGTGGCTGTGGACGCTGCCGCAGATTGAGCGGTCTATTGGTATCATGTCAAAGCGCGTGGAGGCAAATCCTTGCCCGTATACGGACTTGGGGGTGACGAGGACTTCTGTTATAACGTCGTCTTCCATCCTGAGCTGGCCCGTGAATTCTCGGGGGTGAACGTTCCTCGAAGCCAATAAAATGAATTCAAGCGCGCCCTCGTGAATCCTTGCCTCATCCATCGTATTTATAGTAACCGGCATTAATTTAATAAAGTAGCAGCGGTGCAACGCCCATGAAGTTTCTCAAAATCATGAAGGAAGGGTTCAGAGTCTACTCTCTGAATCTCGCGACATTCGTGCTCGCGGTAATATGTGCGACAGCAGGCTCAATATTCATTGTAACAGCGCCCCCGCTCCTCTTCGGCTTATACTACATGGGCGCTAAGGCGGCAAGAGACGAGGAAGTAGAGCTCAAAGACCTGCTGCAAGGCTTCAAAATGTTCATAAGCTCCTGGACTTACGTCATCGTAGTCTTGACGCTTCTTCTGACGGCGCCATCCATTGCATACTACCTGCTAAGCTACCTGAAAATATCCGTCGTAGCATCATTCCTCGTGGTAATCTCCGTCTTAATATGCTGGATAACGCTCGTAACCTACTCCCTGGTATACGCAATACCCCTGATCGCCGGAGAAGACAAGAAAGTATTCGACGCCATAAAAACCAGCATAAAAACCGCGTTCAAAAAATTCACGACCACAGTCTCGCTTTTCATCTCCCTCACCCTCATAACCGTATTCATCGGCTGGATACCAGTATTCGGGCCACTAGTCGTCATACCCTACCAGATAATAACCTACTCCAAAGCAGCCCAGGAAATCTAACAACCAAGCAAGCAACAAAGCTCGCGTATCCCGCTCATCACGTAGTCAGGATACTCTGATTCATCAGACGGTTTTCTCTCTTTTAGTTCAGGGTGAAGTACCTGGACG
>JBDRCA010000117.1:0-8620 GCA_043822165.1 Candidatus Altarchaeota archaeon
CTTGTTTGTCATTCATGGTCGGGTATTTGATTGAGTAGTACATGACCTGCATCTCGTTTTTATGGAAATGGTTGACTCCTCTGGTGTAGTCAAGGTTCACCTTCAACTCTTCTTTGGTGCCGAGCCCCAGTATTTTCCCCAGGAGCGGTGAGAAGTCAAGGTATGAGAATATTCTGCTAAGGTTTAGGGGGAAGAGTATGTATGTGTTCCCTTTTTCCGTGAGGAATCCATGTTCCCCGTATATTCTCTCTGAGTAGTCGATGTGTTTTTTTATTTCGGTGTAGTTTTCCCCGACTTCTAATCCGACACGGCTGGTGTCTGATGCAATCCAGAATATTGGTTCTGGGAACTTGTCCCAGCCGGCATATTTTTTCCTTATTAGGTGTGGTGTCAGCGGGTTAAAGTCTCCGTATTTGACTGCAAGCAGTTCGAATCCTATCCTGTCGAATGCGGGTACCTTGATGGTTTCGTATAGTTTCTCTTTCTCGAATTTGTTTCTTATTGCAGTAAGCGTCGGCCTCTTCACAGCTATCCTCTCAGATAGTTCAATATCGTTTAGCCAAGGCCATTTGATTAAACCGTAAAAAACCGTTTTTTCCTTTTCGGTTAAATCAAGCATGCAATTAATTGCTTTTTGACATTTAAATAACATAAACTATAACCTTCCAGTCAATATCATGCTTTCAAACAGAAGGTATCTTATAAGATGTACTCTGCAAAACAAAACTATTATATACTAATATATCCAATTATGTACGAATAAGATAAGAATAACAGGAAAAATTATCAAAAATAAGATGACAATATACTGCTTCAACTGCTGCGACTACTGCAAAGAATACGAAGCATGCACAACACGCGAGGGTGGATGCGAAAAATGCGAATACCACCTGTACGGAGAATGCTCAAACCCGCGCGTATACAAGACTCGAATGTCGAAAATCCAATCAAAATACGGCAAAACCGAGGAATACTCCCCAAACTACATGTAAAATGGCGTCAATAAGCAAAATCGTGAGAATAGCAAACGAAAGCGCAAAACCCCTTAGCATAAACGAGCTCGCTCAAAAGGCGGGAGTCCATCACTCAGTCTTAGAGAAAAACATGCGATACCTGACTGAAAACGGCCTAAGATACACAACCCTGGAAGACTGGCTTGCATGCGGCAAATAAAAATTCCTTCTATTTAACGGCCTACCCCGAATACTAAACCCAACAAAATATCTCTTATGTGGTGTGACTCAATGGTAAAATGAAAGCTATTTCATGTGGTGTTGACGAGGCTGGTCGTGGACCGGTTATCGGGCCTCTGGTTTTGGCGTGTGTTTGTCTTGATGACGCGGGAATCGATAGGCTTAAGGATTTGGGCGTCAGGGATTCGAAGAAGATTGCTCCCAGGCGCAGGGTGGCGCTTGAGCCTGAGGTGAAGAAGGCGTCTGTTGAGTGGGCTCTCGTCGAGATTTCTCCTGCAGAGATTGATAGGATGCGCAAGAAAATGTCTTTGAATGTTTTGGAGGCGATTAAAACTGCGGAGCTTATAACGTCTCTTAAAGTCAAGCCTGACAGGATTTTCATTGATGCGACGGATAGTATTGCCGCAAACTATGAGGAAAAGATTGTCTTTCACATCCATAAGATTAAGCCTGATTACGTTCTCCCGGAGATTTTTTGCGAGCACAAGGCTGACGACAAGTATGTTCCAGCCTCCGCGGCCTCTATTCTCGCAAAGGTTGAGCGGGATAGGGTTATCGAGGAGTTGAAGCAGGTTCACGGGGATTTCGGTAGCGGTTACCCTAGCGACGAGTTGACCCAGAAGTTCATTCGCATGCTCGTGCGCGAGGGTGATTTGCCCGCGTTTGTGAGGAGGAGCTGGGATACCGTGGATAAGTCAAAGCAGTCCACGTTGGGCGAATTCTAGGTCCACGAGGTTTGTTATTACTGCGAGGACTCCGTCTTCGGCTTTTATTTCGTCTCCGGCAAAGGATATCACGACGACGTCGCCTTCCCGGAGGTCTAATTCCTCTATCTTCGACCTGGTCTCTGAGAGTTCTTCAAGGCCTGCGTCTCCCGCGGGAAACTGTATTTTTCCGTCTTTGTATACTAGGATTACGGCGCCGTCTGCTCCTGCTTTCACGGCGATGTCTCGTTCGTCGAGTCCTTTTTTCACTTTCGCGGATGCGTTGTGGACGATTGCCATGGCTTTGGTGCTTCCGCAGGCCAAGTCGAAGGATTCAAGCGCATGTGGTTTGGTGAACTCCTCCAGCAGCTTTTCAAGCATCTTCAGTCCCTTGTCTGAGAGGGTGTGGCCTTGTTTAACGGATGTTATCATTTGTTCTTTCTTGAGTTTTTTGAGTATTGTTCTGACGCTTCCTTCTCCGACTCCGAGTTTTTTCACGAGTTTTTTCCTGCCTATCCTGCCCTCTTCTAGCAGTATGAGTGTCCTTAGTATGTGCTCTGTTTTGTAGCTTGGTTGGGCTCCAGCCATGGTAATACTATGCGATGAGGCATTTTTATATACGGAATTCGTTATAGTTAGTCTGATTAACTATGGCTAAAGGTATTCGTCCTGGGAGATGTTACCGGTGGGATAGTCCAGCGTTCACGAGGGTTTCGAATAATCCTGCGGATTCGTTCGTAACGGGTATTCCAGGCTCTAAGATAACCAAGTATGACATGGGCAATATTTCCGGCGAATTTGATTCTGCGTTGTCTATTGCAGTCAAATACGACATCATCATCAGGCATAACTCGTTGGAGGCTGCGCGTGTCGTGGTGCAGAAGGAGCTTGAGAAGGTTTTGGGGCCTGCGAACTACCACTTTAAGGTGAATGTTTATCCGCACCACATCATCCGCGAGAACGTCATGGCGACCGGCGCCGGCGCCGACAGGGTCCAGGATGGTATGCGTAAGTCGTTTGGCAAGCCTATTGGGCGTGCTGCCCGGGTCTGTAAGGGGCAGGCTGTTTTTACTATCACCTCCAATTATACTGAGGATAAGTTCGGGAAGATTAAGAAGGCGTTGAAGTCCGCTGCCCAGAAGCTTCCCGGGGACTACGTTTTTGTTGAGAAGCGGGGTGTAGCTTCCTAGAGGATGGTCGATCTTAATGTTGTCGCGAAGGTCAGGGTCATGCCTGACGGTGTCGAAGTTGACATCGACGCCATAAAGGCTAAGTTGGAGGATATCGTCAGTGATTACGGGAAGATTCATTCAATGGAAGTAAAGCCAGTTGCGTTCGGCTTGAATTGCCTTGAGGGTGCTCTGCTTTTGAGTGATTCCGAGGGTGGTTTGGAGGAAATTGAGGAGAAGGTTTCATCCATTGAGGGTGTTTCAGATTTCACTGTATTGGAAGTAAACCGCCTATAGTTTACGCGTAATTTATTCTAACTAAATTAACTCACAACCATAACTTTTTACTCTACTCTTTTAACGTGTAAATAGTTTACACGTTACTTGAGAAGCCCTAACACATCATGGGCATCAAAACGCAGCAAAACCTGCCTGCTCCTGCCTCGCCCACCCTTGACGTAATGAGTGTCGACAAGCTTTAAGTGCTCGAGTTTACCAACCATCTCGTTATACTTCCTGACGCCGACGCCGGTCTTGGCCCTGAAAGCCTCATACAATGAACCAGACGATTCGTCCCCTGCAGAAGCTATGAACGAAAGAAGCTTTTTTTCAGAGTCATCAAGGCTTCTTATGGTGTTCCTCAACGCCACCTTCTGGCTCCCACCTTCAAAAGCCTCCTCCACATGACCTAACTCGACCTTGCGCACAGAATCCCTCTCAGCTAAAAGCCCGCTTCTGCGAAGCAAATCAATGCCCACGCGAAGATCACCAGCAGAAAAAGTCCTGTCAACGACAGCATCCAACACCTTGTCTGAAAAAACACCCTGGTAAAAAGAAAGCCTAACCCTCTCCGACAAAATATCATAAACCTCCCGCCTCGCGTAAGGCTGGAAAAAAACCCTTTCCGGATTAAAAACGCTCCTGGTCTTCGCATCCAGCTGGGAGATAACACCCTCGTCTATCAATGCTCCTATTACCCCCACCTTGTCGTACCCGTAAGTCGTGTGCGCCTTCAAAAGATCTACCAGAATCTTGTCCACGTTTTTCTTGATGAACAACTGGTCTATCTCATCCAACGCCACAACCAGGCTTTTGCCCTCCTTGGCAAGCTTTCCGAAAATCTTCTCTTTCACAGACTCAAGAGGCTTTCCCGTATCAGGCGGGCTCGTCCCAAAAACCCTCTCGTGTATCCTTGCAAAAACCGAGAACCTGGTGTTAGCGTCCTCGCAGTTAACGTAAACCGTTACGAGCTTTCCGGAACTCTCTTTTACCTGCTCGAACACGTGTTTTATGGCTGTTGTCTTTCCTGTGCCTGGGGGCCCGTATACAAGCGTATTTAATGGGTTTACGCCGCGCAGCCCTGGTTTTAGCGCGTAGGCGAGCGCTTTTAGTTGTTCGTCCCGGTACAGTATGTTTTCGGGGACGTATCCTGGTGTGAGTGTGGTCTCGTCTTTGAACAGTGTTTCTTCGTCCAGGAGGATGTCTTTGGGTTTCACTTTTTTAGTTATTTGTCCGCCTGTTTTAAAGAATTGGCGGGGGGATGTGAAATAAAACCTTTTTCTTTTTAGAGTGATGGGTTTTTCCGGGTTCACTCGATGAAAAGGTAGCGTAGGGGTTTCGCCGTTCCGATGCACATGGGTTTGCATATCATTTTTATTTCTCTCCCCCCAGAATCCAAGCGGATTGTGAGGCCCAATCACCCATATTCCTCTTAGCTTGAGGATTTATTAAAAAAAGGGCCGAGAGAGCGAAGGAAAAGTAATACTACTCTTTTTTGGGTATTTAACCATTTTTTTGTATTTTTATATCGTAATGCCCATACTTTACGAAGGATAATGGACTCAATCGAAGATGCGATTAAGACTCTCCGCGACGGCTCCTTCGTCTTGGTTCACGACGCGGACGGCCGGGAAAACGAAACAGACCTCGTGGTTGCAGCCGAAAAGATTACTCCCGAGCATATCACTCGGATGCGATGCGACGGCGGTGGACTAGTCTGCGTATCCGTCGGGGGGGAGATTGCCGGGAAACTCGGGTTGCCCTTCCTACACGACGTATACGCTAAATCCAAAAAAGATTTTCCCCTGCTAGCAGAACTCGAAGCAGACGACATACCCTACGACGAAAAAAGCTCGTTTTCGATAACCGTGAACCACCGCAAAACCTTCACCGGAATAACAGACGAAGACAGGGCGTTGACCATCAGGGAGCTCGCATACATCGCGAAGGCGGAAGCTGACGTGCAAACCTTCGGCTTAAACTTCAGAAGCCCCGGTCACGTGCACATCCTCGTATCCTCTGGATTATCCAACCGGGAGGGACACACTGAACTCTCCGAAGCGCTTTTATCCATGGCAAATCTTGCGCCGCTGGCGGTCATCTGTGAGATGATGGACTCCAAAACCCATAAAAGCCTCCCACCGGATGAGGCGCACTCCTACGCCAAGGAGAACGGGTTCGTGTTCCTTGAGTCAAGCCAGGTGAAGAAGGCTTGGAAAGAGAAAAATGGCTAAGATTGGCATTGCTGACACGACTTTTGCGAGATACGACATGGCTCGTGATGCAATAGACGAGCTTAGGAAAAACGCGGGAGGCGTGAAGATAGTTCGCTATACCGTGCCCGGCATAAAGGATTTGCCGGTAGCATGCAAGAAACTTGTCGAGGAGGAGCGATGCGACATAGTCATGGCTTTCGGGATGCCTGGCAGCGCCGAGAAAGACAAGGTGTGCGCCAACCAGGCCTCCCTTGGGATAATACAGGCTCAACTTGCCACTAACACTCACGTAATCGAGGTGTTCGTGCACGAAGACGAGGCGGACTCGGACGAAAAGCTTGCGGACTTGATGGAGAAACGCGCGCGCGAGCACGCGTTAAACACGGTGAGAATCCTCTTTAGCCCGCGCGAACTAACCCGTCTTGCGGGCACGGGCCAGCGGGAGGGCGGCGAAGACGCCAAACCCCTAAGACAATGAAAATACGATTGGCGGATGACGCGGATTTGGAGGCGGTGCACGCGCTCTTAATCGAGATGTACTCTGAGGAGAAAGAAACGCTTGACCCCTACTTGAAGGATTCTTCTAAAGTAGTAGACTACTACAAAAAAATTGTCGAAGAGCGTTTCTCAGATGAAGACTCCGTCGTATTAGTCGCCGAAGACGAAGGCAAATTAGTCGGCTTCTCTATTGCGTATCTTATGGAAAACGAACTCCGCGAACCCTCTGACAAAGCCTACATACGAACCATCTACGTGAAAAAAGACCACAGGAACAAGGGCGCAGGATCCGCTCTCCTCGAGCAGGTTGTCTCTTGGGCGCGGGACAAAAATGCGGGTTGGGTTGAGGCCGACGCCTACGCCGCCAACAAGGAAGGATTGGATTTCTGGGCAACACAGGGCTTCAGACCCCTGTTCACACTAATCACGAAAAAATTAGATTAAATCGAGGTGGTAAAAAATGGATAAAGTAAATCTTGGAATAGTCGCGTCGGAACTCAACTACGACATAACCTACGCGATGATGGAGTTGGCAAAAGACCACGCAGCATTTTTGGGCGCGGACGTAACCCACACAATCAAGGTGCCGGGAGTATTCGACATGCCGTTGGCAGTCAAAAAACTCTTGGAGAAAAAAGACGTAGACGCCGTCGTAACACTGGGCGCGGTCATCGAAGGACAGACGGAACACGACGAAATCGTAATCCAGCACGCAAGCCGGAAAATCGCAGACCTTGCGCTCGAATACGGGAAGCCGACGGCGCTCGGAATCTCAGGGCCAGGCATGAGCAGGCTAGAAGCCCACAAGCGCGTAGAGTACGCCAAGCGCGCAGTCGACGCGGCGGTGAAGACAGTCAAGGTTTTACGCGCAGTTTAGGTGACTAACCGGACTTGAAGCGAGTGCACACAAGCATAGCTTATGGTAATGTGTATGCTAGTCTTTAGTTACCAGTATGCGGTCTCTTATTCGCCGGTTAACTCCGCCTGGCTTGGACTATGAAAGGTGTACGGCTTATATCAATCTTAAAACTGTTTTTAAGCCAGTTTTTCCGTGTATTAACTGCTTAGGTGGTTCAAAATGACTAAAACAAAATTAAAACGCAGTATAGCCCGCGAGGTTGCCCATTCCCAAAGAGAAAAAGCTAATCTGGCCGCGAATGCCCAGGTTTTAGGCGAATTACTATCAGACCCGGATATCCAGGCGGCTGTAGACCTTCACGGCAAACAGGTGGGTGTTGGGACCAATTTCTCCCCGGATCAACACATAAGAATAGGAGAGCAAGTAGAGCGTGAACTTGAAGCCAGGGATATCAGTCTTTATACAGTAGCCCCAATCCTTGAGGTTTGCGTACTAGACAATCCAAGCGGGTCCACAATCAGGGCGGGTTCTGCTGAGAGTGTGTTCAAGAAGGAGGCTGGAGGAGCTTATATGCAAAGACCTGTTAGATTCGATGAGGAAGATGTTGGATTCCAGTTGCGTGAAGGTGTGGCCGTACTCGGGATTCAGATGGTTCCACCAGGAGCTAGTGTCGTAGAACAAATAAACAGAAGGTATCCTTATGTTGGTGGAATGAGGGACGTTGAAACACTTGAAGGAATTGATGTGCCCGCAGGGCCCAGATTCCGTTACACTTTAGAGTGTTGGGAGTCATCCCGTGTCAGTGGTGCAGTTCCAGTACAACCCAAGGAAATCGCGGGAATAGTAACGCCTGAACAAGTACGTGAAGGCGTGCTTGCTGCAGTGAAGGCTGGTCGTCAAGGCGTGATACATCGATAACTAGCGCGGTCGACGCTGCTGTGAAGACTGTCAAGGTTTTGCGGGCACTCTAATCTTTTTATTGCATGTTCCCGTATCTTTATTAATGGACGACAAGGCAGGCGAAGACATTGACGAGGCCTTAAGGTATCAGGAGCTTAAAAGGCTTCTCGCAGACGAGCTTGCAATGAATGGTAAAAAATCAGGGGTAGTCTAAGGTGCCGGGTTACAGGGAACTTAGGGAAGCGTTGGGCGGAGAAATATCCGGCGGCGAAGCAACGAAGGCTCGCATGGAGCAGCAGGCGCTTGCGTTAAGAAGGGTTCTCGATGAGCCGGAGATTCAGGCTGCAGTTGAACGTTACGGCCGAACCAACGGTCCTGGAAGCGTTGCTTCCCGGGTTGGGGCAGACGGTGTCGGCATAACATGCAGGATCCTTGACATATGCCTGCTGGCAGACGGCGGAGACAGGCTCCTGCCTAGGCATCCGATGACGGTATTCCACGGCACCACCGGAACCCCTAATTATGAACGGGACGAGCTAGGGCAACTGCCCGAAGGACAGGCCTTGCTCAGCATCCGGATGATTCCACCGCAGCCTAATCTTAGAGGTGTTACTGCCGAAGACGGCGGATTACGCGGCAGATACGGCGAACCAGCCCCCCCCGAATACCAGTTTTACCTGGAGAGAAGGGGCAAACCGGCGCCTGATAAGCCCGAGGAGATTCCTTCTCAGTTGGCTGGCCTCGTTATTCCGACAGATATAATGCATGGGGCCTTAGTGACTGTGAGAGCCGTGAAACAGAG
>JBDRCA010000118.1:0-2505 GCA_043822165.1 Candidatus Altarchaeota archaeon
TCCTAAACAGGGTCTCTGAGGATAAACTAGAGCATCGGTTGATATTAACCAAGAACAATAAGGAGGAGTCAGCAAAGAGTTATCCTATCGATAAATCTTGACTTTTTGTGTAAAACAGACTTTTTGGGCAAAGCCCTGAAAAACACAAGCTTTTTATATAATAAGTGCTATAAAATTAGACACATTTCTTTTTCTGTTTTGAGGCCAAATTGATCGATAACATATTAGTCCCCAAACACGAGGTCATGACCCCTGAAGAGGTGGAGGAAGTTTTAGTGAAATTTAAGGCTTCAAAAAACGATTTGCCTCGCATTAAAGTCGATGATCCGGCGTTGTCCAAACTGGAAGTCCAGAAAGGAGACGTGATAAAGATAACGCGCAAGAACCCGGTCATAGGCCACTCACTTTACTATAGGGTGGTCATATGATGAAAGACGATACCAGGCTCCGATTAAGCGACTTCATAAAAAGGGAAGACTTAACCGACTTCCAGATAGACTCTTTTAACTGGCTAATAGCTCACGGGCTCCAGGAAGTAATAGACGAGAAAGGACCATTGGAGATAGACATACCAGAATACAATCTCGAATTATCCAAGATAAAGGTTGAAGTGCCGTGCGTCAACGAATCCGGCCAGGGCCCTGAGCCGAGAACCCCGTCCGAGTGCCGGCTGAGAAACCTGACTTACTCTGCGCCCATAATGATGGAGTTCATAGAAAACGGGAAACCCGTGGAAGTTGAAGTCGGCCACCTGCCCATAATGCTCAAGTCAAGCGCGTGCCTGCTCAACGGATTATCCAACGAAGAACTAATCCGCGTCAACGAGGACACCGAAGACCGCGGAGGATACTTCATAATAAACGGGACGGAGCGCTCCCTCATAATAGTCGAGGATTTGGCGCCAAACAGGATTGTTACTTCCCGGGAGACAATCGCGGGCAAAGACGTCATAATCGCGAAAGTGTTTTCAGTTCGCCAAGGATTCCGCTCCCGCGTAACCGTTGAGAAGCGTGAGACAGCTGCAGGCGGCACGTTATTCGTCACTTTCCCCGGGATTCCGAACAGGATATCCCTGACTATTCTCATGAAGGCGCTGGGGTTGTCAGACGACGAAATATTCGATTTGTTCGACGACGAGATGAAGCTTGAAGTATCCTTGAACCTGGAGCTCAAGAACCTGGAACAGGAAGAGGCTTTTGATTATCTAGGGAAGCGGGCCGGCGCAGGACACGCGAAACAGTACCAGGCAACCCGCGCAAACCAGGTCATAAACAACTTCCTTCTGCCGCACATCGGGAACACGGAAAAAGACCGGAGGGCTAAAGCACGCTACCTCGGCATCATGGCAAAGAAGGTATTAGAGCTTGACCTTGAGCGCCGCGAGGAAGACGACAAAGACCATTACTCGAACAAGCGTTTAAGGCTTGCAGGCGACCTTATGCAGGAGTTGTTCCGCGTATCCTTCAACAAGATCGCGCGCGACATAAAATACCAGCTCGAAAAACAGCATGCAAGACACAGGACAGTCAACATTCGGACTGCGGTTCGCTCCAACAATTTGACTGAGAGCATTTGTTACGCGTTGGCGACCGGTAACTGGACTGGCGGGCGAGCAGGAGTAAGCCAGGTATTGGATCGCACGAACTACATTTCATCCATCGCTCACAGGAGGCGTGTTTCCTCGCTTTTGTCGAGAAGCCACCCTCACTTCGAGGCCCGTGACTTGCACGCGACTCAGTGGGCGAGGCTTTGCCCCAACGAGACCCCGGAAGGCCAGAACTGCGGGCTCGTGAAAAACCTTGCTATCGCATCCCTCGTAACGACCGAAGGCGATGAAACAACAGTGGAGAAACAGTTGACTGCATTCGGCGTCAAATAAAAGAGATGGCAACCGACATATACTTGAATGGAAGGCTGATTGGCCAGCACCCGAAGCCGGAACAGTTAGTCGAGAAACTAAGGGTTCTGCGCAGGGAGGGCCAGATACACCACCAGGCCTCCATAAGCTACCGCGACGAAAACAACGAAGTCCAAATATACACTGACAAGGGACGCGTGCTGCGCCCCCTAATCATCGTGAAAAACGGGAAATCCCTTTTAACCGACAAACACGTGAAGTCCCTCAAAGAAGGCAAGATAACCTGGAAAAACCTCATCGACGAAGGAATCATAGAATACATCGACGCCGAAGAAGAAGAAAACGCATACATCGGCGTGAGAGAAAGAAAACTGACGAAAACGCACACCCACCTCGAAGTAAGCCCATCGCTCATGCTCGGAATATCCGCGGGATTCGCACCATACCCCGAACACAACTCATCTCCAAGGGTCACCATGGCAGCGGCCATGGCCAAACAATCACTCGGATTCTACGCGTCAAACTACTTTTCAAGGCTTGATTCGCGGGCAAACGTCCTGCACTACCCTCACAAACCGCTCGTGAAAACAGACGTAGCCGACGCCCTAAACTTCCACAAAAGACCGGCGGGACAAAACTTCGTGGTA
>JBDRCA010000119.1:0-4277 GCA_043822165.1 Candidatus Altarchaeota archaeon
GTTAAGATATCTGCGGTTCCGGCAGAGTCTAAGGAATACCGGGGAGAAGCATACCTTCTGGAGGGTAATGGTGATGCTAGGATAATCCAGTTCACACCCAACCGGGTAGTTGTCAAGGTTCAAGCAAGCGGAGAAGACCGCCTAATCCTGAATCAAAACTATTTTAAGGGATGGAAGGTTAAGGGAAACATGTTCGGTCGAGTGGAGGCTAAAAACGGGTTAGTATCAACTTTAGTTGAGCCTGGGGAGAACGAGATCGTGTTTTACTATCTACCGGAAAGCTTTGTTTTGGGTGCGGTGATTTCGATTACGGCATTACTTGCCTGCAGCATATTTTGTCTTCGTCAAGGCAGTAAAGCAGCAAAGTATGGCGGCCCGTAGTAGAATATCGGCAGGCTGAATACCTGCACCATAAGCCAGGTGTCTCTTATTTTCTCGTCTTTAAGTAGGAGTATGAAGGGGATTATCCATATGAAGTATTTTCCTGCGAAGTTCGGTTGGGCGATTATAAGTATCTGGAGTATCAACGCGATCCATGCAATCTGGTTTTGGGTGTTGAAGTCCCTTGATTGTACATGTTTAGTCAGTTTAATGAGGAAAAAGAGCGTTATCGCGCTGAATGATATGAGGTAGAGCCGGGATAGTTGATGCATATTCCCGTAACCGGTAAAGAGTGCGTACAAGTTTATGATTGAGAACAAGGTCATGTGCGCTATGAAGAGGATACATACGACAACAAATAGTTTCTTAAAAATGTTTCTTCTTCCGGTGAGATATGCGAGCGAAGCAAGAACTGCGAACCCGATCAGGATGTGGAAGACTAGTGGTCTTATGTCACGCCCTAACGGGAGGATTCGCTGGCTTACGTCATAGACGCATTTAGTAAGAGACCGGGAGTAGGATGTCTCCGCGTTCATAACCCTGTTCATCAAGGCAGAAGAAAAATCATCGGGGAATAAAATGAACAATGGAGCGAAAGATAGCAGGCAAACAATCATGAATATTGCCAGATAATTCACGACCTTGCCTCCCTCTTTTTTCATTGATGCGATGAAAACGGGGAGTATGAAAATCGGGTACCACTTCAGCATTGAGGCAACCGCAAGAGAAACGCTAGATGCCGCGAATCTTCGTTCAGTGAGAAGATACAATGATAGAAGCATGAACAAAGAGGGCAGGGGATCAAAGTGGCCGCTCCACCCGACCTCGATTATGGAGACAGGGTTAATAGCATAGAATAATGCTGCAAGAAAAGCCAGGTTTGTCTTCAAGTATTTCTTACTTAACATGAAGATGAGCAAGGGGATAATGGAATCGGCTAAAACCATTACTAATCGCATGAAAAAAATGCTTTCATCGACCAGATAAACCACTGGGAAAAAAAGGATTATCAGGGGAGGATACGAAGACATGTGCGTTCCTATAAAAGGCGACTTCCCATCAAGCATTAACTTGCCGAAAGTTGCGTAAGCCTCTAAATCAAGGGACAACTGAGGCGGAGACCATAAGAATGCTAAGCGCAAACCTAAAGCCAGAACAAACAGAAGGATTAAAGCCCTTGTTTCACGCCCGACATTGATTTTTGGTTTATGACGAATCAAAAACAAGAATCCGGCAGAAAATATCAGATACGCCATCCAGAAGACGACCTGATAGGCTCCAAAACCGACTATGAGAAACAAGCCAGTCAGATAGAAAAACAACGCTATGACGTTTTCTCTATCAAGTGCTTTCATATCCTATAAACCAACTATAGCTAGGAAACCAGTCCAAAGCCTCTTCACGTCTTCAAGACTCCGTATCTGTGTTATCTGCCGCAGAATGTATGCGGGACGGAGATAGAATCGCCGGTAAGCTTTGTCTATGAATTTCCGGTATTCCTCCTCGTCGACGCCTTCCGGGCAGTACATTATGATGCTGTGGTCGAGTTGGCTGCATGATTTCGTGAAGTCGAATGAGTAACCCTGTTTGACGAGGTTGTGATATATTTCCGTCCCAGGATAAGGAGTGAACTTGTTGAAGTGCGCTAAATCAGGATTAAGCTTGATTGCGAACCTTAAGGTCTTTTCCATGCTCTCCAAACTGTCTCCCGGAGTGCCGAAAATAAAATCGCAGCGGACGTTAAGCCCGACCTCCTTGGCCCAGCGCACCGCCCTCTCGTTTTGCTCGACAGTAGTCCCCTTCTTCAGAAGCTTCATCATCTCAGGATCCCCTGACTCGATGCCGTATAGAATCTGCCAGCAGCCGGCATCCTTCATGCGTTTTAGCATCTCTTTTGTGACGCAGTTAACCTTGGTAAGACAAGACCAGGGAATATCAATGCCGCGCTCCTTCATAAGGTCAATGATTTTATAGAGTCTTCTCTGGTCCAGGGTGAACGTGTCGTCGAAAAACTTTATGTCTTTGACGCCGTATTTGCCGGTGAGTTCCTCGACTTCGGCTATCACGTTTTCCGCGCTTCTGCCCCTGTAGCTGCAGCCGAATACGGAGCGGTCGCAGAAGGTGCAAAGAGTCGGGCACCCCCGGGAAGTCATGATGTCTGCATGAGGGAGCCGCTTGTATGATGCGGGAGTTGGGTGATACTTTTCGATTGGAGGAATAAGGTGTCTTGCCGGGAAAGGCAGTGAATCAAGGTCTTTTATGAACTCTCTTTTCTCTGTTTTCACGACTTTCCCGCCTTTCCTGTAGGCGATACCTTTGATCCCGGATAAATCATTCAAGCCCTTCTCCTCTATGTGGCCGACGAGCTCTAGAAACGTTAATTCGCCCTCACCCAAGACACCCACATCGAATAAGCCGCAGGAAAGCGTCTCCTCGGGCAATGCAGTAACGTGCACTCCGCCGATAACGACAAGCGCTTCAGGCAATCTCTCACGAATCAAGGCGGCAGCCTTCAGCGTACTCTCATAGGAGGGAGTAGTAGCAGACAAACCAATGATGCCAGGATTCTTGCCCTCAAGCCCGGAGATAAGCTCTTCATGAGTCATCTCAAGAGGCGTGCAATCGATTACCTCCACGTCCTTGCCGGCTTCCTCCAAAACCGCGGCAATATAACAAATCCCGGAAGGAGGAATCACATTCATAACCGCCTTCATGCTCGCAGTCTCGCCGGTAAGCTCCTCAAGACCGAAAGGCGGGTGAACAAGAATAGTCTTCATTTACGGACAAAATATTTATCTTAATGGATAATAAGTATTCTAAACGCTGAATCTAAGCCTCAAAACCATTAACCCGTAGTCAAGACCAAGCCTCATAAACGACAGAAAACTTCCGCCCGTCTTCGAGCTTCCCTGCTCTCTTCCCTTGCAGACGAAGGGGACCTCCCGGACGACGTATCCTTTTTTGGCTGCCTTGTAGAGGAATTCGATGCAGTATTCACCGTAGCCGCGCCTATCCCACCCGACATCGTCGAAGACGCTTTTCCGGGTCGCCACGAACCCTGTCGTGTAATCACGGATTGACGAGTCCAACAGCAAAGACGCGAAACCGTTTATTAGCATGCTCGCAAACTTTTGCACAGGCTCCCGGGTCTCGCTGCCCTCAGGAACATAACGCGATGCAGTGGTAACGTCGGCGCCCTCCTCAAACAAGGAAACCATCCTTCCGACCAGTTCCCGGTCAGGATCATGGTCGCAGTCAAGCCACATTACAACGTCACCGCGTGCCCCGGAAACCCCGTCATGGATGGCGGATGCGAGACCGCGCTTGCCAGTTCTGCGCAAAACCCTTATTCTACCGTCTTCCCCGCCTAATTCTTCGACAATCCTCCATGTCCCATCAGGCGAATCATCATCCACTACAACTATTTCAACAAGATCCGGCGTTACTTCAATGATTTTGCGTATCTGAGACACGATACTTTCTTTCTCATTAAAAGTCGGGAGTACAACAGAGACTGAAACCATAGAAGATAATATTTTCCCAGCCCGTTAAATAAACACAACTCTTATCATTAAACGCCCAGATGAAACCACTCGAAATACTAACCTTCGCAAAATACGCTCCAGAAGATGTCCGAGCAGGCGGTGGAGAAATCACGCTCTGGAACACCATACGAGGACTAGCTGATAGAGGGCACAAAGTACACGTAGTAGCCTGCAAGTCCGGCGGAAAGCTCCCTGAAGTACCAAACGTTGAATACTATCCTACATCAGCTTTCAGAAACATGAGGCCCATAGACTTTGCGACGACGATTAATTGGGCGCTAAAAACCAGGAAGATAAAAGCGGACGTGATACACGGCTTCTACGCTGAATCAGTTCTGCCAAACATTCTGG
>JBDRCA010000120.1:0-8134 GCA_043822165.1 Candidatus Altarchaeota archaeon
GATACATACATCTGTTTTTAAGGCAGCGCGTTCCCATTGAATGCTTAACCCCCTCAAACCAGGTTTAACCCGAGTTTCTCCGCGAACTCCCTCGCTTCCCTGTATTCGTTGGTGTCGATTCTCCGGTTTATCTCGGGAAAATCGAGGGCCTGGTACTCGGGCCGGTACTGGTCCATGATGTTCACGCGAACATTCTCAAGGTTATCTGCTATCCAGGTTAAAATAGGCTTCGTGCAGCACTCGACGTGGCCGGGCATGACGAGGTGGCGGATTATGACTTCGGCCTGACGGCGCGCCTCCAAGTGATTGCGGGTGACTATCCGCCAGTAATCAGGCGCCAGGGAATACCGTAGCGCGCACTCGTCGCAACCGTACTTGAAGTCAGTCAGATAAACGTCCATGAGCCCGTCCAAGAGCGCCATCGACTCTTCAGTGACGTACATGTTCGAGTTCCAGACCTGAGGAATATTTTTTTTAAGGTGCGCCAGAACATCGATTATGAATGGGAGATTAGGCGTCGGGTCTCCGCCCACCCAGTTCACGTTTCGCGCCGAAACCCCTTCAATCATCCCTGCCATCTCTTCAGAGGATACTTTGACTCCGCGTCCCGGATTCTGGCTTATGTTCCAGTTCTGGCAGAACACGCACGAAAAAGTGCAGCCCGCGAAAAAAACAGTGTAAGAAGGGACAAGCTCCGGTTCCTCGCCGAAATGCAGAAACTCGGATGATACTCGATGCTCAAGGACGCCGCAAAAACCCCTAACGCCCCTTATCCTGTCGACGCCGCAGCGGCGCTCGCACAAACGACACGAAGAAAGGATAGACTCCGCCTCGGCCGCTTTCCAGGATACGTCTTCGCAGCCCAAGTATTTGGCCCGCCCGCCACCATCAAGAATCCTGAAGTAATCAGGCAAATCCTCCCTCGCAGAACCCGACATGTTATTATAGTTATTTTACGCTAAATTATGTAACTGGATTATGGAGACTCAACGCAAAATCCTGGAGGAAGTGATTGCAGGCTGGCGGAAACACCACGAAGAACTCGACGGCAAAATCAAGGAAATCGCGAAAAGCCAAGACCCCAAGATTCTCTCTCTTTGCTGCTCCGACTCCCGCGTAGACTTGGACGCCATCTTCGAAGTCCGCGACCAAGGCGAAATATTCCAGGTGAAAAACGTCGGGGGACTATTCACTGAAGACGCGAAAGCCGCGTTCGTCTACGCCCTCGTACACCTTAACCCGCACATAATACTCTTCGTACACCACACCAAATGCGGAGGCTACTCGACGCTCGTCGACAGCAAGAAAGTCGAGGAGGAAATCGAATACTACATGCGTGAGAACGGCGGAGGACTCGCCAAACTGCGCGTAGACGAATACTTGAAAGAAAAGAAAAAGAAGATAAAAAAAGACGAATACAAAAAAATCCTCATAGAAGAAGGAGCAAGAATACAGTTAGACAGGATACTCTACTTCTTCAAAGTATACTACCCGAAAATCCACTCAAAAATAAAGAAAGGAAAAATAATGCTCTTACCCCTCATCTACGACCTTGAGACAGACGCCGTCTACCTTCTGCCCGAAGACATCGAAGAATCAGTGAAAGGAAAAAGAAAACCGATGTCAAAGCTTGTCGTCTGACTTGTGTTCCGCAATCCATTTCGCGCGACAGTAACGAAGCGTCCTGGTGACGTCCTTTGAGGTCACGATACCCACGACCTTGCCAGCGTAGACTACGGGAATACGCCTGAAATTGTGCTTCACCATTATATCACTCACCTCAACAAGCGTTGCGTCGACGTCGACGGTCACGAAAGGAGTCGACATGCACTCTGCCACCGCCATGTTCTCGATGTCGCGTCCGTCAGCGACCAGCCGTGTTATGTCCCGCTCAGTGAGTATCCCGAGCTTTTCGACGGGGAGGAAAACATTGACGCCGCCGACTATCACGCAGCCTATGTTTTTCTCTACCATGAGCTTGACTGCCTCGATGACCCTGCTCGTCGGCGGAACCCAGACCACGGGCGAGGACATTACGTCTTTTGCTTTAAACATCCTGTTTATTTTATGGGCGCCGGATTTATAAACAATCAATCAGAGTAATTTCATGATGGACGTCTACCTAGACAAGACCTACTTCAAGCATTCGGCACGCCACCAGGCAATAGAGATGTACGCGCTCGCAGGCCTCGGATTCCTGATACCCTTCGCGATAGGCCACCCCCAATTGCTCGTGGGCGCCGCCGTGAACGCGCTCATAATAAGGGCTTCCTTGAGTCTGCCGCTGTCAAGGGCTCTGCCGGTTCTTGTGATGCCCTCCGTTGGCGCGCTAGCGCGCGGACTCGTCTTCGGGCCATACACAGTGTATCTTTTATACATGATACCGTTCATATGGATTGGAAACGCGATACTCTTCACAGCCTTCAAGGCTAAGGCAGGCTTTAAGTTAAAGTACAGGTGGAAGCTTCTCGCAGGCTGCCTTGCCAAGGCAGGATTCCTTTACGGTTCCGCATACGTCTTATACAGCGCGGGAATCGTGCCGGCCTTGTTCCTTACAGCATTCGGAATCCTGCAGCTGGTCACAGCGCTCATGGGCGGGGCAATAGCTTACCCACCCGTCTTCCTCGAGAAAAGAGTTACCCGCAGTCTTTGATGAGGCAGCGGTTCTGGTAGTGCGTGTGCAACAGTTTGTGGGCTTTAGGCCCGCCGAATTCGCCCAAGTATTCCTCGTATATCCTGAGGACGTCAGGGTTTTTGTGGGATTTACGCAACTTTTTCCCGGAGTCCTCTCGTATGAGGGCTTTCGCTCTTTTTTCCAGGATCTCCTTTCTGTGGGGCGGCGGCTGGCCTCCCCCTCCGACGCATCCTCCATAGCAGGCCATGATTTCGATGAAATGATACGGGCTCTCGCCAGCCCGAATCTGCTCCAATAACTTTCTTGCTTCTCCGAGAGTGTGTACGACGCACGCCTTTATTTTCTCTCCGCCCAACTCCACTTCCGCCTCCTTCATGGTCGCCATCCCGCGGATGCATGTGTACTCGAATTTGCGCAGGTTTTTGCCGCTCAACATGTCTGCGACAGAACGCAGGGCCGCCTCCATGACGCCTCCCGTGTGGCCGAAGATGTCTCCGGCGCCTGATGAAGTCCCCAGTGGGTGGTCGAAGTCTGACGGCGCCAGGTTTCCGAAGTCTATACTGTACTGTTTGATAAGCTTGGCAAGCTCTACGGTCGTCAAAACGTAGTCTGCGTCGCCGGAAAATTCAGGGCGCTGTATCTCGTATTTCTTGGCTGTGCAAGGCATAATGTCTATGAGCACTATGTCTTCGGGCGCTAAGCCTTCGCGTTCAGCGTAATACGTCTTCACAAGGGAGGCCATGATGGCCTGGGGGCTCCTGCACGAACTCATGTGATTTAACTGGTGGTAAAAGTATTGTTCCCCGAATTTTATCCAGGCAGGACAACACGTGGTAATCATGGGTAAATCGCGTCCTTCCCGGAATCTTTTGACGAACTCCGTCGCCTCCTCGACGATGGTTATGTCCGCGGCAAAGTCGGTGTCGAATACCTTGTGGAAGCCAAGGTCCCGCAGAGCCGAAACCATCTGCTCCGTGACGGGAGTGCCAGGCGGCATCCCGAAGCATTCCCCGAGCGTTGCCCTGATTGAGGGCGCGGTCTGGGCTACGATGTGTTTCCCGGAGTTCAATGCTTCAGTTACTTCTTTTATGCTGCTCTTTTCGGTAAGCGCCCCTGAGGGGCAGGCTACGACGCATTGGCCGCAGTTGACGCAGGGGCTGTCCGCCATGTTGGTGAGTGCGGGACTCACCTTCGTGTGGAAGCCCCGGTTCTCCAAGCCTATGGCGTAGACGGTCTGGACATTATTGCAGACTTGAATGCACTGCTCGCAGAGTATGCACTTGTCGTTGTCCCGGACGATGGAGACGCTTGAACGGTCCACAGGCTCGTTTCGTTTCTTGCCCTTGAAGGGGCTTTCGTCTATCATGAAGTCGTGGGCGTATTCCTGGAGGCGGCACGCAAGGTTCATGCGGCAGCTCGTGCAGTCCAGGTCGTGGTTTGCGAGTATTAGCTCTATGTTGAGGCGTCTTGCCTCTAGGACGCGCGGGCTGTGGGTGTTGACGACCATTCCGTCGCGCACCGGCGCGGAACAGGATGCGACGAGCTCTTTTACGCCTCCTACTTCGACGACGCATATCCTGCAGGCGCCGATTCTCTCAAGTCTTCTGTTCCAGCAGAAGTGGGGCACGTCTATTCCGTTGCGGCGGGCGACGTCTATTATCATCTCGCCTTTTTTTGCCGAAACTTCCTTCCCGTTCAACTTTAGCTTAATTTTGTTTTGAGGCATTTTTCTCTATCGCGTGGAACGCGCAGTTTCTAAAGCATTCCCCGCACTGTACGCATTTTTCCTGTTCGATTACGTGCTGTTCCTTGGGTTTGCCGATGATGGCGGATGCGGGGCACACTCTCGCGCAGTTGCCGCAGCCGACGCATGAATCCGTTATATGGTATGTTACAAAGCCTTCGCAGACTCCCGCTGGGCACTTGCCCTTTTCGACGTGGTCCAGGTACTCGTCCCAAAAATAAGTGAAAGTCGACAACACCGGATTCGGCGCGTTCTTGCCGAGGCCGCACAAAGCCGTATCCCTTATGAAAACTGAAAGCTTCTTTATCAAATCCAAATCCTTTCTTGAGGCCCGCCCCTCAGTAACCTTCTCTAGAAGCTCCAGCAATCGCATGGTGCCTTCCCTGCACGGCGTGCATTTCCCGCATGACTCGTCTTGTGTGAAGGACATGAAGTATTTGGCGACATCCACCATGCAGTTCTCGTCGTTTAATACTATTAGTCCGCCGGAACCCATGATGGAGCCAAGCCCCGTCAGGGTCTCATAGTCAAGGGCCGTGTTCATAAGCGGCGTCGGTATGCACCCTCCCGCGGGCCCGCCCGTCTGTATTGCCTTAAGCTTGGTGCCCTCGGGGACGCCGCCGCCGATGTCGTAGACAATCTCCTTTAAGGGGGTTCCGAAAGGCACCTCTATTATTCCGGGCTTGTTGATTTTCCCGGCAAGGCAAATCGTCTTCGTGCCCGCGCTCTTCTCGGTGCCGACTTTGACGTACTCGCCGGCGCCCACGAGCATAATCACGGGAAGATTAGAAAGAGTCCCCACATTATTTATCACCGTGGGCTTGCCCCAAAGACCCTTATCCGTCGGAAAAGGAGGCCTCGGCCGAGGATAACCGCGCTCGCCCATAATCGAGTTCATAAGAGCAGTCTCTTCCCCGCACACGAAGGCTCCGGCACCCCGCTTTATCTTGATGCTCAAGGAGAAGCCTTTTTTGCCGAGTATGTCTTCCCCCAAAAGTTTCTTGTCTTCGAGTACTTTTATGGCCTTGGTGAGCGTCTTTATAGCGAGCGGGTATTCCGTCCGAGTGTATATTATGGCTTGTCGCACGCCCAGCGCATAGGATGCTATCAGCATTCCCTCAAGGAGCCTGAATGGGTCGGACTCCATTATCGTCCTGTTCATGAATGCGCCGGGGTCTCCTTCATCGCCGTTGCATACAAGGTATTTCTCCCCTTTTTTAGCGGCCATGAAACCCCACTTAACGCCCGTCGGAAACCCTGCTCCTCCGCGGCCCCGCAGCTTAGCGCGCTTTACTTCCTCCACCACTTCAAGAGGCTCCATGGAAAGCGCGCGCAAAAGACCCGCAAAACCGCCGGAAGCGGCATACTGCTCGACGGATAAAGGGTTCACTATCCCGCAGTTTGCCATGACCAGTCGCACCTGCTTTTTATAGTAGTCTATGTCATCGAAGCCGTGTCCGGCCAGAAGCTTCTTGTAGACGACACCCTTTTTGAGGCTTGACGCAAGATTAGCTGCCTCATCCACGGTAACATGCGAGTAAATCGACGTCACATCGCCCTGGCGGACGGTGACGACCGGCTCGTTAAAACACATGCCAGAGCATCCTACGGGTTCGACGGGTATTCCAAGCCCTGCTTTTTTGAGTAATTCAAGGGTTGGGAGGGCGCCCGCTGATATTCCGCAGGTTGCGACGCCCACGGTAACCCTGTCTCCTGAGAGTTGTTTGGCGCCTTTTCCGACATCGACTATATCCGTTATCTTCTTCATTTATATGAACCCAGTATCTCGTCTATTTTCTCGACTGTGAGGTTCCCGTAGACTGTGCCGTCGACCATCATGGACGGCGCCTTAGCGCACGCGCCGATACAGTTAACGGTCTCGAGCGTGAAGCGCCCGTCAGATGTGGTTTCCCCCGCTTCGACTTTCAGCTTATCCTTCAAATGCCCGCGAAGCCCTGCAGCCCCCTTCACGTGGCACGCTGTCCCATTGCACAACCGGATTACGTGGCGGCCCGGAGAGATAAGCTTGAACGCGGAATAAAAAGTGACGACACCCACCACATCCACCAAAGGCACTGAAAGCTTCTGCTGTATCCGGCGCATATGCTCTTCCGAGATGAAGCCGTACTCTTCCTGAACGTCTTCAAGGGCGTCGATGACTTCACCTGGACGGGAATACTTTGCTAGAATAGAGTCAAGATTTTTTTCCATCTCCAGTAAACAATTAACCGCAAATGATTTAAATTATAAAACACCGAATACTATTTCCACAAACCCAAAAAAAAATCTTTGTGGGGGTGGCCATCAGACTCGCTAACGCTCGTACCCGCCACCCTGCGGGTGTCGGAGCCCGGTCAGGCGACGACAGATATATAAATTAGAATACGCAATAAGTGTCATCGAGCGAGCAATAAAGCGAGTGAAGATGATGGCGACCAAAAGGTCGCTCATCAGACAGAAGCCGAATGCTTCTGCAGATGGCACATTTGATCAACCTTTATTAAAGGTTGCGGGGGTGGCCAAGCCCGGTTAGGCAGTCGCCTGCAGAGCGACCAACGGGGGTTCAAATCCCTCTCCCCGCTAAGATGCGCAACGAATAAGAAGGTCTATGGAGGCAGATACGGGCTTTATAGACGAAAATAAGGTAGGAAAATAGGATTTTACTAATGCTGCCTATTTTCCAAGGAAATTCCGTATTTGCTCTCTCAACCATTCAGCCTTAGAATTGTATCCAGAAACCTTGAATTTAGCTTCAAAAGCTTCCTGAATATCTCTCTCAAGTTGGGCTTTGATTTCAAGCTCTATTTTAGGCATGATTTACCTCCAAAAAGCAACATTTTTATATATTAAGGATTCCAATATATAGATATTCTATATATGGTGAAAAGCATGGAAGACCAAAAAATCAAGAAAGTTGTAAGAGAGGCTTATGGGAAAATTGCCAAAGAAAAAACAGGTTGTGGATGCAGTTGCAGTACCTGCGACTCAGATACAGAACAATTTGTGAAATCAATCGGATATACAGATAAAGAACTTGCAAGCATACCTAGAGAATCAAATCTGGGTCTCAGTTGTGGAAACCCCACTGCAATAGCCAACCTTAAGGAAGGAGAAACTGTGCTGGATCTTGGTTCGGGTGCTGGCTTCGACTGTTTCTTGGCAGCGTCAAAAGTTGGCAAGAGTGGAAAAGTCATAGGCATAGATATGACTCCTGAAATGGTTGAAAAAGCAAGAATGAATGCAGAGAGTAATGAAATAAAGAATGTTGAATTTAGACTCGGAGAGATTGAACACCTGCCTGTAGCTGATAACTCAGTTGACATAGTAATTAGCAATTGCGTTATCAACCTATCTTCAGACAAATCAAAAGTGTTTAAAGAAATCTTCAGGGTGCTCAAACCTAACGGCAGAATAGCAATATCAGATATTGCACTTAAAAAAGAACTTCCGAAAGAAATAAGGCAGAATGTCAAGGCTTATGTTGGTTGCATTGGAGGAGCAATACTCATTGACTCATATAAGAATATAGCAGAAGCATCTGGACTAACCGATATCAAGATTACTATCAAAGGTACATCCAATTGTGTTGATTCCAATACAAAGGACCCTATTGGTAGGGAGATATTAGACTGTCTGGGAGATGGTGAATCGTTAGATGATTATGTGGTCAGCATCAATGTAGAAGGTCATAAACATGAAAATAGACTGGGATAGGTCCTTAATGCTTGGATTAGTGAAGCTATACATCTTAGTCA
>JBDRCA010000121.1:0-6469 GCA_043822165.1 Candidatus Altarchaeota archaeon
CAGGACTATGTCGAAGTGATGCGAAATCGTGTCGATTACGTCATTGTCGTCGTCACTCCTCGTCAAGACGACGAGTTTGACGTTGATATCTTTAAGGTCCTGTATTAAGTCGCGGATAATCTCTGATACAATATCAGGCTCATGATAGAGCAGTATAGTACGCAAGGCATCAACGACAAAAAACTTGTTGTCCGGAACCGAGAGAGCGAACTCGTCGACTGCATCCATAATCTTCTTTTTTTGTGATAGATCATCTGGGTGATCCAGGTATACGACGTATTTATCGTCCTTGTCCACTGAGTGAATGGATGCTGTTATGCAGTCGATGTAATAAAGCTTGTCGATGGACACTCCCTTGCGTTTAAGAAGGCTTTCAACGGTTCTGTGAGGCTTGTTCAAGCTAAGGTAAACACCGGAATAATCTTTTTTGGTGAAATAACCTACGATGGATGCTATGACGTCAGGTATGTTTCCACCGTGTGTTACAATCAAGGCGGATGAAGAACTTTCAATCCTTTTTAGGATATCGCCTCCAATTAATTCTTCATCCATTGCCTACTTTCCCCTCCCCCAGTACTCAATGTTCAGAATCTTGTCTGCAAACATGTTAATGTCTTTTAGCAGAACCGAGTCATAGTCCTGTTTCAGACACGTGAAAATCGCCTTAGTGCCGACGACCCTAATCTTGGCCATTAGGGAATGAATAAACTTGGTGACGATAAGCGGGGACTCGTAAACAAGAAGAGTCGACAATGAATCAAAGATCAGGTAGTCGAATTTCTGAGTCTCTAGTATATTCGAGATTGCAAGACTAAGCTCCGTCAACGCGCCCGGAGAGGAAACATACTCGCATGTGGGCTGATTCTTGATCATCTCCGCAGTCTGCGTTATCGCATCAATGAAATAAAACTTGGATGGATCAATATGCTTCTCATCAAAATGCTTTAGCAACGAGCGATACGGAAGATTAAGGCTTATATAACACAGACGAGTGCTAATCCTTGTCAAGTCCTTGGTTATCTCCATTACTCTGCGAGTATAATCCTCGTCAGGTATGAGCAAAACAATTATTTCACCCTCCTCGTTGACCCCCATTTTTTTCTGTTCTTCCTGCGTCATGAGAAACCTAATCCTCGGCTAAAGACAAAGGTATCTGCGTCGGATAAACCACGATACCCTCCGAAGTAATCTTGTATGGGCGAATATCCGGCATAATCTCGCTGCCGCGCATCTTAACAACCCTGAAACACCGCTCATGCCTGTCCCTGTGCCTGCTCCAAAACAACAAAAACAAGCCGTCACACAGGAAATGCTCGTCCAGATACATTATGTCCATGCTCGACTCATGCTGCTCTGAAATCATCAAGGTCGTGCAGCCCGCGGCTTTGACCTGTTCGATGAAGTTAAGCAGATTAATCCTCCTTGAAACGTCATTCGGGAAGAGGTATTTGAATAGTGTGGCGGAGTCTAGAACTATTCTTTTGGCTTTAATCCGGTCTATCGCGGCATTCAGGGTTTCAGTGGATTCCTGCCGGTCCCTGTCTTTTTTCAGACCACCGTATATCGTCTGGGTGACGATTGCTATTTTCCCCTCTTTTTCTAGCTTGTCCATCTCCCAGCCGAATGCGCTACCGTACTTCTTGACGTTGTCGGGTGTGTCTTCGACTGTAAGGTAAACCCCCGGCTCGTCATGATACTTGGCGCCAGCACATATGAACTGCATCGCAAAGTTGCTTTTACCCATTCCAGGAGGCCCGGATATCAATGCGACGCTATTCTGGGGAAGCCCCCCTCCGATCATCTCGTCCACGCCGGGTATTCCTGTGTTAATCCGTTTCGTCTCAGGAACCATTTTTATTCTATCTCTATGTAGTCTCCCCAATCCTTCCTGAACTTTCTCGTTGCAGGATCAAGGTGTTCCTTGGGTTTTCTCCTGATTAAATAATATACTATTATAATAAAAACAACGCCCAAGAGAATGTAGTGGACTAGATAACTCCTCGCCTTCTCAAAGACCTCGAGCTCGGCCTCCAGTACGCCGGTTATCTTCCCGGAATAAACGATGTAACCCCTGACCAAGTATCTTCCCTCGTTAACCGGCTTGTAATATGACGTGATATTCACGATCCTGCCCACAGGAACAGAGTAAGGCTCGCTCTCCACGACGTCCTCAAGCTCGTTTGTGATTGATTTATCGGTTGTTGAATAAATCTCTACCTTAAGAATCGCCGTTTCAATGAATTCTTCGCCAACGTTAGAGAAGGTTGAGTCAATCCGCACAGTATCCTCCTGCTGGACTATGTTCTTGTCGAGCTTGAACGCCGTTATTTTCCCGTAGAGTGCTAGCGCTCCTTTCTCCAGTACTTCAAGGCTTATGGATTGTGAGCCGCCGAGGTCCCAGGTCAGATCAAGCCAGTAAACATCTGGTTTTAGTGATATGTTTTCCAATTGTACTTGGAGGTGTCTTGTCGTGGTGGGCTGGACTTCGGAGTCAGAGTAGTTTACGGAGAGAATAGTTTCATCGCGTATTTCGTTTAATACATTTATTTTGAACTGAGGGACAACAGCGATGTTCCCGTTGTTCGTAAGGGAGATGTTTATCTTTATCGGGTATCCGATCTCGACGTCCTTTACGGATATTGCGTCCACTCTGTATCGGTATTGTTTCTCCCCCGTCACCCGGACGGTTGCTAGGATGGATGTACCCCCTTTCACGGGAAAAGTGGTTTTATTGCCGACTTCGCTCTCAAGGCCTGCATAAAAGTGGATTTTACCGTTGTATACTCCTCCCGGAACCGTGAGTGGAGGGTTAAGAGCGCCTAGAATCTCTTTTCTGCCTCCGGCTTCCAGGACGAACAGGGTCTCGTTTAGCGTGATCCACTCTGCTATGGCACCGGTTGCCTCGACCTTAACCGTCAGGTTCTCCTCGCCGTCAGTGTAAACGACGAGAGTCTTCTCGGAGTACCCGCCTTGGTTCACGTCAAGAAACTCAAGGCTTGAGGGCCCGGCGCCGATACTCAAAGCAGAAGAAAAACCCGCAAGCAAGACAAATACTAAAACCGAGAGAGCCCTTGTTTTCATCTCCTCAAGTATTAGATGTACTATAAAATAAACTAATTGCCGGGCCTTAAATCGCGGCGAGTCCTCCCGAATAACGCCGCCCCCAGTTCCGGGTTCTCCTTGAGGGCGTGATGCTTCAATCGGTTGGAACTCCATTCCGCGTGCTTGGCGTTTATTTTCGCGTCCAAGTGCGCAAGATACAAGGGAAGAGGATAACCGTAGTGTGCAGAACCTCTGGAGAGCATGCTGATAATCGAGATTGCGTCATCAAAATTCTGTTCACCACCTGCAACATCCACCCGCAGGGGATTAGCAAGCTCGTGGAGTTTCACGTATCCGCCAGTGTATTGCGTGCCGTCTTTTTTAAGTTTTAACTTGATTGTAGAATACTTTTTCTCAGAGACCATCGCATCAAGTATCGTGGGGTCCGTGAAAAAATCAGGGAACGAGACAGAATACTTCACAGAGAGATACTGTTTCAGAAGCCGGGACTTGCTGTCCTCCGAGACGCCGACGAGGCGGATGCCCTCCCGCTCAGACGTCTTCAAAAACTCCTGGAACTTTTTCACGTACGCAGAATACTCCGCGCACTCGATAGGCTTCCGAGACGCCTTGACATACAAGGACCCATCCAAGAAAACATACTCAGGATGATGTTCCTTGATGGTCTTCAAGGCAACGTCTACTTCCATGGCCTCCCGCAGAAACTCGACTCGCTCCTTTGTGTTATCGTCATAGGAGATAACGCCCAAGTCAACGTCCCTTATGAAATCCTCCCCCCGGTTATCACTCATGAGAAGACTAGTCGCCCGGATGAAATACAAGCCAGCGCCGAGAAGCTCCCTGTAGCCTTCCCCACCGTCCACGAAACACATGCTCGAAGGCATGCTCCCGCCATAATCCTCCAACGGAGTTATTATCTCGTTTAAGGGAATCCTCTCCTTTATCTCGGATATCGTCGCGTGATGCCTCTCAAGCACCTCAATAATCTGCTTGCTGCGCTGCTGATACCTCTCCAGCCACAAGTCGTAGTGTCTCATCTCTTCTTGCTAGGGCACTCCGGGTTTATGCAGAACCTCCAAGGTTTTTTAGAGCGTACTTCGAGTGTTGCGTAGTTGCAGTTTTTGCATGTTCCGCTGCGTTTCAGGTTTCCTTTGGGCAGGGATATTGTGTAGCGGCAGTTTGGGTAGTTGCTGCATCCTATGAAGTTTCCGTGTTGGGAGTTTCTGAGCATGAGGAGGCCGTCGCATTTGAGGCATTTTCCTAGCGAGTCTTTTTGTATTTGTGATTGGTACATGGGTTTTAGGAGGGATCTTCCTATTTCTTTCTCGTTTTTCTTGAATTCTTGGCTTATTTTTTCTATGGTTTTTCTGCCTTCTTCTATGACTTTTTCGCGGGTGGTCTTGTTTGCCTGTATTTCGTCCATTTTGTGTTCGAATTCTCTCGTGAGTTCTTCGCTCACGACTTCAGGGCAGTATTGTTCTAGCGTGTCTACTACGGATAGTCCGAGGTCTGTGACTTGTATTCTTTCGCTGGTTATGTATCCTCTCTTGTATAGTATGTCGAGTATTTGGGCGCGTGTTGCCTTGGTGCCTATTTCTCTTTTCTCCATTTCTCGGACGATTGATGCAGGCGTGTATCTTTTCGGGGGTTGTGTTTCTTTTTTGACGATTTTGGTTTTTTGGACGTCTATTACTTCTTTTTCCGCGTAGGCTGGCAGTAGGGTTTCGTCCAGTTTCACGTAGGGTTTATAATATTCGTGCCAGCCTTCTTCGGTTGTTGTCGTGCCTTTGGCCAGGAATTTTTCCTCGTTGTTGTTGAAGGTTACGGAAACTGTTTCCCTGTGGGCTTGGTCTGCAAAGGTTGCGAAAAACCTTCGAACCACGAGATCGAATATCTTCTTGGATTGACCGTCAAGACCCTGTATTCGCTCTCCTGTCGGGTGTATTGCAGGGTGTGCCGGATCGTCTTTTTTCCCGTTAGCAGGGGAGAGTTTACCTTTTGCGAGCAGTTTCTCCGCGGGTTTCTTGTATTCCGAAAGCTTTGAGAGTTTTCCTATGATTTCAGCGAAGTCTATGTCGGGGGGTAGTTTCTGGCTCGCGGTTCGGGGGTAGCTTATGTATGCGTTAGTGTAAAGGTTTTGAGCGATTTCCAGTGTTCTTCTCGGGTCTATTTTGAAGCAGCGGTAGGCTTCGGTTTGGAGTGTCGTCAAGTCGAATGGATAGGGCGGTGGCTGCTGGAACTTGTTGCGCTGGATTGATTCTACTGTTGCTTTTTTGCCGCATTTTTCCTTTATCTTTTTTGCTTCTTCCTCGTCCCATATCTTGTCTTTCGTGTGGAGTGCCTTGACTTGGACTTCGCCTTTTTCCGTGTGGAGTTCCACCTGCCAGTACGGCTCTATCTTGAATTCCTTTATCTGTTTCTCCCTTTCTGCGAGGACGTGAAGCGTTGGCCCCTGCACTCTGCCGACAGACAGGGTCGTGTACCTACCCGCAGCCCTCATCGACAGGCTTAATGCGCGGGACATGTTTATGCCCCAGTACCAGTCAAGCACGTGCCTGGCAAGGCCTGCGTACGCCATGCCAGAGTCCGGCTTCTGCAGGTTCTGGTAGGATTTCTGTATGGATTCCTTGGTAAGCGTCGAGTATTTCATGCGCTTTGTTTTGGCGCCTATAGGGTCTTTGCCGCACGCGTATTTTATGACGTTGAAGCCTATGACCTCGCCTTCGATGTCGTAGTCGCACGCGTTCACGTATTCGTCGCATTTAGCAGATATTTTTTTTATGTTTTCCAGGTACTTTTTCGTGAACGCAGAATCCTTGCTCATCTTGTAGCTTGGAACCCAGTCTATGTCGAAGACAGGGTAAACCCAATGGCCGCCCTTTTTCTCGGATAACCCGTATATGTGGCCTACCGCAGGCACGACGTAGTTTCCGGAAACCTCGTAGTAGCGGACTCCGTCGTTAACGTGTTTTTTAGCCTGTCCCAGCGCGCTCGCTATTCTTTCCGCGACGTCCGGTTTCTCGGTAAGTATAAGTTGCGTCATTTTTTTATTCTTTATTTAAGGCTTGCCTAATAAATTGTTCATAAAGTTAAATAGTAAAGATGAAGGTAGAATTAGAGTTGGGTTTGAGGGATGTTCCAGGCAGCCTTATCTCTGCGTTGCAGCCGATTTCGGATTCAGGGGGCAACATTTTAAGTGTAGTGCACATGAGGGATTCCGGAGAGCGTGTCGGCGTCAAGGTGGTTTTCAATGTCGTGGATGTCGAGTCCCTGGAGCGCATCAAGCGTCTTCTGGTAAAAGGCAAGGTTCATGTTTCGGAGATTAGCGTTGAGGGGCGCAAGTATTTCTCGAAGAAGAGCGTTTCATTTCTTTTCATAGGGCATGTCATCGACACTGACATGCAGG
>JBDRCA010000122.1:0-8539 GCA_043822165.1 Candidatus Altarchaeota archaeon
ATCGCGTCTTCGGCGAACGCGTCTATGTTGGGGGTAGTATCCCTGAAGTACCCGTAGACTCCCATATGATCCGCCCGAAGAGTGTCAACGCTTATCAGTATCACGTTGCATCCCCTGCACATTGGATCATCTGCACCAGTCTGGGATTTATACTCTTTAGCAAGCAGAATCAGAAACAATGTCAAAAACAACAATACTACAACAACTAATGCCCTCCTTGTCATATTAGTCTTCTGATCTCATTCTGGATACCGGTCGAAACATTCATTCCCTCTTCGCTGACATAGACGTCGACTTCCGTTCTCACCCCGAAATCCCTAAGGTATACGCCCGGCTCGACGGTGAAACAGGAGCCGGAAACCACAACACGTTCATCCTTCATCTTATAGTTGTCCGGGCACACTCCCTCTCCGACAAGCTCCCTCCCCAAACTATGGCCCGTCCTGTGTGTGAAAAACCCTCCCAAGCCGCGCTCCGTGATAAAGCATCTGGCGGCATCATCCAGCTCAAAACCCCGCACAGGAATTCCCTCAACAAACGAGCGTCTAAGCTTCTCGAGCACTGCATCCCTTGCTCCGGCGATTATTGCGAAGGCATCAGCGTACTTTGACGGAATTTTCTCTCCAGTGTATCCCATCCACGTCATGTCCGCGTATATGCCGGATTCCTCGTCTACTTTCGCAAACACGTCAACCAAGACAAGCGTATCGGGTCCGATAAATTCGTCATTCCTTGCTGCGTGATGTGGCTCCCTCGTACCCTCACCGAAAGCGACAACGGGCATTCCGCTTGACACAAGCCCCGCCTCGGCGTATCTCCGCGTAATGTAGTCTTTAACATCAAATTCACTCAGACGCCGCCCCTCAGAAATCGCATCTGTTATCAACTTGAATGCGTCATCCTTTATCCCGCACAGAAGATCCGCGGCGGCGGCGTGCAGTCGAAGCTCACACATGGTCAAAACAGGGTTCTCGTCCACCATAGGTTATTCGAGCAAAGTTTATTTAAGCACTGAGAATTAATTCATGCACGAAAATAAAATGCGCTCAATAATTGATGAATGGAAGAGTCTGCGTGTAGTCTCCTCTATCGCATTTATCCTCGCATCCTCTTTTTCCATGGCTTTCGCCTACTGGTTCTACTTCCAGGGAATCACACTCAATATTACTCTGGGCAGGGCGATGTTTTTCGACCCCGACTCAAGGGTAATGCATAACCTAATATACGCGACTCTTCTCCTGGCGTCCGCATGGATTTCATACTCCCTGCTCGCGTCAAGGCTATTCAAATTAAGGCTCGTCGAAGTCATGCATCTTGACGCTAAAACGTATTTACCCCTCACGCTTCTCGTCGCATCATCGTTTAAGTACTTCTATTACGTCCGGTACGCGGGCTACGCAATACTCGCGTTGACTGTCTTCTTCTTCATCTTTGCGAAAACCAAAGCCTTCCAAAGCATGCGGGA
Source organism: Candidatus Altarchaeota archaeon (assembly GCA_043822165.1). GTDB lineage: Archaea > Altiarchaeota > Altiarchaeia > IMC4 > SCGC-AAA252-I15 > SCGC-AAA252-I15. Next base: position 1,466 of record JBDRCA010000122.1, read on the forward strand.
TGGAAAAACCAGTCTGCCCGGAAAAATCAACTCAAACATTATCTCGACGGCGGTATGTTCGTATCTCATATTGTCTGCCGTGGCTGTGCCACTATACGACTTGGACAGGGATGATGCCAGAAGCATTCTTTTCGGAGGAGGAGACTGCGACGACTTGAATACAGCAGTCAATCCCTGGGCGGAGGATGTTCCCTGGAATGACGTTGATGAGGACTGTGACGGCGCGGACTTCGTCTTTGAATACGCTGGCGGCGATAAGCCAAATGTCGTCTTGATAGTAGTTGACACTCTGAGGGCGGATCATCTCGGCTACGCCGGATACGGGAGGAATACGTCGCCTAACATAGACTCGCTGGCGGGGGAGGGTGTCGTCTTTACGAATGCTTTTGCAGTGGCGCCCTGCACTTTCCCTTCAGTTAACTCTATGTTGACTTCACAGGATGCTGTGTTTTTTAACGTTAACCGTTACGGTATGGTTCATTTTAATCGTTTCGGCGGCTTTTCCTCAAATAGCAAATTGGCCATCCCTGATTCCGTGGAGACTCTCGCAGGCTTTCTGAAAGACAGGGGCTACTACACGAAGGCGATTATAACGTCTCCGATAGTCGACTCTATTCTCGGAGGTAAGCAGGGGGGTCTTGACGACTTTAATCACGTGGACGGCACGTGCCAGGACAGGGAGCATTGGGTGAGATTGGGTTTCAGGTCTGCGGAGTGCACGACGAATCAGTCTATCCGGTGGCTTGAGGAATACAAGAGTGTCCACCCATTCTTCCTCATGGTGCACTACTTTGACCCTCACCACTACTATGAGCCTCCTCCCCCTTTTTACGGGCTATATGGAGACTACGTGTCGGACAATGAGTACGTGAATGAGGGTGCTGCTGCAGCGATACAGAGGGCTGTAAGAAACGACAGCATTAGTCTGACTCCAGAGGACGTGAAGCATCTTGTCGACTCGTATGACTCTGAAATAAACTACCTGGATTTTAATCTGGGGCTTGTGTTCGACAAGTTGGGGGAGCTGGAGGTTTTGAACAATACCCTCATAGTATTCACAAGCGACCACGGGGAAGGCTTTTTTGAGCACCCGTACTCTGTCATGCATTGTCTTGACGCGTACAGGGAGCAGCTTCACGTCCCATTGTTCATGCGGGTGCCCGGCGTCTCTCCCCTCATTATTGACGATTCCGTAAGCTCTCTTGATGTTGTGCCGACGCTCTTGGATTTGCTCGGGTTTTCCTTTGAGGGGAGCGGGTTCGAGGGCAGGAGTTTGTCGCCTGTCTTCTCTGGGGGGAGTGTCGGGCCCGGTTTCACCAACTTCTTCGAGGTCCGCAGGCCTGATGAGCAGGTTCAGTTGCGGGGCGTGCAAAGCAGCAGCGGAAAACTAATCTATGACGTGATGTCCGGCTCATACGAGTACTTCGACCTTGAAAGCGACCCCCTCGAATCCGTTAACGTGTGGGATGCTAATCTGACCGAGTCAAGGCGGCTTAAGGAACTCTTGTTCGACCAGATGATTTCAGATGAGCGGATGCTGGACGACGTGCAAGGAGTGGGCGTACCTGATGATTCTGTCACTAAATTACTAAGGGAGATGGGCTACATAAGATAGGATGGCTGGAGAGGAAACGTTTATCTTGCAGGCTCTTGATGGAAGCCAGGGGGGAAAAGGAATCATTGAGCAATTAGACTTCGGATGTGTCCTAGACATCTCAGCCCGCCACGGCGTAAAACCCCTCCTCCACGCGAAAACGAAAAAAGTTGCCGGGCTTCCCGGCTTCTTCGTGAAAGACCTTGAGGAATCCTACCACGAGAATCTTTCCCGAAACATGTTCCTCTCAAGCCAGCTCAGGAAGATAGTCCAGGCCTTAAACTCCAAGAACATCTCTTTTATGGTCTTTAAGGGCGTTTTGCTTGCAGAGGAATACTACGGGGACGTTGGTTTGCGGCCTATGGCGGATTTGGACATTCTGGTCAGAGAAAAAGAAAGAGCCAAGACAGGTGAAATACTGGGGAGCCTAGGATACTTTATCCCCACAGGCTATGACTCAGATTTTTCGGGAAAATACAGGAGCCACATACCCTACGTAAGCGACCACAGGATACGCCACTCAGTTGAGGTTCACTGGGCGTTAACCCAGAAAGTCCGTTTCAGCTTGGATATGGATGGTATTTGGACTGGCTCGGAAACATACAGCCTTGACGGGATTCAGGCCAAGTCCATGTCTCGTGAACGCCTACTCTCGTATCTTTGCGTCCACTTCACCCACCACCTCCACTATCCTGAAGGAAGCTTTCGGCCCAAGCTCATCTGGCTCTACGACATTCACCTGCTTGTTGGCCAGGGAAGCGTTGACTGGGAGGGTTTGGTTGAGACTGCGAAACTAGAGAGAACCAGGATTGCGTTGTATGCTGCGCTTTATCTTGCGAGAAGATTCCTCGGAACAAACGTTCCTGAAAACGTCCTTGACGGTTTGAAACCCGGTTTCATAATACGCGGACTACTACACTTCCTCCTTGATGACTCAAGCCTTTACTTTAGAAGGTATCCTAAAAGCAAGATAGCGTGCACCCTCTTAAGCGAGCTTTTGATCGAGAGGATGTTGGACAGGTTTGCGTTCACCGTGAAATTCATTTTAAGGGAGATAGAGTACCTTTTCAGGCACTAAGACATTGCATTTATCTTGCAATAATCCGATATTATCTTTATGGGTGTTCAAGCCAAAATCGGCGTCGGCGGCAGAGATCCCGAATCCATAAATGATGTCTTGCATGCGCTCTTCTGGAAGGACCCGGAGCTTGCCGGCAAGGCCGGGGACTTTCTCGAATACGTGAAGTCCTGGTCCCGCACCGAGACCCCTTACAGGGTCAGCCAGTGGGAATCATACTGCGAGAAATCCGGCTTAACGCAGAGCCAATACCACAACATCCTGCGAAGGCTACGGCGCGCAGGACTCATAGACAAGAAATACAGCAAACAGGCGTGCGACCACCACCTATTCCTGTCCGGGCGGTTCTCAAGCCAGCTCGGAGCGCTGGCAAGCATCTGGGACGAGTTCACAACCCTTTAATCTTTCACGTGACTGCGCTGTTTCTTTTGCTGGGCGCGAACACGTGCACTACCAAAACAAGCATAGATATTATCTCTACTCTGCCAGCCAGCATCTGTGCAGACAACAGTATCTTGGATGCCATGGAAAGAGAGGATATCTTGACAGTGGAAAGCCCCACGGTCCCGAGCGCCGAAGACGAGACGAAGAAGCCGTCGACGGCAGACACGCCGTCCAACATGAGAAACAACATCCCCGCGAAAAGAACCATAATGTATGCGAAAAAATAAAGCCACACTCCACCGAACTCGTGCTCATTCAACGCCCTGCCTCCCAGCTTGAACGGCAATACAACGCTCGGCGGATTCGCAGTCTTTCTCGCGAACCAGAAGACGCCGTAAACCAGGATAACCACTCTAATAACCTTCAACCCCCCCGCAGTGCTCCCCAATCCCCCGCCAATTATCATGAAAACAGACGTCACAACCTTAGTGAGCTCCGAAACCGAGCTAAAATCAATGTCAGAGTAACCCGTCGTAGTCACCGCCGAAACCGAATTAAAGAAGGCCTTACCTGCGGCATCCGAGAGCCCGAATCCCTCGACCATGAACAATCCCGTGAAAACCATGACTCCAACCAAAAGCAACAGCATAATCGCCTTGACCTCGATATCCCTCAAAACCTTGCCCAACTCCCCTGAAAACAACCTGTAATGCACAGTAAACGAAAAACCCCCAGCAACCATCAACAACACAATCAACACCTTGCTCGCAAACCCCGTATACACGACATCCGATGCCGCGAACCCCCCCGTCGAAAGAGACGTAAACACATTGTTGACCGACGAAAAAGCGTCCATCCCGGAAATCCAAAGCAGGATGAAACCCGCCAAAGAATAAAACAAATAAATCTTGATAATCATCTTCGCGCTCCTCCTAACAGAAGGCAAAAAACGATTACTATCCTGCTCCTGCCTGTAAAGATAAAGACTCGCCAACCCCTCCGACAACGTCGAAAACGACAAAACAATAATCCCGATTCCTCCAATCCACTGCATAAGACTCCTATAAAAAAGAAGGCTCAACCCATACCCGTTCAAGTCGTCGATGACGCTCAAGCCAGTCGTAGTATAACCCGACACGCTCTCAAAGAAAGCGTCAACGACACCCCCTGAACCCACCCCAAACCAATACAAAAAAGGCACAGCCCCGAACAAGGAAACAACCACGAAAGCAGCAGCCGACAAAACAACCGCGTCAGACACAGAAAGCTCCTTCTGCGGCATACGCGACAAGACCGCCCCCGCCAAAAAACTCAGTGCTCCCCCCACTACGAACGGAGTGGCATCCTCCCCGTAGAAGAGTGCAACGACAGCCGGCAGAAGAATAATCAATGCATTAACCTTCAAAAAAACCCCGACGTAAGGCGCAATCTTGGGAAGAGACATCTTTTCTAGAATAAAAAATATGAACGCTGCCTTAAATTTAGCGTTACGCTCATCTGTCCCCGAGCAGCGCGGCGACAACTCCCATAACAAAAAAGAAGAGCAATGCAATCCTCTGGCTGTAGAACGGGTAGTCGACGAGGCCGTGGATTAGGACTGCGAGGATTCCGATGCTAAGCCCCCACACTACTTTTCTGGTGTATGCGTCCGCATATTTTGTTGCCATGACTTTCCAAAAGTAGGCAAGCAGTAAGTAGAGGAAGGCGCCGAGCGCGAGCCATCCCCTCTCCACTAGAATCTGCAAATAAAGGTTGTGGGCGTGGTGGAATGTGAAAGACCACCACTTATCCCCGTAACTGCATATTCTCTTCTCCCTGAAAGTGCCTGCCCCAATTCCCAAGGGATTTTGAAGGGCTGTTGCAAATGATCTATTAAAACAGTCAATCCTCCCATCAACGTCTTTTCCCATGTCTATAAACCTTCCCGCGAAACTCGTCTCCCTGAACTGTGGTGTGCCCAATATTGTGGAACCGATTATTATCAGTGCGAGAACTCCATACAAAAAAAATCTTTTTTTCTTCACTGCTGAGACTAACACCATTGTTGATATTAATCCTATGAGCGCTCCCCTTGAGTGGCTCACTATTAGTGCAAGGGTGGCAAGGGTTGCCGCGATTGCGGGCAGGGTTTTCGCCGAGCCTTTGTAATATGATGTTAGGTAGTATGTGAGTGGAATCAGGAGTATAAGATACATACCAAAAAAGTTTTTATTGTTTAAGGTTGAGGTTACTGTAACTGGGTCGTATTCCTTGAACCATCGGTCCATCGGGAACCCGGATATGAAGTATGTGTACTGAATTAATCCAACAATCGAGGCGGCAACAAGCCCTGCGACAAGTGCAGTGACCACTCCCTTAAGATATTTTTTATCAAAGTTGTTGGCGACGAAAAAATATAGCATCATGGCCTCGAAAGTGTTTATCAGGACTTTCGCAGGGTATAGCTGGGAAAATGATTCAAAGTAATAAACTGGAAACATAAACCTGCTTATCGGCGCTATCGCTGATAACAAAGTAAAGGAAAAAAAGACTAAAAGCGGCAGATCCAATGGAGTATGCTTCCAGGAAACATCTCCTGTTAAACCCTTCTTAAACATCCAAGCTGCGAGAACGACCAAGACAATAAGCTCTGCAATAGAAAAGTTGCTCGTGCCCAAAAGCTCTGGGGCGCGTACGAGAAGCGGCGTCAAAAAAGCGATAACGTAAAATGAGTACTCAAGCCTTCGATACAATGTTACTCCAAAAAATACGGCAATAAGCGTTAAGAGAATCTTTGACTCTGAAAAATAAATAAACCCGAAGATTAATCCTGTGAACACAAAGCCTAGACCTGTGAATGTTAACCGTTGCATAAGGGTTTTATCGTCCACTAAACTTAATTTACAAAAAGGGATTATTAATCAAAGATGAGCAGTCTAGACAAAATCGCGAAGGCAGGATTCATTGTTTTTCTCGGTATGGGTTTCGAGCGTTTCTTCAGTTATTTTTTCAGGGTGCTTGTCGCGCGTGCAGGCGTTGAAGTCTACGGCTTATACAGTCTCAGCATGTCACTTGTCTTGACTTTAGTGTCTTTGTCTATGCTTGGTTTAACGGATGGTTTAGTCCGTTTCGTAAGCTTCCACGCCGGAAGGGGAAACCAGGAAGGCGTGAACAGGATTGTTAGTTCAACACTGAAAGTGGTTTTGCCTGTAAGCATATTCTTCATGCTAGCGGTTTTTTTGTTTTCCCATAACCTGTCCTCTTTTTTCAGTGAACCACGGCTTTCCCTGGTATTAAAGTTTTTCTCACTTCTCATTCCTGTAATGGTCTTGATTAACGTGTACTCTGGCGTTAATGTGGCATACAAGCGGATGGAGTACGTCGTTTTTTCGAAAAACATTTTCGCGGGAGTGCTTAGAATAATCCTGCTGCTTTTTTTCCTTTACCTTGGTTTTTCTTTGACGGGTGTTTTAATCGCCCACCTTCTCTCATTCATCCTCGCATTGATCTGCCTTGCATACTTCACCCGCAGACTAATAACATTCACTTTAGTCAAAGGATTCGACAAGGAACTGTTATCCTACTCTTGGCCGCTCATGTTTACTGCAGTAACGCTTGGATTAACAGAGAGAGTCGACACGTTAATGATAGCTTATTTTAGGGACACAGTAGACGTTGCCTTATACAATACTGCCTACCCTACTGCTGCGCTCATGTTCATTGCGTCAACGGCAATACTTAGCATATTTTTCCCGACAATCACGGGAAAATATGCGAAAAAACAAAGCATTCGTGGAGACTACAAGAGCGTTACACGCTGGATATTCACCATAAACCTTCCGATAGCAGCAATCATGATATTTTATTCGCGCGAACTCCTAACGTTTCTATTTACTAGAGAATACATTGCAGCAAGCTATGCGTTAAGTTTGCTGGGATTCGTCTTCTTCACTGAATCGTTTATCCGCCCCTCCATAGGAGTATTGATGATGCTAAAGAAGACGAAATTCATCCTATACATCGTCATCCTACGCTTCCT
>JBDRCA010000123.1:0-7048 GCA_043822165.1 Candidatus Altarchaeota archaeon
CCTGTCGGGTTTCTTTTCGGGCGAAGACATCGACGAAAAACTCGTCGAAGAACTAAAAGGCGAAGACATGATCTCGAAGCTCTTAGGCGAACTTGCCGAGGAGGCTCCGTCCATAAAGGAGGTTTTGGTGGATGAGAGGAACCGCTACATCGCGTACAGGATTCTCTCGCTTGACGCCAGGAAAATTGTTGCAGTCATTGGGGCGGGGCACCTGAAGGGCATAGAGGAAATATTGAGGAAGGGCGGAACCGAGAAAAAGATGAACGCTGAATTAGAGGAGCTTGAATCGGTTACTGAAAAAAAGAGCAGAATAAAGTATGTGGGCTATATCATACCTGTTATCTTCCTCGCGCTTATTGGTTGGGGTTTCGCATCCCATGGAACGGACGTGACGCTTCAGATGCTGTGGCGCTGGTTCCTGATAAACGGGAGTCTCTCGGCGCTGGGCGCGGCTCTTGCGGGAGGCCACATTGTCTCAATCGCGGTTGCTTTCGCGGCAGCCCCGATTACATCGCTTAATCCGACGATTGCCGCCGGCTGGTTCGCAGGGTTTGCGGAGTTGAAGAAGAGGAAGCCGCGGGTCTCCGACTTTAAGGAGCTTTTCATGCTGAAAAGCGTGTGGGATTGGCGTAGAAACAGGGTGACGAGGATTCTCCTCGTGGTTGCGCTTGCAAACCTTGGGAGCAGCCTCGGGACCTTTATCGCGCTCCCGTATCTTGCAAGCTTAATTTAACGTATTCTGAAATGTTTAGCATGGTCGGCTACGAGCTTGGTTTGATAGGTCACCCCTTGGAGCATAGTATGTCTCCTGCCATGCATCACGCGTCTTTTGAGAGATTGGGCCTGGCTTACAGGTACGGGCTCTTTGATTTGGTTTCCGGTGAACTGGAGGATTTCATCTCGAAGGCGAAAGGGGAGATGATTGGGGTGAACGTGACCATCCCACACAAGGTTTCCGTGATTCCGTTCCTCGACGAATTGTCCAAGGAAGCTGAACTCATAGGCGCCGTTAACACCGTCAAGTTCGAGGACGGTGAAGCCAGGGGATTCAACACTGACGGCGCAGGCTGCCTGATGGCGCTCGCGGACGCTGGAGTAAATGTTTCCGGGAAAAAACTCCTTATTCTGGGCGCAGGCGGTGCCGCGCGGGCAATAGGTTTTCAGGCAAGCCTTGACGGCGCGAAAGTACTGCTCTCAAACAGGACGGAGGAAAAACAGATGGCGCTCGACTTGGCGGCAGACATATCAAGTAAAACAGGCCGGGAGTGCCATGTAATCGACTTGGAGCCTGAAACGCTCGCAGGCGAGCTTCGAAGCATTGACGTTTTAGTTCACGCAACCCCGATCGGCATGCACCCGAACAAGGACGCAGTGATTATTCCGCCGGAGATTATCCCTGCGAACGTCGCTGTCATGGACATAGTCTATAACCCCGTGCAGACCCGTCTGCTGCGCGAAGCCGGGAAGAGGGGTTGCAAGACCGTGGACGGCGTCGGAATGCTCGTAAACCAGGGAGCGGCCGCGGAGAAGATTTGGCTTGGCGTTGACGCGCCCGTTGACGCCATGAAGAAAGTAGTCTATGAGAAGCTAAGCAGGTGAGAAACAAAAGGCCTTTATCCTCCTCAAACTTTTCTCCTTAAGTTTATCGTATTGAAGCCTTGCTTGCTGGAACTCCTCGACGTCCTGATTCAATCGGAACCTGTTTTCAGGGTACGTGAGGACCGCGTCAGAGACAATAGCCTCCAGTTTATCCTCGATTCGCCTGAATTCGTCGGTCAATAAAAACCGGGTTAAAAGAATCGACACGTTCTCGGTGAGAGCTACCAGGTCGCGCATTGACTTTCCCGCGTAACCTGAATGATTGAGCAGTCCCAGGCAGGCCATGACGTAGAGCATGTATCCTGTCGAACACATGAATAAGGTGCACATTCGAGGGCGCAAGTCAATTTGGATGCCGCTTCTTACACCGGTTTGTTTCGCGGATGCGGTGTCTCCTAGAAGGCACTTGCCATCGTCTTTCAGAAACGAGCAGGCTACGCTTTTTGAGCCCACCCACAACCTTAACCCGTCCATTGTGTGGGATTTACGGTATATGAGCGATGGGGGCACGTGCCTTTCAGAGTTCGTTGCGGTCTTGCAGACCGCGTCAACGCCTTCGAGCTTGAACACATAGTCCTGGGTCCTGTAGTTTTCTTTGAACCATCTTTTCTGGCGGGCCTTTAATGCGCTCCATTTTACGGGAACCATGTATTCGTTTACGTCAAGGCCCCTTGCCTTGAGCATCGAAGTGATTTTTGCGACCAATTCCGTGTCTATGAGGACTCCGTCAAGCACCATGTCCGGAGAAAAGTGACAGCACACGGACCCGCAGTTTATGTGGCATGACAGCTCCGAGCAATCATATGCTGGAAGCCTTAGTTCCTGTTTTGCAAGCCCTATGATTTTTTCCAGCTCTTTTGAATGTTTGCTGGATGGTATCTTATCCTGGACTGATTCAAGCCAGTCATGGAACTCCCACCTTCTTTTTATCCAGGACCGGACCTCCTTGAAACATTCTACTGGGTTGGGTGAGTCATCCATCTGCCAGTACCACCCGCAGCACGTTAGGGTACGTGAAGTCTTTCTCGCCTGCGCCGAAGCCCTCCCTGCCGCCAAAAGGTTGTTCGCCGACGTATTCGGGCGAAAGCGCAGCCAGGATTGAGGCGCCCGTAGGCGTTACAATCTCCGCACCAGATACTTTCCGCGAAGGGATTGAGTTAACCCGCATAATCTCAAGTGTCGCCGGCGCAAGATAGCCTACAGACACAGTCGACGAATAAAAACTTGCCTCTAAAAGATTAAGCTCCTCCAGCGCTAGGGCGGCTGCGACGGCGTCCACTATGGAGTCCGCGGCCTCGTGCAAGTGAACGTCTTTTAAGGCGACGTCGTGCGCGACAGCCTCTGCCTTAGCAAGGTTTTCGAGGACGGATAATGCGAACGCCTCGGCCTTAAGTGACAGGGATAAATCCTTTACTTTTTCTACAAGGCTTGAATACTCTTCCATATCAGAAGGATACGATACCCTTAATCTCGTGGCAGACACGCCTTTTTTCACGACCTTGGTGACGTCAACGTCTGCAATGTTAGATAGCAAGTCAACGATAGAATCGGATTCTGCACCCAAGTCCATTAGCGCGCCTGCGAACATGTCTCCGGCAATCCCGCAGCAGCAGTCTAGGTAAAGCATCACTGGGAAATCCTGCTTTTTATAACTCCTTCGATGGAATCGTATTTGTCCGGGTTTTTGGGGTCAAGGTCTAGTATCCTGTCGTATTCCTCCCACGCCTCCTCGGCCTTCCCGAGATAGGCGAGAAGCAATGCGAGATTGCAGCGGGCTTTTATGAATTCCCCGTCCAACTCAACAGCCTTCCTGTATTCGCCCAACGCCTTTTCAGCTAATGCAGGCTTTCGGTCCAAAACCTCGGGTTCAGTGTGAAGGCAGCCCAGATTATAGTATGCGACCGAGTTTTTAGGGTGCAATTCAATAGCCTTCTCCAACAGTTTCTCCATGTCCTTGTATGCTCCAACACGCCTTCCGAGCGCCCCGGCGAAAGAAGTGAGCAGTTCGCTTGCTTCTTTCTTGTTTTTGACGTTGTCGACTATGTCAAGCGCCCCGGACACGTTCGTGTTTTCCAGAAGTTTTATCACATCGTTTAGGGTTGCCATTTTTTCCTCCTTGTTATTTGTGCCGCGATGACTGCTGCTCCGAAGCCGTTGTCTATGTTGACGACGGCTACTGGCGCGCACGAGTTTAGCATCGCGTAGAGTGCGGCTTTGCCTCCGGCGCCGATTCCGTAGCCTACTGACGAGGGTATGCCTATGACTGGCACATCGACGAGACCGGATATTACGGAGGGTAGCGCCCCCTCCATGCCTGCTACGACTATTAATGCCTGGGCGTCCGCTAGCTTGTCAAGGGCGGGGTAGACGCGGTGTATTCCTGCAACGCCGACGTCGTACTCGGTCTTTACGTTGAGGCCGAGTTCCCGCGCGATTTCAGCCGCCTCCTCCGCGACTGGTATGTCTGATGTGCCGGCTGTGAGGATTCCAATGCAGCCTGTTTCCTCAAGCTTGAAGTCTTTTTTCTTGAGTACAAGCGTCTTCGCGCGAGGGTTTATTGAGGAGTGAACGTCTTTTCCTGAAAGCTTTGCTGAAATCTTTTTCGCGTCTTTCTCGCTTATCCTTGTGAGTATGGCACGACCTGACTCGGACAGGTGGCGTCCCGCTATTTGCGTGCAGTCGGCAAGGGTTTTTCCTTCGGCGTAAATCACCTCTGGTATACCGCATCTTCTCGCCCTGTCAAAGTCCGGTTTCGCCGACTTCATCTAAGATTCCCCAATATATTCTTTAATTCGCCCACGCTTAACTGGCCTGGCGCAGCCTGCGCCCTCCCCTCAGGGAAGCCGTACGTGAGATAGGAGCCGAGCAAAGGCGCGAGTATTCGGGTGACTTTGCCTTGCTCTCCCATTGAGATTGTGATTAACGGGATATCTTTTCGGGTTGACAGCGGGTGGAGCGTGTTTAATACGTCTTCCTGGGAGCGAGGCGTGAACGCTATCTTTGCTATGTCGGCGCCGGCTTGCTTTTCTTTTTCTATGATTGCGTCTATCTCATCTGGGGAGGGTGTTTTCTTGAAGTCATGGTGTGCAACAATCACCTTTACTTTTTTCCCGCGCGCCCTTTCCACGAATCCGTTGCGTATCTCGTCTTCGGTATTCAATTCGATGGTCGCGTAGTCTGCAAACTCGAGCGCCTTTTCCAGCATTCCGATGCGCTCCTGCTCGCCTCCTTCGAAGCGGCCGCCCTCCCAGGATGGCATGCAAGTCATAATCTTTTTTTTCCTGATGCGTGAGAGAGCAGACAGGTCGCATGCATCCTTGAGGCAGTCCAGGCGAAGCTCCACTAGGTCGCATTCGGTGTTGGCCGCCAGTTCACTCATTGCTTCGGCCGAGTCCTCTGTTAATGCAGCGCAAATCATAATATTACTTGTGCGGGAGAATATGTTAAATAAATTGAGGATAACAAATAAAACACGCGGCACAGTATTGAGCGAGAACGCAAGGCTTGCAAGCTCATTCTACGCAAGACTTAAGGGCTTGATGTTCGCAGCCCCCGCAGACATCGTTTTAGAGTCACCCGCCGAAACAATAAAGCACTCCTCAATACACATGTTTTTCATGCGCTACCCGATAGACGTATTATGGGTTAGCTCATCCGGGATAGTAGTTGATTCTAGAGAGAAACTTGCGCCTGCAAGAATCACGGAACCAAAGACGTGGGCAATCTCAAAACCACGAAAGCCTGCGAAATACGTGATAGAGCTTGGAAAAGGAAGCTTGCAGGACACCCAAATCGGGGACGAAATAGAGTTCGCCTAATCTACTTCAACGCCTAGACGGGCAAGCTCGCCCATAGCCTCGTCTGAAGCATTGCGCGCCTGCGCCGCCTCCTCCTTGGCCTTCATGCACGTTGAATTATCCCGGGTCTTGATGCACTCCATGTCGTATTCATAAACAAGGGATATGTGCCCTGTGAACGACAAAACAAGCGCGTGAAAACCCTCAAAACCCTGCGGCACTGCTGTTGCGTTCAACCTCTCCGCTATGTCCTGGTTACGGGAATGCTCCATCTGCGCGTACTCGTATGCCTCAATCCTGTCTATTCCCCCGTCGTTGAACGATGAGCGGGCGTCAAGGTATTCCTCAAGGTTTGAGGATACCTCGTTCATCCCGAATTGGACTGTGTTGAGATACGATGATTTCTCCCCGGGTCGTTGATAGTTGATGCACGCGCTGGAAGACAGTATTAGGAGTAGCAGGAATGACGTCGAAGGTTTCATTCCTTTTTCTCTGATATTTTGATGCATCGGACAGGGCAGATTTCCTCCGCCTTCCTGTTGCACTCAAACTCGTCTTCCCCTATCTCGGACTCTAGGGGATGGGATTTATCATCTTTGAGCTGCCAGTTCTCGGGGCAGACTCCCTGGCAGGCGCCGCAGCCTATGCAAGCTTCCCTGTCGAACTCGATAACGTAGGATGCCATGATTTAATAGATATGTGAGCCCCCTTTATAAAAACCGCCTACATCCCAAACTTCTTCATGAAACGCTCGAGTTTGCGGCCTGAGCCGATGGACTTCATGACCTTCTTCATCTTCTTGTAGTGGTTCAAAAGCTCCCGCACCTCCCCGGCAGTCGCGCCCGAACCCTTGGCTATGCGCTCGACGCGGGACTGCTTTATGACTCCAGGATCCTCCATCTCCTCCTCGGTCATGGAATCCATGATAATCTTGAATTTTTTGATTTTGCCTTCCTGCAGGTTAACAAGCTCCTTCGGGATCTTGCCGCCCACAGGCAGCATCTCCATGACCTTGTCCATGGGGCCCATCTTGTGCATCTGCTCTATCTGATAGTAAAGGTCGTGGAGCGTGAATTTGCCGCTCATCATGCGTTTAGCGGTTTCTTCGTCGAGGTCGATTTCCTTTGCTTTTTCCATGAGGCCTTCGATGTCTCCGAATCCTATGATTTTTCCTACGAAGCGGGCTGGGTCGAATGGTTCAAGGTCTTGTATGTGTTCTCCGACTCCGATGTAGTATACGTGGGCGCCTGTTTCCGCGCAGGCGGAGAGGCTTCCTCCTCCTTTCGCGGTTCCGTCCAGTTTTGAGACTATTACGCCGTCTATTGAGCACGCGTTTTTGAAGGCTTTCGCGTGTTCTGCGGCGGTCTGGCCCATGGTGCCGTCTATTACGAGCAGTGTTTTGTCTGGTTTTATTTGTTTTGATATTTTGTTTATGTCTTTCATGAGGCTCTCATCCAGTTTGTGGCGGCCTTCTGAGTCTATTATGATGAGGCCTTGTTTGTGGTAGTCTATGCCTCGTTTTATGATGGCGAGCGTGTCTTTTTCCTTGTTTTCGCCGTAGAAGGGTATGTGTATTTCTTCTGCTAGTTGTTTGAGTTGGTCGTATGCTGCGGGCCGGAAGGTGTCTGCGCATATTAGTTTCGGGTTAAGGC
>JBDRCA010000124.1:0-12477 GCA_043822165.1 Candidatus Altarchaeota archaeon
ATGGCAAAAGAAGAGTCCTCTTGAAGTCGCATGAAACAGTATCCAAGAACGTCCTCGGTCCCCACCATCTCACTGCAAGTATCGTAAACAGGCCTCAAACGCTCAACTAAACCGAAGCGCCTTATAACCTCTTCCTGCTCACTTTGAAATGGATAGCTTCCGGCCTGCTCTTGCCACTTATGCCAGAGAGCTTCATGAGTGCCAACCCAGCCCCAATCCTCCCGGCTCATTGGTTTAGACCCTGTTTTCTGCCTCTGGCGTGCCATATCTAAAAAAAATAGGTAATGGCTAAAGAAATACCTAGCTTAGTTTTCCGATTATGGCGTCCGCCATCTGGCTTGTGCCGACTGCAGTCGGGTCGTCTCGGCTGGGTTTTAGGTCGTATGTCACGTCTTTGCCTTCCGCTATGACAGCTGCGACCGCAGCCTCGAGTTTGTCGCCAGCGTCTTTTTCGCCGATGTACCGTAGCATCATAACCGAAGACAGTATAAGCGCCGTCGGATTAACTTTGTTCAAGCCCCTGTATTTCGGGGCGCTCCCGTGGGTTGCCTCGAAGACCGCGTAATCCTTGCCTATGTTTGCGCCGGGCGCGACACCCAGCCCCCCAACAAGGCCTGCGCACAAGTCCGAGACTATGTCGCCGTAAAGATTCGGCAACACCAAGACGTCGTATAGCTCCGGCTTCTGCACTAATTGCATGCACATGTTGTCGACGAGCACGTGCTCGAACTCGATGTCAGAGTATTTTTTGGCGACGTCTTCGGCGACGTGCTGGAACAATCCATCCGAATACTTCATGATGTTGGATTTAGTGACAGCCGAAACTTTGCGGCGGCCGTTGTCGCGCGCATAATCGAAGGCGAAGCGAACGATACGCTCCGTCCCGGACCGGCTAATCGGCTTGATGCTGACTCCCGAGTCCTGACGGATTTTCTTGCCGGCTGCTTTCTCAATTGCAGCGATTATCTTGCCAGTCTCCTTCTTTCCTTCCTCGAACTCTATTCCCGCATACAAGTCCTCGGTGTTCTCGCGCACGATAACCAAGTCAACACCCTCGTAACGCGACTTAACGCCGGGATAAAACTTGCACGGGCGAAGACAAGCAAAAAGATCAAGCTCCTGGCGCAGGCGAACATTAACGCTCCTGAAGCCGGAGCCGATTGGAGTCGTAATCGGCGCCTTTATCGCGACCTTGTTTTTCCTGATGCTGTCAACGACCCGCTTAGGCAGCGGGTCTCCTTCAGCCTTGTATACTTGTTCGCCGGCGCTCTGAACGTCCCATTTCACCGGGACACCCGACGCCTCGACGCAGCGGCGTACAGCCTCCGAAAGCTCGGGCCCGACGCCGTCGCCGGAAATCAAAGTAACCTTGCGCATGAAAAAGTATTAGCGGTTAAGATAAAATAAATCAGCCCCCCTGCTCGTAGAGGATTTCCGCGAACTTCTTGCTGCCCTGAATGCCCAGGTTCCCGCTTCCAACGTAGGCGATAATCCATTTCTCGGCAATCACGCCGAACGGGTCATTATCCACTCCCTCAAGCTCGTCCGCCATAGCCCGCCAAAAAGGATTCGACTGCCTGTCGCCGCGCTTAAACGTCCTGGCACCCCCGCCCCCTAAAATCACCTGCTTTAATCCGCCCTGGATAGTCAACTGGGAGCGAAGATACCTGCCCAAATGCCTGCCGCTCTCCTCCATCGTCCGGCAAGCCAAGCCGACGCGCGGCGCATCGCCAGCCGCGAGAGAATCAATCACCGCGGCATCAAAGACTACGCCGTCCAAAAGGTCCGCGTCCGCGCCGGATAAACCAGAGCCGCGAACATGCTCTCGGATAGCTCCAATCGCATCGACGCTTTTCTCCAAGTCAACACTGCCTTCACCTGCTTCCCTGCGCTTAACCATCTCAGATTCATTCCACTTGCGCGTCTCCTCCAAGAGAAGAGAGAGCTCATCCATGTTCACTGAGCCGTCCCGAATCGCGTCTTGTGCAAACATTCGGGTGATAGCTTCCATGCCCGTAGTAGACGCCACCGCCTCAACGCAGATTAGGTTAGGCTTGCATTTCCCGCACCCGCACTTAATTCGCTGAGTGTCCAGTGGAGTGTATACTTCCCCGTGGCCTTGTTCGCCGCCCTCAAGCAGGCCGTCAACCTGGGCTTCGCCGCCGCCTATGCCTGTGCCTAAAAGAAGAAAAAGGGACTTTTCTTTTCTGGATAATTTGCCCATCTCGCCAACTCCTTTCTGGACGACGACGACTTCATCAAGCCTCGTCGCCGCAGCCGCAACATCACAGTCGTTGCCGCCCCGGATGACGGCGTCAGAGCGGAAACCCTGGCTTGAAAGCTCGGCTCGAAGCGCCCTTTCAAAGTCCACTTCCACCATGCGTCCGTCGCCATCGCGTCCGATGGCGTTCGGCATCATGTATCCAGCGGTCGCAGGATTTCTCCTGCCAGGCGCGCCCAATCCGAGCGCGTCTATTTCGCCGACTCTTATTCCCGCCGATTCCGCGGCTTTTAGTACGGCCGTCTTCGTGGTCCGTGCAAGCCCGGAAACCCGCTCGGGGATAGGTTCGCCTTCAGCCCACCGGTAGGTTGGGACAATGGCTTCGCCTCTGCGGCCGTCTTTCGCCTCAAGCGTGACTTTAGTTAGTTTCCCCCCAATGTCAACGCCGCCGGAAACAGATGCTTCCCGCGTAGACTGCCGCTCAGGAACACCTTCCATTGAATCAAACGACTCCCGGACATCGCGCCTGCTCAAAAGCTTGGCCACACTATAATTTAGGATCTTAAACTATTTATTTAATCTTGAAGTCGCCGTGAGCTAGTATGTGTTCGACTAGTCCGCCGTCGGCGAGAATGTTTTGCATGACAGCCGGCAGCGCGGGAAAAGAATATGTTTTTCCCTTTGATTTGTCGGCAAGCTTGCCTGCATCCAAGTCGAGTTCCAATTCGTCGCCTGCGGATATTTCACTGGTATCCAAGACTATGGCTGGCAACCCCACGTTTATGCAGTTCCTGTAGAATATTCTGGCGAAGCTTTTCGCAATGACCGCTGATACTCCCGCAAGTTTGATTATAGTGGGTGCGTGCTCGCGGCTCGACCCGAGACCGAAGTTTGAGCCCCCGACGACGAAGTCGCCTTTCTTCACCTTTTTCGGGAACTCTGAGTCGGCGTCCTCTAAGACGTGTTTCGCGAACTCGGGGAGATTGCTCCGTAAATGAGAGAGCCTGCCCGGCGCTATAAGGTCTGTTGAAATATTGTCGCCGAAAACGTGCGCTTTACCGGCCAATTTCATTTCACCGCCTCCTTGGGGTCTGCGAGTTTTCCGGCAAGCGCCGTGGCTGCTGCTGTCGCAGGGCTTGTCAGGTATACGAATGCGTTCGGGTTGCCCATTCTCCCCTTGAAGTTTCTGTTTGATGTTGCAACGCAGACTTCGCCGTCTGCGAGCGCTCCCTGGTGTATGCCAAGGCACGGCCCGCAGCCCGGGTTTTGTATTGCTGCACCAGCTTGCGCAAGTTTTGCAAGCGTGCCGTCTGCCATCGCGTCCACGTAGGTTTTCCGGGATGCGGGAATCACTATGAGGCGCACGTTGTCGTGCACTTTGTTTCCGGACAAAATTTTCGCCGCAACGTGCAAGTCTTCGAGTCGCGCGTTCGTGCAGGATCCTATGAAGACCTGGTCAACTTTCACGTCAGCACAGTCCTTGTGGCTTATCTCGCGGACGTTGTCTACTGTGTGAGGGAAAGAGACCATTGGGGCAATCCCTGAAAGCTCGTAGTCGAATGTTTTCTCGTAGACTGCGTTATCGTCTGGTGAGACTTCACGGAAGTCGTCTTTGCGGCCCATCTCCTTCAAGTACTTTTTCGCCATCTTGTCGGCAGGGAAAAGCCCTGTCTTAGCGCCCGCCTCAACGGCCATGTTCGAGACAGTAGCCCGCTCCGTCAACGGCATCTTATCGACTCCGTCTCCTGCAAACTCCATGCTCTTATACGTTGCCCCGTCCGCCGTAATGTCTCCTATTATTTTCAGTATCAAGTCTTTGGCGTAAACACCCTTAGGAAAGCTACCGGACAGATTAAAGCGTATCGTCTCCGGGACCCGCATCCAAGTCTTGCCCAAACCGAATGCGACGGCAACGTCAGTGGAACCCATGCCCGTGGCAAAAGCGCCCAACGCACCGCCCATGCACGTGTGACTGTCGCTTCCGACAACCACGTCCCCCGGCTTTATGTAGCGCTCCATGAGAAGCTGGTGTATTACACCTTCCCCTATCTGGTGAATCCGCGCACCCGTCTGGCCCGCGAACTCGCGCAAAAGCTTGTGGTCGTTGGCCTGCTCCTTGGTCGGGCACGGCGCGCAATGGTCCAGGAAAAGAAAACACTTTTCCGGGTCGAAGACTTTCTTAAACCCCATTTTCCTGAACTGGTGCACAGCCAAGGGCCCGGTAGTATCCTGGAACGCCGCAGCGTCAACGCTCGTCAAAACGAACTCTCCCGCACCCACGCTTCTCCCAATGTGGTCGCCCAGAATCTTTTCAGCTAAAGTTGCCATGCCTCAAAGTTAATGGGTAAAGGACAATAAAATACTAATCACGAATCCTTCACGTACATTCCCTTCGTGTATTTAACGATTCTCCGGGGATTGTGTTTTCCCCCGCCCGCCTCTGCTGCAATACGCGACATGAACTCGTAGTCCGAGTACGCTTCAGTCCACTTTTGAGGGTCAAGGGAAAAATCATAGTAGGCGAGAGTGTCCACTCCAAGAACGTTGCATGCATAGTGTAATAGGGGTATTGCTGCGACCTGTTTGTCTTGCGGGTAAAAGATGTTTCTGACGCCTTTTTTGATGAGCCGTCTCTGGTTGCCCCAGTGGGCGCGCGCATCCATCATGTCGGGTTTGCCTTTAGTCAATGCTAGTTGCGTGTCCAGTACCCCCAGCATTATCTTGTGCAGCAAGCCTGCACCTGATTCATCGGGTCTGTATTCTCTAAGCGTCTGAGTCTGTATCGGGTTAGCGCAGACGATTGCGCGAGGCTCCTCGCCTTTTCCTTGACCGAGGAATACCAGATGCAACCCGAAAAACGCTGAAATATCCTCGATGTGAGTCGTGAATCCGTCATCTGTTGCTCCGGTGTATTTTCGCGCGTGAGTTGTGCCCTCAGGCGGCTCGTCGACGCCCCAGTAATCCGATGTAACGTGAGTGAGCTGGGGATGTTTTTCTTTTGCTATGCGTGACACCTGCCGTATCGTCTCCCTGTCCCATTCATGCATCTTGATGCCGTATTTCATGGTAAACACTGTGAACTGGCCTTCAGTCCCGTCCCAGTCGAGTAAAGTGGAGGGAGTAAGCTTTATTCCTGCTTTAAAGCCTTGGACCGTGCTCGGGTAAAGATTCTGCAAGAACACAGGATTGGGAAGCGCCTTGCCTTTAAGGTCGAGGCTGAATTCCAGCGCGACTGCATAAGGGTCAACAGGCCGGTCGACAAGCCTCTCCTGCAGCGCCGCCATCCTCTCGGCCGCGTTTGCGACTGTAGTCGGAGTTGCAAATGGCGTGAAGTCAAGTTCTGCTTTTTTACCGGCGAAACCCTTTTGACTGAGAATCCGGGGCATTTTATCTTACTCGTGCACGAGCTTTAGTACGTCAGCCTTCGTGATGACGCCTTTGACTGCGCCCTTCTCTGAGACGAGGACGGCGGTATTGTGCTCGAGAAGCGCGGAGACGACGCTAAGCGGCGTGTCAGGGTTAACCTGCGGGAACGAATCCTCCATGTACTCTTCGACGGGAGTATTCGACAAGACCCTGCCTTCAACGCCCCTTCCAATCTGATCAAGTATTACGCTCTCAGAAACCGAGCCCACTATCGTGTCTCCCTCGTAGACTGGCATCTGGCTTACGCCGTACTCGCTCATCTTTTTGATTGCGTCCCCGACCTTCATCACAGTCTGGACTCCCACCACGTTCTTAGTCATGATTTTGCGGGCTTCGACTTCCTTGCCTCTGAGTTCTTCAAGCGCCCTGAAGACGGATACGACCTTGGTGTAGCGGGGATCGACGGTGCCTGCTTCAATGCGCGCGATAATGGACTGGCTAACGCCCGCCTTTTTCGCCAACTCCGCCTGTGTCAAACCAAGCTTCTTGCGCTTGCGCCCCACCTCTGACAAAGAAGGCAACTCCATAAACAATATATTGGATGTTAAACCATAATTATTAAGAGAGGTGATAGAAACATGAGCGATTCGCGATTCGACCGGATTAAGGGACAATTGAATGCCGAGGAAAACGAGATAGGGAACATAAAGTCCCGGGTGCAGCAAGCCTTAAGTGACACAGACAACTGTCTGGGTAGGATGCGTTCCACGGAAAACGAGTTCTCTTACATACAGGAAAGCTCGGTGTCAGATGAGAAATCAGCCCTAAAATCCGCGATATACAAGATGCAGTCCGTGAAAGAATACCTGCAGCAGGCCTTAAACCAGCTGTACAACATCGATTTGCCGGACTACGTCGAATAGAGGAGTATGGCCAAACGAAAGGTAAAACCTCAGATAGAGATTCCACAGCAACCCAGGAGAAACGTTTTATCTGATTTTCTCGCAGGAGATGGTGTCGGCCGCAATCCACTGCTGGATGAGACAGTAGACTTTACAACACGCTACAATGCTCTCCCTGACGGGAAGGACGCAGTCCCGAGGGCGCTTGAGGGTGTGGAGCGCCGTATTCCGTGTGAGGCTTTGCCTGAGGTTTCGCCGAGTATCGTGGTCCCTGTTTTACCGGATGACGTTGTCCGGACTTTCAATGAGAGGAAGGAGCGGGGTTTTCCCAACAGGGGTTTGGGCGTTCTCGTGTTGCGCTCGCACCACGGCGTAAGCTTTGCGGAGGTTTTGACCCCGTCCGCCGAGGAGAGCCCGCTTGAAGTGGCCTATGATGCGGGAGAAGTCTGCGACATGCTGCGGGGCACGAGAGTTGACGCAGTAATACCTGTGTTTAACATGAATCCCGTTGCGGGAGACATACGCGAGCTAATTGGGTTCAGAAGCAGAATCAGGGAGGAACTCGGAGCCGACACTCCAGTCTACGTTGCAGGCGTGCACAACATATCTGAGGCTGGCGCCAGCGCGAAAATTTTTGCGGTTCACCCCGACGCAGATGATGCAGATGTCATCGCGCAGTTGGATCGCTGCGACGGGATAGTCGAAGACTTCAGGACGCGGTGGAATGCTTCAACGCACAACATGCAGGGCACGAAGCTGAACACTCCCCGTCCGGGAGAGAGTGCCGCTAATATCTTTGAGAGAATAGCCTGGGAGAGGAAGAGATTCGTACAGGGGTACTATGATGCTTCGTTCGGGAGGGATCAGGATTCCGGTTCCATACCCGGGAAACTCGATCAGTCTCTCGCGTCCCTGAGGCATATGGAGGGGGGTAGTTTAAGCCAGCGCACGGACCAGGTCTTGGCGTTCATCGCCCAGTCGAGTATAAGCCAGACTGGTGTGAACAACCTGTTGTTTAAGCCGAATCTCCTGGTGAGCGTTCGCGCGCCCTTAGACGAGATTGGGCGGGTTACGGATTTGCCTTCCTTTGCTGAAGGCGAGGCGGAGCGGCTTGTCGTGAACGTTGGCGGGGATGTTGCGGAAGGGGTTGGTCTTGCCTTTGACGAGCGTTCAGGCTACAGGTGTCTTGGGTGGATGTTATCTCACGTGCGGGATGGCGGGCGCGTCTTGGAGTTTTCAAGGCCGGGCATTCACTCTGAGTCTGAGTATTCATCTGACTTCGACGAGTCGGGGGTTGTTGGAAGACTAGGTGCGGGCCTTGAGGATGCGCGAGTGTTCATGGTTTATGCGGGAACTCCCACTGCCGCAGACTTTGTGAACTACAGGAATGCCGCAGCGAGGATAAGAGAGCAGAGCGGGGAAGTCCCCGTCTACCTTGCTTCGGCGGTGCAGTTGAGCCCCTATGAGGCGGTTTTCAGGGCGTGCAGGGTTAATCCGCAGGCGCCTTCCGAGGGAGTCGAGGATATGCTGCGTCTTGCGCAAATCATAGACGACGACTACATGGCCCGCTCGGGTCTTGAGGCTTCCGAGATTAGCCAGCGCACTAGAGTGAAACCGTCATCGGAGCAGGTTTACGGGATTATGACTGCGAGGGCTGATTCAGCGGCAGCCTACGTTGAGGCGAGGCTCGGCGACACATATCTTGCAGGGAAGGTTCGGGAGCATGTTGTCGGGTTGGCTGATTACCTGCGCGCTGGAAAGGGAGGTCAGCTTGAGCTTTCCGATGAAGTGACGGTCTCTTATGAGGCAGTAGTTGATGTTGCGCAGGCGACGTTCAGGAAGGTCATGATTGATTCTCACGCCGTCGAGGAAGTTGAGTTGGTCGGCGCGGACGGGACAGAATTGTCTTTTATCCCGGTCGGGCCGAATGGGATTCATCACAGGGACGTTTACAGGCTGCTTACCGGCGGACGAGAAGATGCGCCGGCAGCTGTGCGGACTTACTCTGCAGTAGCCATGAGATACGACGCGAATCCTGTTTTCTTAAAGCCGCTCGCAGATGACGCATTCTCATATCAAGCCGAAACAGTAAGCGACGAAACCGTCGGAAACCTCATGGACCGCGCAGAGGAAGTAAACCTGCTTCTCTCAAGAAGGCTTGCGCACTCGGAGCGAACAGACAGGAGTGTTTGCGCGGTATTGGCAAGAGGCGTCGAAAAGGAGAGGGCGTGCATTCTCGAGGAGGAGAGGCTTCCGCCGAGAGTAAACGAGCCGGCCGCCGTCAAGAGCGTTCTCGAGTCAATCTATGGGGGGGAGCTTTCGCAGGCGAGTGTGCTTGAGGATGTGCGGGCGCGCTTGTCCGAGAACGTGGAGGCGATAACCGGACGGACAGTGGAACACCTCCTGAATCATGAGCCTTCTCTTGCAGTCCACTGCGACTTATTAGCGGGCGCGGTTTCCGGGGCGGTTGCCGGAGCTTGCGGACAGCTTGAGAGAGAGGCTGCTCAGGCGGATGGTTTGGCTCGCATGTCCAACAAGGATTTGACTACACGATTTGGAGGCAAGACCAAACGGGCGCGGAAGGCGTTCAACCCTGACACTGTGAGGGAGGCTGCGAGGCAGGAGGCTCAGGATAAACGGCATGCTGTGGAGTCGGTAAGCCAGAGGGCAGTTGCGCTGCAGCCGGTAGACGATGCGTCGCTTATTAGGGCAGAGATTGTTTCAGAGGCTATTGAGGCATTCAAGCAGGGGGGTGAAGGCGTGCGACTTGAGGATGTCACCGCCCTTGCAAGAGACTTCGGGCGGGAAGACCTGCTTGAAGCAGAATTCGGAACACCAGAACAGTTGGCTGCGAAACTTAAGGCTGAAGCCGAGAAAGCGGAAGCCGGAAAGAAGAGGCTTGTTGCAGGCATGGCTGAAACATTAAGCGGCGGAACCTCGGAGTTAAGGAGTAGGAGAGACGTGCTGATGGATAGGATACGGGGTTTCGTAGGCGGTGAGAGGCTTGAAGGAGTTGAATCACTTGACGCTGCAGTCGAAGTCGCGGAGAGGGTCGCGGATGAAAGGCGCAAGGATGCTGAGGCGACAGCGCTCGTGACCGAGATGGCTGGCGGAGACTTCAACACCTTCCACGAACACTACGGGAAAGGCAGTGCGGAAGAAGACATTGCAGAACTAAGGGAGCTTCCGCTTGCAGAAATGAAGAGACTGTGCGACGACTACGGGCTCGCTAAATCAGAGATGACGCTTCTTTTCTGGACTCTGCGCGAAATGGGCAATAGTGATGTAACAGTTGCAGGAGTCCGAAGCGCGGTAGAACATCTTTCAGATGTTGTTGACCAGCCGATTCAGGTCGCCGCCGCCAGCATGAGGGTGCCGGAAGACGCCCACATATTCTTGGGGGAGAGCGAGTATGGTGGCGTAGACGGGCGGCCGCTTCACGGACTTCTTTTGAGCATAGATCACTTGGATTCGATTACGGACGCGGGTTTGTCGGCTTGGACTGAAGGGTTCGTCGAGAACATGCAGTCGGCGCAAAGAAGGGGTGAACTCGACTTTGACGAAGCGCTCGCGGACGGGTGGAGCGCAACCTGCAGTCGTCTTGGCGGCGCCAGATACGCTGACATGATAAGCGGGGACGCGCGGAAGAAGAAAGACATTGCACGGGAAGTTTTGAGGATTGACGGTGAAGCCGGGCAAAACGGCGCCAGAGAAACCATAAAACAATTATCAGCGCTCGTTGGCGAGCAAGCAGACCCCATGGGACTCATGCACCACATGCGAAGGCAGATACTAGCAGTCGAAGAAGCGGGCGTTTCAGACGGCGACGTACCAAATCTTGCAAGAGACTACATCTTAGCCGAAAAAACAAGCGAACTCTTAGGCGAGCGCACGGAAGCCGGCTCAGGACTCACAGACATGGCGCTTGAAGTAAGCCAGCTGTCTGAGACGAGGATGAACGCCCAGCAAAAACAAGAATTCGACACGCTCGTCGACACGTACACCAGGATAGTGGAGATGCTTTAAAGCGTCTCTGCGAACTCTTTCATCCTGGCCAGTGCTTCGCGTATGATGTCCCGGGAGACGGAGTAGCTGCAGCGCACGAATCCTTCGCCTGAATCCCCGAACGTGTTTCCGGGAACCACGGCAACGCCCGC
The DNA here is from genome assembly GCA_043822165.1 of Candidatus Altarchaeota archaeon. Lineage (GTDB taxonomy): Archaea > Altiarchaeota > Altiarchaeia > IMC4 > SCGC-AAA252-I15 > SCGC-AAA252-I15. The sequence goes on from JBDRCA010000124.1 coordinate 10,647, forward strand.
CTCCTTCAGAAGTTTTTCGGCGAACTCCTCGGAGCCCATCCCTGTTTCCTTTATGTTCGGGAACGCGTAGAATGCGCCCGCCGGCATCCTACAGGAAACACCTGTTAGCTCGTTTAAACCGGACACGAGAAGCCTTCTGCGCCGGCCGTATTCATCGAGCATTTTTTTGACCTGTCTTTTGCAGTCGAACGCCTCGATTGCAGCGTGCTGACTCATTGCGGGGGCGCAGAGCATACCGTATTGGTGAATCTTCATCATCGCCTCGACTATGTCCCTCGGTCCCGCGGCGTAGCCGACGCGCCACCCAGTCATCGCATACGACTTGGAGAACCCGTTAATGGTTATTGTGCGCTCAATCATCCCCGGGAGCGAGCCGATGCTCACGTGCTTTTTCCCGTCGTATATGAGGTGCTCGTAAAGCTCGTCGGATATGACGGTTAAGTCACGGTCTATCGTGAAGTCTGCGATAGCCTTCAAGTCCCTCCTTCTGAGGACGCTCCCCGTTGGATTGTTTGGTGAGGCGACAATAACCGCCTTCGTCTTTTTCGTGACTTTCCGCTCAAGGTCTTCGACGCTCACCCTGAAATCGTTTTCCTCGCGCGTCGGCACAGCCACTGGCTCGCCGTAGGCGAACCACACGCAAGGATTATAGCAGACATACGATGGCTCGGGCACCAATACCTCGTCTCCCGGCGAAATAATGGTGCGGCACACCAAATCCAAGGCCTCGCTGGTGCCGGTTGTCACGAGAACCTGCGTCGCAGAATCGTATGAAAGAGAGTTCTCTGTTTTAAGTTTCTCGGAAATCCTCTCGCGAAGCTCCGGCAAACCCCAATTCGAAGTATACGACGTGTAATCACGCTCGATCGCGCGCAAGCCCTCGTCCTTTATCGGGTCAGGCGTCGGGAAATCAGGCTCGCCGACTCCGAGACTCACCACTCCCTCTGTCTGAGCCACCAACTCGAAAAACCTTCTTATGCCTGAAAACGGCACCTCAGTTACCCGCTTAGAAACCATCGTATACGACTTCTCAGGGACTGACAGCCAAACGCTCGCCCTTATCCTCTGCCAAGATCACGCCGTCGCGCTTATACTCCGACAGGATTATGTGAGTGTTCGTGCCGACCACTGATTTTCGCGGAGCAAGCCTCTCGGTTACGAAGTCGCTTACGTCGTCGAGGTTCTCGCCTCTTACGAAGACCAGCAAGTCATATTCTCCCGTTGCCACGAAAACGTCGAGGACTCGCTCGTCTTTTGCGATGTCGTTGCATATTCGAGCGAACCCTGCTTTTTCCTGGGGTACGACCTTTATCTGGATGATGGCGTTTGCGAATCTTCGCCCGGCCTTCTTCCAGTTGACTATGGCCTTCGTCTTCTTCAATAGACCCTTCTTTTTGAGAGCGGATATTTTCTTTGAAACTTCCTTCTCGGAGCCGCCGAGCATGGTGGCGATTTCCTTGGGTGTTAGGGTGCCGTCATCCTCTAAGAGTTCGAGTATTGCGTAGTCGTCCATTTTATTGCGTCTTTAACTTATGGGTGTTGGATTAAAAAAGATTGTTTCCGTAGAATTATAGTATGTCCAAGACCGTCCATAAGGCCAGGGAGCCGGACGAGCGGGCGCAAAGGCTTGCGAAAGTATTCGATGGAATGTCTTTCGAGTATTGGGGTAGACAGGTCGATTACTCCGGTAAGGTGCGCGTCATCCCGAAGTCTGTTAGCGCCCCAAAAGAGCTTGCCCCTTACGGCGACTTAGTCTACGTCGGCGACCCGCTTTTGGCTACCGGCGAAGACGGGCGGCCGCGCTCTAACGCAGGGTGTCTTTTCCTGCCTG
>JBDRCA010000125.1:0-3130 GCA_043822165.1 Candidatus Altarchaeota archaeon
CTGCTTTTGAGTTCTTTGATTTTTCGGTAGACTGCACGGGTTTCTTCGTCTGTGAGGAGCATTTCCTGTATCTTCTCAGAGCCGCCGCATGCTTCCGCGGTGATGGAGAAAGTCACGTACATGCCGTATTGTTTTGCGAGAGACAGAATGTGGTCTATGGAATCCATGTTGTTTTTCGACAAGACTGTGTTTATTCTGGTTATGATTCCGTTTTCCCGGGCGACCTTTATTCCCTCAATAATCTTCTTGTAGCTTCCCCTGCCCCTGTTTAGGTCGTTTGCCTTCTCGTCGCCGTCAAGGCTTACCATCAGCATGTCGGCTTTTTTCACGACGTCGATTTTTTCTTTAATCAGGAGCCCGTTGGTGGTTATGTCGCATATGATGCCTTTTTTTACGATGTGGTCAACGATGACGCCGATGTCACCCCTTATGAGGGGCTCCCCACCCATCAGGCAGACGAGGCGCGTGCCCATCCGGTAGCCTTCGTCGATTAGGTCGATGACTTCCTGCGTCGATAGCTCCCTCTCCCTCAGCTTGTGGTCGACGAAACAGTAGCTGCAGCGCATCTGACAACGGTTGGTGACGAGGATGAACAACCCGACGGGGACCCGCCTCCCCAAGATCTTGTTCAGATAGAGCTCCTTGAAGAGCCTCGCCCGCTTGTAGAGCATCGTGAGGGAGTTCATTTTTTTTCGAGTTGGTATAGTATCCCCTCATGGTCTGGGCAGTGGATATATTCCAACTCTTTTGAGTCGAGAAACGGGTAAACTGCATCAAATGATGCTGGACACAATTCATTTTGACTGCGGATGTTCATGAAAAATTCTTCGCCTTTTTCGTGAGGGCACTTGTCAGATACATCTGAAACAGTAATCCTTATGTTATAGTCTGGGACATCAGGCGGGAAAAAAAGCTTTTTGAAGACTTTCTCTCCGAGCGTCTTAGCCACTTTTATAGGCTTTGGGAGAGTCTGAACTCTCTCAACATTCATCTTCAGTTCACCTAACGGACACTGAATGACTACCTTACTTCCATCCTCGGCGTTGTGACAGGATCCCTTGAAATCCGCGTCATAGAGGAGAGCAAGACAATAGGGGTACACTACGTGGAACGCGTCAAGGCATAAGCCCTTCGGAGCTATTGAATCGCAAGTGTAAGTTTGATCCTCGCGTTTATGATACCTGCATTTTTTCTTAAGCTCTACTGCAGTCACTTCAGAGCATACGCATCTCATACAGGAGGTCATGGCGTCTCTTTTATTATTCGTAAAAGACTTATTAATTCACCTATGAAAGTCCTCCTCTTAAGCCCCCCATTTGTACCAGACTACATGCGTAATGCCCGCTGCGATTACGTGGGGATCTCAGACACGCAGTGGCCCCCGATATGGCTCGCCTACTGCGGAGCCCTCCTGGAGGAGCGCGGACACACCGTGAAATTGATTGACGCTCCCGCGGAGAAACTGGGGCACGAAGAAGTGTTAAGAGAGTCCAAACGTTTTTCACCTGACTTGACTGTAACCTACAGTTCCACGAAAAGCGAGGACAACGACGTGGAATTCGCCGTTAAACTGAAGGAGGAAACAGAATGCAAACTTGTTTTTGCAGGCCCGTTCGTCTCCCTGAAGCCTGCGAGTCCACTGGAGAAATCAACGCAGGTAGACTACTCGGTTAAAGGAGAGTTTGAATATCCTGTTTTGGAAATTGCAGAAGGAAAAGAAGATGGGGAGATAAGAAACCTTGTTTGGAGGGACGCCGGAAGGATAATCCAGAATGAGATTAGACCGCTCCTTGACAGTGAACAGTTGGATGAACTACCTTTTGTGACAAAGTTTTACCACAGACACGTTGATTTGAGGAATTATCGGCCGCCTTCAGAACTTTACCCGCTCGTCGACTTGTTCACTGGGAGAGGATGCTGCTGGGGCCGTTGCACGTACTGCCTGTGGGTTCAATCCTTCATACCAGGAAGCACGTACAACACACGCTCCGTTGGAAACGTGATTGACGAGTTCAAATACGCTTTGGAGAACATGAAGGAGGTAAAAGAGATTTTCATTCAAGACGACACCCTCCCAGCGAAACGGGCTGCGGAACTGTCGAAAGCAATCACTGATGAGGGATTGAATATGGCTTGGTCATGCTATGTTCGAGGAAACCTGGATTACAAAACCCTAAGTCTTATGAAGAAGGCCGGCTGCAGGACGCTGCACGTGGGATACGAGTCAGCAAGCAACGAAGTTTTGAAGAATTCCATGAAGGGTTTAACCAGGGAACAGATGACCAGCTTCACGGAAGATGCTAAAAAAGCAGGGCTCAAAATCCACGGAGACTTCCTGATAGGCCTTCCTGGGGAAACAAAAGAGACAGTTAGAGAAACGATAGATTGGGCGAAGGAACTTGACCCGGACACCGCCCAATTCTCACGGATAAACATTTACCAGGGAACCCTGCTTTATGAACACCTGGAGAAAAACAACTACATAAAAGACGGAGAACCAGATTACCCACACCTGACAAACAATGAACTCCGCGAGCTTGCGAAAAAAGGCGTTAGAGAGTTTTACTTTAGCTTTCGATACGCTAAGCGAGCGTTAAAGAATCCGGGAGAATACTTCATTCCCCGGCTACGGACAGCTAAAAAGACTTTACCGTATATGCTCTGGAAGCGGTGGTGAAAACCCGTCAGGGCGGGCAGAGTAGCAAGAAGTGTTCTCCTCAAGATAAGTCAAGTAATCATTTATGAAGTCGCGTATCTTGCCCTTTTCCTCATCGAAACCAGTCAGGTTCTCGAATTCACGATAGTTTTCGATAGACATCTCCAACTGGAATGTGCCACAGTATTTGTGGTCCAGTATAGGATTATCCTCCACTATTTGGAGGCTTCGATATCCTGCAAAAAGAAGGGTTGGGACAAGAATCAGGTATATTGCGAAAATCATGGTAAGATATCTGGCTCGCCGCCTTTTAATAACCTGATGGCCCGCACCCCACATGAGAGAGAGCAACACTAGCATCACTGTAACAAGGACTCGTTCAATTGCCGTTGGCCTGCCGCTTTCGGGATAGGAATACAACAGCAACCCGGCGAAAAGTATAGCTACACCGACTAGTGGCGTAAGACGAGTTCC
>JBDRCA010000126.1:0-20569 GCA_043822165.1 Candidatus Altarchaeota archaeon
GCATGGCCACCCTATCAAGCGCACTGCACATAGGATTCTTGATCGGGGCGATTGCCGGCGGATTCATGCTCCAGAGGGGAATACACAACATAAAAAAGAAGAGCAAGAAACAGAAGATCGAGGAAGAGGAAGTGCATGAGGGATTAAAGCTAGTGACACTATCCTTCCTGGCCCCCTTCTTTTTCGTAAACATCGGATTAAGCCTCGACTCAAGCGTTTTCAGCATATCTCCCATCCTGTTGGTTGGCACGATAATCGTTGCGTTCGCCGGGAAGATTCTAGGTACAATAGTCATTAAACCATGGACTAATCTCACCCCAGAGCAACTATACGCTGTTGGATGGGCCATGAACTCTCGCGGGGCTGTAGAGCTGATTATAGCCTTGACTGCATTATCCCTGAACCTGATACCCGCCTACGTGTTTTCAGTGCTTGTCCTCACATCTATCGTAACAACTGCGACATTTCCATTCGTGCTCAGAAGACAGATCGAGAAAAATCCAGGCGTAATGGATTGAATGGAAAAACCTGGTTTACGCCCGTTTTATTAGGATAATACAAAAGTATAATCCAGTAAATGACAGGATACGAGGCTGACCCGGAAATCAGGCTGCTAAACAAAGTCTTGAAGTCGTTCGACTACATTACCGTCCGACTGTCCGTAGTCGTGGTATTGACTCTTTTCGGGATAGGCTTAACACTCGTGATGTTCGGCATATCCCTTCTTATCGAATCATGGGAGCTTTTTCTCGGCAACTTAGGGTTCTCATCCAAATTCTTCCCCCTCGTTGTTGAAGGAGACCTCCTGACGGTCATAATCGGTGCAATAGGGGCAACAGCCATCGGATACGCAGTCTTGGATCTTGCCAGGTCAATACTAAGGGAGGAGATCGAGGAGGAGCGGATTATTGAAGTCCAGCAAAGAGCCCGTGATTTCATAACTAGAATACTTTCCGTGGTCGTGATTGCTCTTGCAGTCGGCACTTTCGTGAACGAGGCTAAATACAGTGCGACAAACCCAGGATTCTTATGGCAGGTTTCAACGATAGGTGTTGCGATAGCTGCGATACTCGTCGGATGGGGCACTTACCTCAAGTTCTCTAAGAAACAAAAATAGGATATATCCTCTAATCCACGTGGATTATATCCCCTCTGCATTCATCTACGTCAAGGCGTCACGGATTTTACCCGAGTGTTGCCTCAAGGTACGGGACAAGGAGTAAAAATATTGCTGCACCAGCAATAAGCATTGCCGTGTAACCCCCTGCACTCCAGATATCTCTTTTCATGAAAAAACACCAGTAATACATTCGAACATGATTATAAAAATCTGATTACTTAGCCAATATCTCCTTGACAGGTTCAAGAAGCGCTGATAATGCTGTGCTTACTGCACTCTTAAGGTCCTGTGGGTGAAGTTTACCCGAGAGATAGTCCCCCTCAAGTCTCTCGTATGAGTCGTATGACACGTCTCCGCCGAATTTTCCCTGTCTTTTCACTTCAACAATGCCAGTCCTCGGGAATATGACCAGCTCCGTTACTCCGAGTATGGGGTTTCCCGCTTTTTCAGTCGGACAGTACGCGGACTTGACTTTGGCGGAAATCTCTTCAGGCGTGTCCTGGACTGAAATCATAGAGTCCGGAATCGACGAACTCATCTTGACGTCCGGGCCCTTAAGCGAGGAGATGAGTGGTGTGTGAACGCATACTGGCTTCTTGTAGCCTATCTCTGGCAGTACTTCACGGGCTAGCATCTGGATTTTCCGCTGCTCGATGCCGCCGTATGATACGTCAACGGATAGGGCTTTTATGTCCGCGATTTGCATTAGCGGGTAGATGACTTGGGATACGTGGGCGTGTTCTATGTCGCGGGCAACCTCCTGCATGCTGCGAAGAGCCCGGTTTAATGTGGTCTTTAAGCCGATTTCCAGTACGTCTTGGATGTATTCGTCGTTGAACTGGAAGGAGGAGCCAAGAATGTATTCTGCTTTTTTCAGGCCGAACGCCTTGAAGCTTTCCCGCCAGTACTCTATCATAGCGTCCAAGTCGACGTCTTTGCGGTTCAGGCGGGTGTGGACGTCAGCCAATAAAACCTTGACTTTGAATCCCGCGTCCATGAAGTCCTTCAGCTTGGTTGCTGCAACAAGGGTTCCGACGTGCACGGGTCCTGAAACCTCGAAGCCGCAGTAGACGCTAGGATTCTTCTTCCCGGATAAAAGCGAGGATAACTCCTCAGAGGTTACTACCTCCACGACGTTTCTCAAGATGAGTTCTTCGTCCATCACACGCTCTTCACAGCCTCTAGATGACTTATGACGTCCCATAAAAGAGTCTTAGCGTGCACGGGAATATTGACTTCATTTGCGATGTCGTCGAGCTCGTATATTACAGACGTTACCTTGACTGCAGTATCCTGGTCTTCCGCCTTCAAGTCCTGGCATACTCTGGCTAGCACCTCACGGACTCTGCGTGGTATGGACTGGTCCTCGCTCGCCTCCTGCACCTCGTCTATGATGTCATCTAAATCCATAATCTAGCGACTAAAGTTCTTAATATTTAAGTAAACCATTAAAAAAAGCCCATTAAACCCACCCTGAAAGCCTGTTAATCTCATCCGCCAGCGCTTTCACCCGCTCAAGCCCCGGATGACCTACCCCCAAATGTTTCTCCAAGTGAGAGAGCGCTTCATCTACCGAGACAATACGATCCTCGACGGTCACGTTGTCTGCGTGAGCGATAATCTTTTCCTCCAGTGTTTCCGGGATGTAATCCTTTGCCGGAAGACCAAGCCCTGAAGCCTCATTCTCCGTCAACCCTGCGCCGATGTGGCGCTCGCACACTCGCGCATACTCTGGGTAATCGGCGAGAATGCGTGCTCCTTCAATTCCGTGTTTTAGGCTGTGTGTCTTGCATCTTCCGATGTCGTGGAGCATGGCTGCGGCCTCTATGAAGGATACGTTGACGGGGTGGCCGGTTTCCCGTATTTTCGTGGCGAGTTTTACGGAGTAGTCTGCTACGCATGTGCAGTGGCGTATGACGTTTTCTGGACAGTGGTTTTTATGCAGGATAGAAATAGCGTCTTCCCTGGTTAACATTTCTTTTTTTTATGTCTTCGCGAGAAGGCTTTCTACTTTGGCTATTTCAGAGACTATGGAGTCTATTGCATTAGAGTTGTCGTGTTCTACTAGTTGGTCGCCGCATTCCTGGCACATGAATTCTGCGTCAACTGCGTTTTCGAATGGTATTACAGAGCATTTGCACGCGAATTTTATGCCTGTTTTCTCTCCTTCGAGTTCTGAGGTGAGTTTTACGAGTTTTTCCTGCAGGTAGCTTCCGATGTATTCATCTAGTTTGTCGTCTCGGCGATTCCACATGTAGGTGTACCAGCCTGTTTTCTTGTTCTTTGAGCGGTCGTATTCTACGAGGCTTGCAGAGTGTAGGTCGTTTAGTATTGTGCGGACTACTGTGGCTTTTATCTTCAGGTCTTCTGCTACGTCTTCGTCGTATCTGGGCTTCTCTAGCGCTTGGATAACTCTTACGTGGTCTTTACTCAAGCTTTCGACGAGAATGTCCTTGATAACTTTATCTCTGCCTTTTCCCATCGGTATATACACGGCAATACGTGTTTAAATACTACTGGGCTTTTTTTATCCGCATGTGCCTGATGCGTTCCACGTCAGGTTCATCTTAGCGTCGAAGAGGTTCGCAGCCAACGGTATTACAAGGTATGCTACTTCCTCGTGTTCGACACCGTCCGGGAAAACCATGGTGAAATTGGTCTCATCCACTCCGTTGTAGCGTAGCGTGTCGATGTAGCCTGTCTTGTTGTACAAAAGCATCGCCCGTGCGACCCATCCACCCACGGACTCGTTTTCCCTGTATCCCGAAACCATCCTGACGGCTCTCGTCTTCTCGACTGCCTTGTCTTCACCTGGCCTGTCTGTTACGAGACTATCCCAGTCACTGGAGTATACTATGTCGTCCCCGACCATGAGTGCGTAACCCATGTGCTTTGGGATTATCGGGTCTAAAAAGTCTTTCGCAATCTTTGACGCGCCCTTTATTGCGTCAGAGCGCATTTCCGCTTCTGTCGAAAAGTTCCCCCTAGACCATTCAAGTCCTATGTCGTCTAAGGGCCCTCTCTTGTTCAGTACTTCGAGAGCGTCTTCTGATACCAAGTGCACTCTCTGGAATCCTACTTCTCCTGCGCGAAGCGACCTAAAGTAGGGGACGCTCAGGAATCCTGCGAGAACAAGCAGGATGAATACTAGTGCTATTACGGCGTCCCATGTTAAAACGTATCCTTTTTTACCCTTCCTTATTACAGATTTCATTTAAACACCACCAATCTATGATACAGCCTCTATGGGGCCGAATATCCTCCCTTTACTTAAGTGTTGTCTCCCACTTCGCGTATTAGAGTAATTAATTATTACATTTGCATTGAAAAAGTCACCGGTATTGTACTTATCCGCAAGTGACGGTGGTCCCGGGCAGCTTACGTTCACGACAACGTCTTCTCCCGGTGAAATATCCGTTGGAATAGACGGTGCAGGATCGCATAAAACATACTCCATGCTAGTGTTTATGCCTCCGGGGAGTATTGTTATGCTGTCTCCCGCATCGCTTTTAATGTTCACCTGGATTATGCTGGTGGGCGCTGATGCGGAGAAATCAGTGACGTAAACCTGGGAGAAACCCATCACGCCGCGCTGTTGTGGTTGAGTCTTTAGGATACCCATCTTCCAAACTATCAGCACCCCGACGAGTATCACAACGATAACCCAACTGTACGTCGCTATATACTCTATGGAACTCTGAGCTCGCATTCGTCGAGGGCTCATACTATATCTTACTTTTGTTTATTAATAAATAAATCTTAAGTATGAAGCATGAAATGCAGGACAGCGTTTCTTTTCAGTCTTCTGTTTTTATGCATTGCAAGCTCGGGCGCGTCAGCCGGTATAATACGCATCGTGTTGAGTCCCCTTGACGTTTCCGTGAACGAGACTGGCACGATACCTGTCGGCCTCCAATTCGTTAACCTGGGGGATGAGTCCGCCGAAAACGTAAGGTTCACGCTGCTTCTCCCCGAAGGCTTCGGCGCGAACCCGGTCTTTATCGGGACGCTTCCCGTAAACGAGCAGCTTAATGTTTCTTTTAACATTTCCATGCCTCATGGTCTTTTGCCTGGTGTTTATCCGGTGGTTGTTATGACGGATTACACTGACTTGAATAATTATCCGTTTTCTTCTGTGACTCCAGGCGTCATAACATTGAAGGAGAAGGTTTACCCTCTTTTGTTCGCTGACATGAATCCGGTTTCAGTCAAAGACGGGGAGAAGGCGACCATAACTCTTACTGTCAGGAACATGGACGAGGATTCTCACAACATTTCCGTCAGATTCTATCTTCCAAGGGAGATTAAGGCGAATCAGACGCTAGCTTACTTGACGATGGAAGGCAAGACCGAGCATAAGGTGAGCTTTGAGGTTTCTCCTTTCGGTGCGTTGCCGATGAGTAATTACTTGACTTTTGTTTCCGTCGAGTACGAGGATTCCGTGCATTACATGATTTATCCCACTAAGCCGGGCGTGGTTTCGATTGGAGGCCAGGTGCCTTCCGCTCCCGCTAAATCAGTTTCCAATACCGAGAAGGCGGAGTTGGGGGAGTCTGGTTTAGTCAAGAAGCTTCCGTATATACTGATTGTCTTGTCTGTTGTAGTAATCTATGTGAGCTTTAAGGTCGGTGATTGATTTTTTTTATTTTCGGCGGTATAGTTCGAATGGTTGGTACTGGAATGGCGGTTCCTCTTTCACGTATTTTTCGTTGATGTAGTCTGTGAATGAGGCGAGTTTTTTGTTTTTGAATCTTGATTCTATGATTATGTATTCTGGTTTTTCTTTCTCTGAGATTGTTATGAGTTTCTCTGATGTTAATGTGTCGTAGAATATTGCTGCTTCGCTTACGTCTACGAGGTATCCTGCCTGCCGTCTGTCGGCGATAAAGGATATCATCATGTAGTCTGAGAGTATTGCGTCGTCTTTGTCCGTGTTCGCTGCGACGTATTTCGCGACGTTTGTGAGTTTTACGCCGTGGCTTTTCATCTTGGATTGTATGTCTCTTATGTGTTGTTTTTCGGCGATGGAGTAGATGATGAGCCCTATTATGATCCAGAACACCATGTTTTTAGGGCTTACTTCGGATGCCAGTATAGCAGCCGATAGCGTGAAGACAGGTAGCATGAAGTAGGTGTGGTGGCTTACTGCGTCCGGCATCAGCGTGTAGAAAAATATTATGGTCGCCAGAGTGTACAGGAAGACTATTCTGTGTCTGCGCAAAAACAATATCGGTATCGATGCGATGGATAAAAACGGCAGCGCCTTGTAGAAGCTCCACACAGGCTTTGTTTTTTGCATGAGCGTCCACCTACCCCGCCCCATCTGCCAGAGTATGTCTTGGGTTGCTTTCTCGGAGCCTGCGAGATAGACGAGGAATGGTAGGATTGCCGTGAAGAATCCTAGCAGGAAGTAGCGCAAGTTTTTCCTGTCCATCCAGACGAGATAAACCAGTATAGCGGCTACTGCAGGCAGCGCCCAGAACTTAGTGAGCAGGGCCGCGGCTCCTAGGAATCCTGAGACAAGGTATGCGTTCTGCGTTTTTTTGGTTGCGGCGTATACTGATGCGAACGACAGAAAAGTCACGAAGGGCTCGATGTAGTATACCCTGCTAATGGAGTTTACGAGGGTTAGAAGCGTCATGGGGACTACGGCTACCAGGGTTGCGAAATAAGTCTTTTTTGATTCGCCGAACACGTCGCGCACAATGAAGTAAACGAGCATTGCTGTTAGCACAGACGAGAGTATGGCGAGAAACCTGACTTGCATGAGACCCACCTCGTTCACGCTCATGTATGCTGCTCCGATGTAGGGCATAAGCGGCGGGTGGCCGAAGTCGAAGTCCTTGTATATCACACCTCCCTTAAGGAGCGTCGAGGATATGAGTGCGTGGATGCCTTCGTCGTTCTGGAAGTCATCCGTCCAGGCAATGTTTACGAACCTGTGTGAGAAAAGAAGTATTATGAGTGCTCCGAAGACCAGGTTATAAGGCATCTCTCTTTTTCCTTCGGGTTTTCTTGTGCTCCTGTTTGGTTTCTTTCTTGTTTTTGCCATGGAATTTCGATTTTTTTTAAAGTGTGCGAGCGTAAACGTTCATCTTTTTACCGTACATTGTTATCGTTTTTTTCTTTGTGAAGCCGTTTGATTCGTAAAGCAGGTTTCCTTCAATGTTGGCCTCATCTACCACGACTTTTACGTCGCATGCCTCCCTGTTTTTCAGCTCCTCTATTAGTTTTGAGACAAGTTTTGACCCAATTCCTTTGTTCCTGTGTTTTTCGGATACTGCAACGGCTAATAATTCGCTGTCTGCAGGAGTCCTGACTCTGCTTGGGTAGTAAAGAGTCTGTATTCCGTGGAATATGATTTTCGGGTTTTTTATTGCTTTTAGGATTACGTGAACTGAGAAATTAAGAAAACTTGATGATGCTAGTTTCCTGAAGAAGCGCTCCGGTTTAAGCGCAGCTGACGCAAAGCCTATGATTTCCCCGTCTTCCTCGCAGATAATCGATACCGCATCCCCAGAATCCATGATTCCCCAGTATAGTTCGCGCAAAAAATCCTTTCCAAGCATGCAGAAAAAGGAATTCTTGAACTCGCTTAAATGCAGTTCGCAGACGTGTTCTATGTCTTGTCTTTCTAGGTTGCGAATCATGTTAGCCTGAGTCTTATGGCTGCGAGCAGATACTTTGCCCCCATCAAAAAGACGTTTGTCTTGGTTTTTCCGTGTCTTCTAAGTTTGTATCTAAATGCCATGGACTCTATTTTTTTCCCTTCTTTTTTTAGTTTGTAGAGGAGCCTGAAGAAGTATTCTCCGTAGCCTGTGAATACGTCTTCAAGTTCAATATCGGTTAATGCATCCTTTTTTACTGCGAAGAAGCCGCCTGTCGAGTCCTTGACTTCAAGCCCTAAAATCAGGTCTATCGCCTTGTTTAGAAGCCTGCTCAACTCAATTTTGTATCTGGGAGCCTCCATTTCTCCCCCCGGCATGTAGCGTGATGCAAGACAAAGGTCTGCGTTGCCCAAACCCTCGACAAGGGCTGGTATCACCTCTGGGGGGTGGCTTCCGTCAGAGTCCATGACTAGGACGGTATCGCCCGCCGAAGCCTTGATGCCAGCCAGTATCGAGCGCGCTAGCCCCTCCCTCTTCTTGTTTTTTATGGCTTTGGTGTTTTTTTTCCGCCGGGATATAAGTTCCACGATGTCTCCTGTCCCGTCCGGGCTTGCGTCGTCGACTACAATTATTTCCCCAATTAATCCGCAAGTCTTTAATACTTCGTCGATCTCCTCTATGAGGGGACTTATGTTTTCTCGTTCATTGTATGTCGGGAGCACGACCGTTATCTTGTCCATAGCGTATTTAGCGTTGCCTGATCTATTTTTATAAATGTATCTGGTTAAATAGTAATCCTTATATGGCTGTGAAGTATTCGATTGTTGTGCCAGTTTACAATGAGGAGGGGGCTATAGCTGGTTTTCTGGGCGAGCTCAAGGGTTTCCTCGCGTCATCCGGGATTTCAGCCGAAGTCATAATAGTTGACGACGGCAGCACTGACGGGTCTCGCGCCGAAGCCGAGAAATCAGGATTCAAGCTTATTTCACACCCCTACAACAAAGGCTATGGTGCGGCTTTGAAGACCGGTGCCAGAGCATCCGCTGGCGAGTTCATAGTCTTTATAGACGGTGACGGCCAGCACAAGCCTTCCGACATATCCCTTCTGCTGGATGAATCAGGCAACTACGACATGGTGGTGGGCGCCAGAGTATTCGACAAAACAGCGTCGTTTCCGAGGAAGATTGCGAAAAAAATACTGATTTCCCTTGCAAACTATCTGTCCGAGACGCGGATACTCGACTTGAATTCAGGCTTCAGGACGGTGAGAAAAACCATGCTCATGGACTACATCGATTATCTTCCAAACGCTTTTTCTTTCACGACAACCATAACCGTAATCTGCATAAAATCCGGCTACAACCTGAAATATGTTCCAATAACGATTGAGAAGCGAGTGGGGAAGTCAAAGATAAACCCGTTCACAGACTTCACGCGGTTCATGATGCTTCTCATACGGACTACCATGCTGTTCACGCCGCTCAAGGTTTTCCTACCTATGAGCTTGCTGTTGGGTTTGGTGGGGTTTATCGACTTAGCTAACAATTTGATGGTCGAAGCCAACATTGCTGATTCCTCTGTTTTCCTGTTGACGACCAGCGTGCTCTTATTCTCGTTTGGCTTATTATCTGACCAGATATCCTTTTTGAGAAGAGTCAGGGATTGATTCACCATGAAACGGGACGCAAGTTTTTGGGCTCTTATAGGAGTTTTTATTGTTTCGGTCGCCGTGAGGTTGCACATGGTTTACATGCAGGTTCCGTTCCACATGATGATTGACTGGGGAGACAACTGGAGTTTCCTCACGGTCGTCGAGATCATCAAGGCAGAGCTTCACTTGCCTAGAGAGGACTTGTTTTTCGGCGGCATCCCGTATGTTTATCCGCCGATTTCGCTGATAACGTATGCGATACTCTACACGATTCTACCGGTATCCTACACGTTTCTCTCAAACAATATAGCGCCCATCATCGGGAGTTTTACCGTGTTTGGCGTCTATCTTCTGGCGTGGAAGCTTTCCGGAAACAAGTGGGTTGGTGTTCTCGCCGCTTATCTTTCCATCTTCACTCCGCGCTATCTTGCCCTATCGAGCATTCCCATCCCTGAGATGTTTGGGCACCTCCAGGCTCCAATCATCATGTATCTGGCTTACGTTACCGCTAAATCCAGGAATAAAAACCACGCGCTTTTGACCGGCATGGCTGGCGCCACGCTTTTTTTGAACCATCACTTGACGTCTGCAATCCTGTTCCTCTCTGTAACAGTATACTTCCTCACCCTCTACACGATAAAACTTCACTTTGATTACCTGAAGCTTCTCGTCATAATACTCGCCGTAAGCTTCATACTATCAAGCCCTTGGTGGTTCGACACGGTCAGCAAAAACATAATGAATCTTGTCGTCCGGGAGCAAGAGTACGCGGTACCCCCGTTCAGGGATTACGTGGCGATGCTCTCTCCGTTTAACTTCTACACAGGCTCGGTGGCAGTCGCGGCAATAACTCTTCTCGTAATCGCGTTTTTTATCCTGAACCTCGCGGCCCGACTGGGCTTGGATAAAAAATCAATACCCCAGATACTCTTCGAGAAACAGGAGGCAGTGGCACTCCTCTTCGCATGGTGCGGGTTCACGCTTCTCGCAACCCAGTCACGCAATATCGTGCGGATTCTCCTTGAGGAGGCAGTCAAGAAAAACCCGAACCTTCTACTGGTGTTGGCGCCGATATACGGGGAACGATACTTTGACTACATGGCCCAACCCTTCGCAATAGCAAACGCCATGCTTTTAGCCTGCTTGTTCACAGCCGCAGCATCCCTCATCTCACGGGGCATGAAAAAGAAGAAAAAACAAAAAACAATCAAGATTATGGCGCTCGCATGCTCAATACTGGTCTTCTACCCCACGATAACGTTCGGGTTCGGCATAGACGATCCATTGCTTGAAAAGCTGGATGCCGCCATAAGAGAGGCCGGGCTTCCTGACCCTCACCTTGACATAGCAAACTGGGCTCTGTGGCGCATGAAACCTGACGTTAACGACTCCGTGGAATACGAGGCATCCCTGTGGATGCGGGAAAACCTGGCTCCTGATGCCAACATAGTCGCAGACTATCCAAGCGGTGAAGTAATATCTGCCGGCGCCTTAAGGCGGATTGTTGGGGGCGCAGAGCTTCGGGTTACCGTTGACGTTGTTGGGGTCTACTCTGACATACTGGTAATCTATTATACCGACAGCGTGGACGAGGCGATAACTCTTATGCGCAAGCGGAATGCGACTCACGTGTACATAAGCGACAGGATAATAAACCGGGGCTGGCTTCCCATAACGTCTCATTCCCGGTGGCCGAGATACAACATAGGCGCCGGCATGAAGCAGACTAACGAAAAGAAATTCGCGGAAAGCCAGTGTTTCGAAAAAATATACGACAAGGATAAAATCAGGATTTACGAGCTTGTATGCTAGTCGAAAATCTTCTTTGTTTTAGCGGACTTGACTATGTAGTGGGCTATAACAACTCCGGCAGCTAATGCGATGTAGAGGTGGGCGCGCATAATCATCATGTCCGCGAGCACGATATAGAATATAAAGATGAACGCGAAGTAGTAAAGGAGGTTTCGTTCCGCGAAAATGGCATCAAGCGAATCCATGAAATAAATAGTGTAACCGGAATATAAATAAGACTATGCCACGAAAGAATAAGAAACAAGGGTTTATCGAAGGCAACCAGCAAATCCTGATTGCAGGAGTGCTTGTGATACTATTTTTGCTTTCCCTGGCCATAAAAATAAACATCGTGCGTTTTCAGGTGCCTGAGGGAGTCGTCATAGACTGGGGTGACGTGTGGAGCTTTCTGACGGTTATAGAGGTGATTCGGCTTGAGCATTATCTCCCGGTTGAGGATTTCTTCTTCAGTGGCATACCATATGTTTATCCGCCGCTTTCTCTTATATCGTATGCGCTAATCTACGGCATCCTGCCGTTCGACTTCATCTTTTTCGCAAACAATGTTGCGCCGTTCATCGGAAGTTTCGCGATATTCGGCGTATTCTACGTTGCATACAAGTTGACGGACGACAGGGCAGTCGGGGTTTTGGCGGCGTACCTTAGCATGTTTTCAACCCGCTACATGGCTTTATCCGGCATTCCCATCCCTGAGATGTTCGGGCACCTTCAGGCGCCTATATTCATGTATCTGTCTTATCTTACCGCGAAGACTGGGCGGAAAAACCACGCAATATTGACCGGCCTTGCGGGGGCGACACTATTTCTGAACCACCACTTGACCGCGGGAGTCATGTTCATAACGCTGTCATTCTACTTCGTGTTGCTGACCATTGTCACGCAAGACATAAAAAAATTGCGGCTTCTCGTCATAATCATCGCGGTAAGCTTCATACTATCAAGCCCGTGGTGGGTGGACACGATAAACAAAAACATCATGAACCTGTTCGTATCCGAGGGCGAGAGCCCAATACCGTGGAGCCGCTACATAGACACCGGCGGACCACATACGATATATCTGGGCGCAATATCAGGGATACTCTTGGGGCTTCTAGTAGTCGTCGGATTCACGCTTACAAACATCGCAGCAAGACTCAAAATCACGTCAAAGAAAAAAATCCCCAAAATACTCGCCGAACGCCAAGAAGCCTTAACGCTCATATTCGCATGGTGCTTCATACCCTTCATGGCAATACGCTCAAGACAGATCGCGCCGATACTATTCGGCTCCATAATCGAGAAAAACCCGACCATGCTATTTGTATTCTCGCCAATCTACGGCACCCGCTTCTTCGACTACATAGCCCAACCCTTCGCAATCGCGTCCGCAATCGTCATAATGACATTCATATACCAGCTTGGAAAAATCATCTCCTCTACGATAAAAAACAAGACAATAAAAACATTCATCATCCCGGCAATAGCATTGATCGTTCTCGCTCCTCTAACATACTCCACGTTTCTATACGGATTCGGTGTCGAGGACCCGATACTGTACTCGCTCGACGATTCAATACACAAGATGAACGTAAGCGAGACCAGCTCCCTCGGCGCAACAGCCAAAAAACTGGGCATGTGGGATGAGGGGCGAAGACGCGTCGACCTTAACCTAGACGCCAAAAACTGGGCGCTCCGAAGCCTTTTCCCCGACGTGAACGCATCCTACGAGTACCAGGCATCGCTTTGGATGCGCGATAATCTTCCCGCCAACGCAAACATAGTAACAGACTACCCCGCCGGAGAAGTGGTCGCCGCAGGCGCTCTACGAAAGATTACCACGGGTGCCGAGCTTCGTGTTACCGTTCCTTTGTCGAGGATTTACGTTGATGTTATCACGATTTATTATACTCCTGATGCGATGGAGGCTGTGGAGCTTATGAAGAAATGGGGTTCTACTCACGTCTACATAAGCGGCAGGATGAAGATTCGCGGCTGGTTCAGCATCGAGCGTTTAGGGAGGTTCCCGGGTTTCACGAACCATGGATTAGACAAAGCCGAGCTATCCAAGTTCGAGATAAGTTCGTGTTTCAGAAGGGTTACGATGCCTTCCGAGTTCGACGGCAAAGTCTGGTTGTATGAGTGCACGTGCTGTTAGAATCCAAAGTTTCTCCTGATTTGGGGTCCTATGGTGTTTGCTATTTTCAGGGGTACGAGTTTCCTCCAAAGGGGGGTGAGTTTCTGGATTTTTCCGCCCGGTATTTTCTTTTCTGGGTCTAGGAGTTTGTAGCAGTAAATCATCTTTTCTTCTTTCCCGCCCCAGTCCCTCTTGAAGTTGTAGACTCCCTGGGTTTGTGTTCTCCCGAAGTCGAATACACTTGATTTTTCCTTTACTGATTGCGCGAGGCCCGCGTATACCAGGAGAGTGTTGGAGGCGTAATTCCTGTACTTGTACGGTGAAACGCCCGTGAAATAATACGTTGTTTCACCGAATTTTAGGAACACTGCGCCGCCGACTGTATCATCCCCTTTTTTCGCGAGCAGTATCTTCGCCTTGTTTTTCGCAGTCAGTATCTTCTGGATGTATCCGTAGAATTTCTTCGGGTACGGGGGAGTTCCCAAGTCCTTCATGGTCTTAGAGTATGCGCCGTAGAACTCGTCGACTCCGCTCGCATCCTTTACCTCCTCTACTGTGACTCCCTCTTTTTCCGCCTTCCGCACGAGATTCCTGTTCTTCTTGCCGATAACCCCCAAAAGCTCGTCCTCGCTTGAAGGAAGAGTAAGCTTGAATGTGACATACTCTCTACCCGGAACATAGTCTTCCTCGCGGACGAGACTCTTCACTTCAACGTAGTCAGCGCAGAAGTCAACCATCAACTGTTGCGCGGACTCAAAAAGCTCGTGCACCGCTTCCTTCGTGCCGACAGGGCCTCCGACATCGCTTACCGGCAAAGACACGAGCCGTCTACCCGAGAAAAATCCCTTAAGATAAAAAAAAGGCAGAATCCCCGCGACCCCCCCATCATCCTCGGCAATCAAGTAGACGCGCCTGTAGTCAAAGGCGTGCTCTATTACGTCGCCCCACTCGAAGGCGTGGAACACGCTCCCGGAATTCTCTTGCGCGAAATCATTCCATTTCTCAACGTCATGCAACCCTGCGACGCGCACGTTCATAACGGTAATTCTTTTTACCTCCTGCAGTAATAAATTCACCCCACCATGAACAAAGACAAAATCCCAATGATACTAGGCACTGCCATAATCGCCTACCTCATCCATGCACTCAACCCCGGGAAAATCATATCATTGCTGGCAAACATTAAACTCTCTTTTTTCATCCTAGCGCTTGCCATAAACTTCCTAGACGAAATAATATCCGCGAAAATACTCTACGCACTCTTAAAGCGCCCTGACCTGCGATTCAAAGACGTATTCCTATCCCACATATCAGGCATGCTCTATTCAGACATCACTCCCGCGAAAGTCGGATACTATTACACCGCAATATCGCTGTCCAAAAAATCCGACCTAAAGAAAACCACCAACATAGGAGTAATCACAGCCATACAAGGCATAGTATTCCTGACCAAAGCAGCAGGGTGCCTGCTGGGCATAGCATACTTCTCATACATGATAGGCAAAAACATGGACGAAAGCCTAGTATACCTTGCCGCCCTCGTACCGCTTGTCGGATTCGCGGGCACCATAATATTCTTCACGACAAAAATCCCCCAGAAACTAGCGGCCAAACTACCCTACCTCCACGCAATGATCGAGAACATAACCCACATGCAAGACGCAGTCAAGAAAATGAACAAAAAAGACTTTCAGACAGCGCTCTCCCTCACCCTCGTAATATGGTTCCTCGTAGGGCTCCAATGGTACCTCATCGCCCACGCAATAGGAGTCGGCATAAGCCTCCTAGACGCCATATTCCTGCGCCCCCTAATCACAGCCATAGGATTCATACCGCTTACCCCAAACGGACTAGGGCTTGCCGAAGGCGGAGGAGCAATCATTTTTTCGGCGATAGGGTTCACTGCTCAGGAGGGTTTGGCTTTCGTGTTGCTTACTCGCATTAACCAGCTTATTGTTAGCAGTCTGGGTCTCCTGGACCTTAAGGGTTAGAAGGTTGGTTTCTCGTATACTACTACTTTTATTTCAACGGCTTTGTTGAATGAGCGCGAGACTGCCCATGATATGTCTGACATGTTTAGTGGTTCGTTGAATACCGCGTGTTTTGTGCTTGATGTTATGAATCCTGCGTCTCCGGGCGTCGTGTAGTTTCCGAGTATGCAGCGTTGGTCGCCGGGGTCTTCGACTGCCACAGTCCAGTTGTTGACGATGCTTATGTTAAATTTGTTTTTGCATTCAATGAAGCCGGTGCCGATGCTTGGAGCGTGCAGGTTTGTGAAGCAGTCTGTTCCCCCGTCTTTGCATTTGATTTGTATGTAGAAGTCGTATTTTCCGGAGCGTAGGGTGTGGGCTCTGGCTTCCTCGTAGTCTGCTGAGCCCATCCTCATGAACCATAGCGTTTTGTCCGGGGAGATGAGCCTGTCTTGGATGTTTGTCACTCCTATGAGTTGTTGCGTGTCCGCGAGCCCGAACATCTCGACTTCCGAGAAATCCCACACTCCCGGGGCTATCGACGTTAGGGTCTGCTCCCATGTTTCCGGGCTTCCGGGAGTTCTCACAAGGCTTTCAGACGACATCGTCGCTTGCCATCCTATGTCGTATATCTTTTCGGCGTCTTTTATCTCCTTTATCGTGGAATCCCACAGGTAGGCTACGATGACCAGTATTGTCATGAACAGGATGGTTCCGAAAATCATGTCCCATGTGAATACTTGTCCCTTCTTCATTCTACTCCAATCCAGTCCGTATTGCATGATCCGTGGCCTGCCAGTTCGACTTTGCCCCGGTAGTTGGAAATCCAGACGTCGATGGGCTCCCCGGTAGTGTCGAGGTAGCAGGGAATCGCGATGTTGCATGAAACATTCATGGTTGCAATCGGGACGCTCCATATGTAGTCTTCTGTTTCGAGGAATGCGGTGGATTCGTCGGGGTAAAACAGGAGTCTGTAGCTTCTGCCGCCGTATATTTCGCCGGGCAGTGTCATGCATTTGTGGTATCCGTCTCCAACGCTTGCTATCTCGTTTATGTTTTCAGCCACCATGTACAGCACTCTCCTGCCTTGGGCTTCCATCTTGAATTCCGCGGAACTCACGATTTTCTGCTGTATTATGACCCCCATGATTATGAATATCACTAAGACGATTCCTAACACAATCATGAATTCTATGCTGCTTTGTCCTCGATAACTCATTTTACCGTTATCTTTGCTTTTCCTGTTCCTTCTGATTCGACTTCCAGTAGATAGTATCCTTCACGGGTTATTGTGGCGAGGTTTCCTGATATGTTGGCGCGCGCAAGCGTATAAACGTCTGTGTATGCTGGCAGGACGTCTAACCGCACCATTATCTCCCTGGTGCTTGAGCCCGAGTCTATGGTGACGTTGTTCACGTTCGGCGGGATGTAGATGTCTACTTGGGTTTTCGACGGGTCCCCGTGAACGTAGATGAAGTCCACTCCCTCCTTTATCTCTTCGACGGCTCTGAAGGCGGCGTCCGTCCCTATCTGGGAACTTGAGCTTGACACCATCGTGTTGATTACGTAGAGTATTGCGGTGAATACTCCGAGGGATATTGCGAGCATTATTATGTATTCTAGGCTGGATTGGGCTTTCCTCATTTTCTGGTAATGTATTACCCTTAACGTCTTTATTAGTTGCGGTTTCCATAATTCTTTTTTATGGAGTGGCCGGTAGAGCCCGGGGAGTTTGTGGTCGTTAATCCGTGCAATCATATCGCGGTCGTTACGTTGGATGATGATTTATCTCTTCCCACGGATGCGCTGGCCTTGTATGGCAAGAGCAGGACCGAGAACCTGGGCGTTGAGAGGGTTGTCGTCAATACGGTTTCTAACCCGAGTATCCGGGTCGTCGTCGTCTGCGGGGAGGAGATTCACGGCCACTTGGCGGGTCAGGCGATTGTTGCCTTGTGGGAGAACGGTATCGACGACAAGAGGAGGATAATCGGGGCTAAGGGTGCTATCCCATACATACAGAATCTCCCATATCATTTCATCGAGCGGTTCAGGCAGCAGGTCGAGGTCGTTAATCTTATTGGAGTAGTCGACGAGGAGCGGCTCGCAGATGAAATCGGAAGGCTGGCAGGGAAAAAATATGCGGCATTTGCCGGCGAGGACCTTGATTTCGACAAGTATCTGTTAAAGCCGGAGTCAGCGGTTTCGTCATCCCTTAATCTCGGGGACTGTGAGGTGTCATTAAGCCCAGAGTACGGCGTAAAATACGATACCGCAACCGGACAAGTCAGCTCAGACTAAGTCTTTGCCTGTAATCTTCTTGTACGCTTCCAGGTACCTTTTCCTGGTCCCGGAAACGACTTCCGCGGGAAGCTCAGGGCCGGGCGGGCTCTTATCCCAGTCCAACGTCTCCAGAAAGTCGCGGACATACTGTTTGTCGAAGCTCTTCTGCGGTCCGCCAGGATTATACGAGTCCGCAGGCCAGAACCTTGACGAATCAGGCGTCAATGCCTCATCTACTAGTATCAACTCGTCCTCGAAGAAACCGAACTCGAATTTAGTGTCAGCGATGATAATCCCCTTGCCTCTCGCCTCCCCGGCAGCCTTAGAGTAAATGGAAAGAGTAAGATCCCTTAGTTTTTCCGCAGTGCCCTCGTCAACGACGTCCTTCATCTCGGAAAAACTTATGTTAATGTCGTGCCCGGTATCCGCCTTCGTCGCAGGCGTGTAAATCGGCTCAGGAAGCTCCTCTGACTCCCTCATTCCAGACGGAAGCTCTATCCCGCAGACCATCCCAGTCTTCTGGTAGTCCTTCCATCCCGAGCCTGCAAGGTATCCGCGGGATACGCATTCAATGGGGATGACATCGGCTTTTTTCACGAGCATTGAGCGTCCTTTAAGCGTTTCCGCGTGTTCTTGCAGGTTGTCTGGGTAGTCTTTTATGTCAGCGGTTATTACGTGGTTTCCTACGAGGTCTCCTATCTGCTTGAACCAGTAGAGGGATAGTTGCGTCAAAACTTTTCCTTTGTCTGGTATGCCGTTCGGGAGCACGACGTCGAAGGCTGATATGCGGTCTGAGGCGACGATTAGCAGGTGTTCGTCCAGGTCGTATACTTCCCGGACTTTCCCTTTCTTGAATTTCGGGTACGGCAGGTTGGTTTCCAAAACTATGTTTTCCATTTTTTTAGTGCAATTCATTTAGTCCTCGTTTATTAAATATCTCCAAAAGAATAATTTATGCTAAAACGCATAGATTCGTTCATAACCTATTTAAATAAGAATTCACACATCCTTTCTATCGAAAGACAATGAAGACCATCGTGGAAATAAACGAGAAAATCAGGAAAGGCAAGGCAGTAATAGTGCGCGCCGACGAGATGCACGAAATCGTCGAAAAACACGGCCCAAAAAAAGCCGCCCAGAAAGTAGACATCGTAACAACCGCAACCTTCGGCGCCATGTGTTCATCCGGTGCCTTCATAAATTTCGGCCACTCCGACCCTCCGATAAAGATGGAGAAAGTCTTCCTAAACGACGTTGAAGCATACACAGGGCTTGCTGCGGTTGACGCATACATCGGGGCGACACAGCTTTCTGAGATTCAGGGCATGGACTACGGCGGCGCCCACGTGATAGAGGATCTTGTTGCCGGGAAAACAGTAGAGCTTCGCGCAACGGCGTACGGCACGGACTGTTATCCACGGAAAAGCGTTGAAACCTCGATTTGTCTTGACGACGTGAATCAGGCCTACATGTTCAATCCGAGGAACAATTATCAGCGCTACAACGCCGCGACGAACACGTCTGATAAGATACTTCACACCTACATGGGCGTGCTACTGCCCCATAAAAAGAACGTGAACTTCGCAGGCACTGGAGAGTTATCCCCCCTCCTAAACGACCCCGAGTACCGGAGCCTGGGTCTGGGGACGAAAATCTTTTTGTGCGGAGGCCAAGGATTCATAGTATCCGAGGGCACACAGCATTCCCCGACTACCGGGTTCGGCACGATCGCGGTATCAGGGGAGCTGCGGGAGATGGACACGCGGTTCCTGCGGGCTGCGACAATGCCTGACTACGGCACAACACTGTACGTCGGCATTGGAGTGCCAATCCCGATACTCGACGAGAAACTCGCCAAGGCAACGGCTGTCACTAACGCAGACATAAAGACCAGCATTCTGGACTACAGCGTCCCGAGGCTTAGTCGTCCAAAGATTTCTGAAGTAACATATGAGGAGCTTTTTTCTGGAACTGTTGAGTTGGACGGAGCATCAGTCAAGACCGCCGCGATGTCTAGTCTTAAGGTAACCAATGACATACTCTCTGAACTAGCATCCTGGATCGAGGACAAGAAGTTTTATCTCACGGAACCGGTTAAAAGGCTTGCCAGGGACACGGTATTCAAGCCCATGAAGCTTTCCGGCAAAATCGTGCGGGTGGGAGACGTTATGACCAAGAAGCTGCAGACCGCAAGCCAAGAAGACTCCGTGGAACACGTGTCAAACATCATGATCGCAAAAAACATAAATCAGGTGCCTATTGTGGGGAGGGGCGGGAAACTGGTTGGCATAGTAACGTCATGGGACATAACCAAGGCAACCGCAGAGAAAAAGAGGAAACTCGCAGACTTCATGACAAAGAAAGTGATAACCTCGACCAGGGACGAATCATTGGACGTGGCAGCAAGAAAACTCGAGAAACACGGTATAAACTCGACGCCGGTCATAGACGAGAAAGGAAAACTAATAGGAATCATAACACTATCCGACATAACCCGGGCATACCGCCAGAAAAAATAAAATGAAAAAATACAGGCTAACATATCCGACGGAAAGACTGGGCGACGCGGTACTGGCAGAAGCAATACTTGCAAAAAAGACTCTCGTAAACATCCTGCGCGCCAACGTCGACTACGACGAAGGAGTCCTCGTAATATCGGTTATGGACACCCCCGCAAAAGAGAGGGAGCTCATATCATACATAAAAAGCAGGGGCGTTGCCGTAGAAGAGCTTTCAGGGGAGATAGTCAAGGATTCCTCTCGGTGCGTGGACTGCGGGGTCTGTGTGGGGGTGTGCCCTACGGACGCGATAAGTGCTTCGGAAGACAAGGTTATACTGTTTGACAATGAAGCCTGCGTCCAGTGCGGGGCCTGCATCGAGGCATGTCCCTTCTCAGCCGTCACGCTCCGGGATTTCTGATGAACACTTACGGGTTCTCCCACAAGCAGGCGCGCGTGAAAGTTTTGTCTGACAGGGTCTATAGAAAGAGAACGCAAGAAGAGCTTGTCAGGGCAT
>JBDRCA010000127.1:0-7286 GCA_043822165.1 Candidatus Altarchaeota archaeon
ACAATGCAGGCATACGTGCCGGTAGACGACCTTATGAACCACACCCTCGTCGCCGGCGCGACAGGCTCCGGCAAGACGATAGCCGCCCAAATACTCGTCGAAGAATCCATCGCGAAAAACCGGTCAGTCATAGTATTCGACCCCACCGCCCAGTGGACAGGATTCATAAAGCCCTGCAAAAACAGGGGAATGCTAAGAAACTACCCGCGCTTCAGGATGAGGAGAACACAATCCACGGCATTCAACGGAAACATACACATCGTCGAAAACCCCCACAAAAGAATAGAGATGCGCCGATACATGAAGCCCGGCGAAATAACAGTATTCTGCCTGCACAAACTAACGTCCACCCAAATAGACTTGTTCATCGAAAACACGGTCAAAAACATCTTCATGGAAAACCTGGAAGAAAGCACGCAAGTCAAAACAATAATCGTATACGACGAAGTCCACCGTCTACTACCCAAATTCGGAGGCTCAGGCAGAGGATTCATACACCTTGAACGCGCAGCCAGGGAATACCGCAAATGGGGCCTGGGACTCGTCCTCATAAGCCAGGTACTATCAGACTTCGTCGGCGAAATCAAAGCCAACATCGGCACCGAAATCCAGATGCGCACCCGCTACGAAAAAGACCTAAACAGAATCAAGCTCAAATACGACCAAGACACCATGCGCTCCATCGTCAAAGAATCAGTCGGCACCGGAATGCTCCAGAACGCAGGATACAATCAGGGACGCCCATACTTCATATCATTCCGCCCAGTCCTCCACGACCACCACAGGCTACCCGACGCTGAACTGGAAAAATACGACAAATACAGCAACAGAATCGACGAACTATACGACAACCTGCAGAAATACAAGATGGTCGGATGCGACATATTCGACCTAGAGCTTGAGCTTAACTTGGCGTCCGAGAACCTGAAACGCGGTTTATTCGATGTCGTGGACCTTTACATGAAATCATTGGAGCCGAAGGTGAAACAATACTACAGCGGATTAACGGCTAAACAAAAACAGGAATACAACGAGCTCATCGCCAAAGACGACAAGTTCGCTGAGAGAAGCAAGATTACTGAAGACAAAATCGAAAAGGAAATCGAAAACCTGGCGCTCCTCAAAAAAGAGGACAAGGCTGAAGCCTACTGGAAGAGCAAGTTGGACGAGGAGAGGAGTAAGGTAGAAGACGAGCTTGCCAAGCAGAGGGAGGAGATGGCTTTGGTTATGGAGCGGCTGGAGAAGATTCGAAGGGTCGTGCGCGACAAGGAGGAGGTTAAGGCTCGTTTGGAAAGTATTCGCGGTCAAGTTGAGGGAGGGAGTGAGGCGGCGGGCGAGAGTGCTGGCGATGGTGGCGGGGATGGAGCGGGTGATGGTGTTGACGGTCAAGGGGGTGGACGGGATGGTAAAGTCTAAGTCGCGGGATCTTTTGTTGTCGTTGTCGATAGCGGTATTTGCACTGCTTTTTATCCTCCAGGCGGTTTACGGCCAGCCTCAACCGTGTTATGTCAACGGGAAAGTCTGCTATGATTCTGGGGGCTGTTGCGGTAACGGAGAGTGCACGTGCAACATCACGAATTCCTCGAAGCTGACTATCGGGACCGCATCCACAAATGCGTCCGGCCATTACTGGGATACGGTGAACGTTCTAACATATAACGAGAACATTACCGTGAACTGCACGGGACTCGGCTACTGGGGCTACAACTACAACAACTGCACCGGCGGTAAAGCATCGATAAACATAACTATCCTAGTGCCAGAGTACTCCGACGTCGAACAAGGCGGCGTAAGTTTTCCAGGATACTTAATCCCGATTCTTATTTCGGCGTCTCTTTGCGTAGCCTTCATCCGCGGGGAAGACTAGTTTTGCCTTCATAAAATATTCTGAATCCAATATACCAGAACAATGTGACCCAGGCCATGAATATTATCCACCCCAGATTCTTGTGGGCTGAAATCAGGGCAGCTTCACCGTAGTAGTAGCCAACCAACGCTATCATGAAGACTCTGAGCAGGTTGGCAGCGTATGTGCCGGCAAGTCCTGCAAGAAGCAGGAAAACTATTTTTTTGTCGAGTCTTGCGTATCTTACGTGCACGTATGCCGTGAAAGCCGAGAAGAATATGGCGAACGAATAGGCGCCGGAGCATGATATCCCTATGCCGAGCCTTATTACTCCTTTTAGTCCGGAATAATACACCCAGTTGCCTACCCAGGAGGTCTTGACTCCGTAGAGCTTCAAAAGAGTGGCCAGGGGTCTTGCGATGAAGGCGCTGGTGTAATGGGAGCCCGCGCTCCCGCTGACCTTCATCGAGAGCACTGCGAGAGGAAGTGAGAGGCTTATGAAAAACAGGCCCAGAAATATCGTGAGGAAGCGGGTTTCTGTCGCGTACTTGGCTGGGATGAAGTTGTATGCAATAAGCATTCCGCCGAACATAATAGTCATCCAGTCCAAACCCAGAAACTGAGTTGAATCCTTGACTACGATGTTGTAGAACAAGTCCCCGAAGACAACGAGGACGCCTGCGAGAGGCAGTATACTGAAACTCTTCTTCCCTTTGCCGGACGGGATATCGCGTCTTACCAGCACGTAGCCTGCGGCAAGCATGACTGCGCCCAAGGCTCTTGCATGATACGACGGCAAAAGCAGTATCCTAAAACCCTCAAACAACACAACCAACACTATTACCGACTTCAACAACATCTCTACGTGCACTGAATAGTTATATAGTCTCACGTATTTAATCAGTAAGCACGATGAGGATTAAATGGCTCGGCGAAGCATCATTCGAGATTGAGGCTGGCGAATCCACGATACACGTTGACCCCCACCTAATCCCGCAGGCCGCCGGCAAAGCAGACCTGGTACTTCTCACCCACGACCACCTGACTCACGCAGACGAGCAGGGAATCCTCGCAGTCAGAAAAAAAGAGACTCTCGCAGTCGCAACAGACCGCGCCGCAGAAAGACTAGGTCTTGCATCAAGCATCGTATACATAGGCGAGAGAATCCTCTACCGCGATGTCACAGCAACGGCGGTTCCAGCATACGTACTGGATTCAACCCACCACCAGCGCGGCCACGGAGTAGGATACGTGATAGAATCAGAAGGCAAAAAAATCTACCACGCAGGCATCACGGAATTCATCCCAGAAATGCATCTCCTGGACGAAGTCGACTTGATGATCCTCCCCATAGGCCCCCACAACCCCCTAACCCACGCAGACATAGTAGGCATCGCACAGAAAGTAGACCCTGAAATACTCGCTCCCGTCTACTACGCCCTAACAGAGGCATCATTTACCGACCTTGCGTCGCTTAAGCTCTCAGTCGAGAGCTCATCGAGCGTGAGAGTAGAAGACATCCGCCTCCATGAACTGCATTTATAATTCATAACAATAATCTTTTAACCGACATGTCGTTTAATCCACTCAATCTCATAGAAGTCGCAGTCCTGGCTTTCGGGGTCACACTATTCATAATACCCTACATCAGAAGAAGGCTCATCGAGAAAAACTACATCTCCCCCGACTACTACAAGCGCGGCAACCCCATGAAGCCGACTTACGGCGGAATAGTCATACTCGTAGGCGTCATGGCCTCCCTCATCCTCGCGCAATTCTACGTGGAATCAGGAGAGATGATACGCATAATGGTATTGTACTTCATAGCCTTCAACTTCGCGATACTAGGGCTCGTCGACGACCTATTGGACATACCCCGGCCCATAAAATTCTTTCTCCCGCTTTTCATCGCGATGCCGATAGCGCTTCTGAACATAGACCCGATACTGAACTTCGGGTCGATCACGTTCAAGCTAAACTTCGTCTACCCCTTCATAATCTCCCCCATATACGTCATGGTCGTCGCAAACCTGGTCAACATGCACTCAGGCTACAACGGACTCGCCGGAGGCCTGACAACGATACTGCTCGGCGCCATAACCATCAAGGCATACCTGCAGCACGGGGAACAATCACTGTTCTACGTCGCGCCCATACTCGGAGCCCTGCTAGCATTCATGATATACAACCTGTACCCCACCCAACTATTCATGGGCAACATAGGAAGCATGCTACTCGGCTCAATAACCGGCGCCCTAATAGTGGCCTTGAACATGGAATACTTCGGCTTCATAATACTCATACCCCACACCATAAACTTCCTGCTCTTCGTATACTGGAAGGTATTCAAGAAACCCTGGGCGAAATACGGCACCATCGACGAACAAGGACACCTTAAAGTCCCGAACAATCTAACCCTAAAATGGGTCGCCCCCTACTACTACAAGATGACTGAACTCCAGGCGACTCTCATCTCATACGGATACACGATACTGTTTTGCATAATCGGCTTGTTTGCTACACTAAAAGCTTAAATGGCAAATATCCTCGTGCACGTCGGCCACCCCGCCCACGTGCACTTCTACAAGAACGCAATACAACAACTAAAAACAACCGGCCACAACATACACGTCACAGCCGTAGACAAAGAACATACCAAAACCCTGCTCGAAAAATACTCAATACCATACGAAACAGTCGGCACCCACAAAAAAACACTAACCGGAAAATTCACATCCATGCTATCATACGACCGAAAACTCCTGAAAATCATGAAATCCAAGAGAATAAACGCGGCAACAGGCATAGGCTCGCCTTCCATAGCACAGGCAGGATGGCTCTCGAAGACACCATCAATAATATTCACGGACACGGAAGCAGCAACCACCGGAAACAAATTCATGGCACCCTTCGCAACAGTCATCGCCACTCCCGAATGCTACCCGGGAGACTACGGTAAAAAACATGCACGCTACAGGGGATACCAGGAACTAGCATACCTGCACCCCAACTACTTCACGCCCGACTCAACCACCCTTGCCGAAAACGGACTCAAAAAAAAAGGAACCATACACTGTAGTAAGATTCGTATCACGGGTCTCCCTACATGACCGAGGAGACATAGGCCTGGGCGCAAACCCCGAACAAGTCGTGGAAGAACTCGGAAAATACGGCAAAGTACTAGTATCCTCTGAAGCCCCGCTGCCCGAGAAACTCTCAGCCAACCAGATAAAATCACCCGGCTCGATACACTCCCTCCTATACTACGCAAGCCTCTACGTCGGAGAAAGCCCAACCATGGCAAGCGAGGCCGCGATACTTGGCACGCCCGCAATCTACGCCCAAAAATCTCATCGAAGCTACACTGAAGAACAGGAGCGGGACTACGGGCTCGTTTTCAACTTCCACGATCCAGCGGACATGAAGGATAAGGCGATTAGCAAGGCCGCAGAGATTCTGTCGTCTACTTCGAAGCCTGAGTGGCGCAGGCGCGCTGACAGGTTGGTGTCCGAGAAGGTTGACGTCACGGAGTTCGCAGTCAACTTACTTTTAAGCAACGCAGTCTAATAAAAAAAGTCATGAATTTCCGGCTCTCACGGAGGCTTAGGCACGGCGGCCTCTCAAGCGTTACGAGAAGGTTTGCTGAAATACTCGCCGGCTACGGTTTCTCGGAAGGCAAGTTCGAGGGCAAGCTTTCCGAATACCAGAGTGTGCTGGAAAAACACGGGGTCCACGCTTCTTTCGCTGCAACAGCCATCGCGGTCGCCAGAAACCCTCAAGTCTTTAAGAGACTCGCAGGAGACGGGGTGGAACTCATGGTGCAGGCCTACAGGCACATAGACTACTCGCGCATCACTGAAGAAAAACAGAGAGAAGACGTCGAAAAATCAGTGAAAGTCTTCAAGGACTACGGATTAGACTTCACGGGCTTTCGGGCGCCCTACCTCAAGTATTCGCCGAAGACTCACGGCATACTCAAAAACTACTTTAAATACAATTCCGGGGAACGCTTCCTCTGGGAGTGCGCGCTGCCCATAAAACACAAAGTCAACTCCGAATCATTCATATCGGTTCCCTACTACCGCAGCAACCTGCTTGAAATACCAGTTTCTCTTCCAAGCGACATCTGGCTCCTGCACCGCGTCGGCGTCAAAGACCAACGCGAAATATCAGACATCTGGATTAACGCCCTCGAGTGCTCTCACATAAGAGGCGAATTGTTCACCCTGCAGCTTCACCCCGAAAACATAATGCGCTGCCACGAGGCACTAGACGCTCTCTTATCCTTTGCAGAAGGCAAGGCTCCGCCCGTCTGGATTTCCCGGCTCTCCGACGTCGCGGACTGGTGGGTTCGGCGCGAAAAATACTCTCTCTCATTTGACGGCGCCGGAATGCAGGTCTCCTGCGACTGCGGTGATGATGCGACAGTCGTCGTCAAAGACCTTGAGGCAGCAGGCTCAAAGAACTGGTTCGCAGACTTGAAGACTGTGGAGGCACGGAAATTCAAGGTAAAGAAAAATCCCGCGGTAGGCGTTGCCCCGGCGGCATCCGAGGAGCTTAAAAAATTCCTGTCAACAGAGGGCTTCATAGTCGAGGAGTCCACTGCAAAAAATGATTACGGATTGTATTTCGAAGCCGGAGAGTTCACCGAGGAAGACAAGCTGAGCATCCTGCGTGAGATAGGCTCGTCCGGGAAGCCTTACGCGAGGCTGTGGCGCTGGCCCAACGCCAACCGTTCCGCGCTGTCCATCTCAGGGGACATAGACTGCGTCACCCTCTGGGACTACGTGTTGCGCGTGCTCGGCAAATAATACCGTGAAATTCCTTTTGATTAAACGGAATATGACTTCGTCTCTCGCAGGCCTCAGGGTCTTGAAGATAGCGCCTTCTGTTTTCTCTCCCGCGAAAATGTCAAGCGGCATAAAAACCTACACATTAACCCTTAAAAGACACCTCGAAGACAGGGGAGTGCGCGTCGACTTGCTCGCCGCATCCCTTAACGGAGGCCGCACAAGAGGGCAACACTCGGTCAGAATCCCGAGGAAGTCAGACGTATTATTCTCGCTCTACGTCATAGCGCCGTATCTTCGAATGAGAAACCAATACGACCTGATACACTCAAGCGACCCGTTCCTGAGCCTGCCTCTCCTGCTTAAATTAACGCGCAAACCATCGGTCATAACGCTTCACGAATTCTGGTCCGAGGCGGTATCCTACAAGCGAGGGTTTCTATCAGGCATCCTGGCGGGTTTTATCGAGCGCACAGCCCTTATGAGGGCGACGAGGGTCATCGCGGTCGACGATAAGATACGGGAAAAGTACGTGGAGAAGTACCCGTTTCTTGAGGGTAAAATCCATTCAGTGGACGTTGGAGTCGACCTCGATTACTTCAAGCCGCTTTCAAGGAGCCCGCGCGAAAGATTCGGTCTGGGAAGAGATG
>JBDRCA010000128.1:0-22299 GCA_043822165.1 Candidatus Altarchaeota archaeon
CTTCATAACTAACCCACTATTTAAACGAAGTCTTAAACTATATAAGGATAAAGATGAAGCGAACCGTTAAAAGAGACCTTGGGATAGGGATTCTCGCATCAATATTCATCGCAGGCAAACTAGGCGACCCAGTACTCGAAAGCGCTCTCCTTATACTTTTGATTGTCGTGGGATTGTGGGTTCTCTACGACAGCCTGAAGACCGAGGCCAATGCAATACGGAAGGCTTCAAAATCCA
Source organism: Candidatus Altarchaeota archaeon (assembly GCA_043822165.1). Classification (GTDB taxonomy): domain Archaea; phylum Altiarchaeota; class Altiarchaeia; order IMC4; family SCGC-AAA252-I15; genus SCGC-AAA252-I15. The sequence continues at coordinate 238 of JBDRCA010000128.1, forward strand.
AGAAAATAGGAAATCGTGGGAAGAAGTAGTATGCCCATTGAGTGCGTCCTGCTTACTCCTGTTTGTATTGGAAGTATTCCTATTGCGGTTGCGACTATCATGAATGCAAGTCCCCAGGTGCCGGTCATAACATAGACTAGCACAAGCACGGTTATGAGTGCCGCATAATTTAGTTTCCTGTAGTCTATTTTCTTCGTAAGCTTTAGTGCCTGTTTTCCGATGTAGATGTGTAGTGCCAGCGCGATGGGTGCAGTGAACGCGATGACTCCGATAAATACAAACAGTGTGTTATAGTCTACTTCTATTATTCTGCCTAGCATCGTGGCTACTCCGCTTCTCGGGTTTCCGATTGTGTAAAGCGATATGAACGAGTATATGGCGTCTGACGTGTTTATGGCGGATACTGAGACTAGGAAGAGTCTGGTGCTGTCTCCGAGGAATTCGGAGAGTATTATGCCGACTTGGGAGGGGCTCATGGCGGGCAGCACTCCCACTATCATGCCGCCTAAGGCACCTGCGAGTCCTGCTAGCGTGAATTTTTTGTCGACGTCGACGAGCGCGTATTCTTGTTGGGGTACTTGCACGCTTTTTTCCTTGAGTGACCAAGCAATCGTGCTGACTCCGAAAAGCCCGGTGAATACAGGGAACAGTATTCGCATCTGTGATATCACGTTCTGGTCGAAGGCGGCGTAACCCAACCACCCTGAAAGACAGAAGATGGCCGCCGCCCACGCTCGCTTCCGCCAGGTTTTCTCCCTCCAGATGAGATAGGCCACCGCGGCAATCAGCACGTAGACGATGACTCCCCGCAATGCCGCGTAAATCTTCGGCACAAAGTAGAGCGCGAAGGGAATAGAGGCTACCGCGAAAAACAGGCCGAGAACGCTCCCGTATGCCGTGATTTTCACCGCCTCATATGCTTTTCCTTCCAACACCATCTTGTGCGTGGGAAGGACTGAGAGTGCGGTTTCTTCTTCCGGGACGCCTAAGAATATGGCGGGTATGAAATCCAGGAACGTGTGGGTTACCGCCATCGAAATCATGATTGCGCCGAACTCGAGGACGCTTAGTCCGAGTGTAGGATACGCGGCTATTCCCAGAAGGCATATTGTGTTCACGTGTATGCCTGGCATAATCCCTGTGAAAACCCCGAGCAGGCATCCGAGCAATGATAGTAGGAGGTATTCTATCATTTTTTGGGTTAAATTATTTTAAACTTGCCGTCTAATATGTTCACCTAGGTTTGGGGTGTGTTAATGAATGTTAGGAAGGCAAGTGGCTCGATAGAGCCTTTTAACCGTGATAAGCTGATTACTTCCTGCATGAATGCTGGAGCCTCGCTTTCTCAGGCAACAGGCATAGCACGGCAGATACAACCCCTCTTATATGATGAGATACCCACGAAAGAGATACGGGATTTCATATACGCTCAGCTTACCGACATCCGTCCCTCTGTTGCCAGAAAATACATGGGGCGCACGAGCCTTCGAGTCAGAACGTCCAAGATAGTGCTTGACTCATTCAACAAAAAAAGGATTGAGTATTCTCTTATAACCGAGACCAAGGTTGACTCGGAGATTGCCCGCAGGATTGCGGGAGAAGTCGAAAAAGAGCTTATTCGCATGAAGCTTGATTACGTGACTGCGCCGCTTATAAGGGAGATAGTCAACGTAAAGCTTCTGGAGGAGGGTCTTGAGAACACTAGAGCCCGTTACACGAGACTTGGTATGCCGGTATACGACGTTCATGTCTTGCTGGAGCATGGTTTGGAGCACTCTAATGGGCGCCAGTATAATCCTGAGGCGGTGCACAAGCTCATGGCTGACCAGATTAGCAGGGAGTATTCGCTTCTCAATGTGTTGCCTCTGAATCTGGCTGACGCTCATATGAAGGGGGAGATAAACATTCACGACCTTGATTATTTCGCGACGCGCCCGCATTCTTTCTCCCATGATTTGCGGTTTTTCCTCAAACATGGTTTCAAGGCTGATGGAGTGGGTGCATACACTGCGGTTTCCGGGCCACCTAAAAAGCCGGAGGTCGCCTTCCTCCACGCTTCAAGGGTTCTCGCAGCGGCTCAGACCAACTGCGGCGGCGGGCAGGCATTGAATTTTTTCAACACCTTCATGGCGCCGTACGTGCGGGGCATCCCAGAGAAGAGAATCCGCCAACTCGCCCAGATGTTCGTCTTTGAGTTAAGCCAGTTGTATGGCGTGCGAGGCGGCCAACTAGTGTATTCGAGCATAGACTGCGACCTGAAGGTCCCCTCCTTTTTGCGTGACGCGCCCGCTGTAACGCCAGGCGGCCAAGTAAAAGGCAATTTAACATACGGGGACTTCGAGGAGGAGTCAAGACTTCTCTTCGACGCGTTATGTGACGTATACCTTGAAGGAGACCATAAGCGACGCCCGTTCATCTTCCCAAAATTCAACGTGAGACTCTCAAAGAAGACCCTCAAATCAATCGACGGGGAACTGGGCAAACTATGCGAGCTGGCAGCCAAGACTAGGGCCCCGTTTTTCATAACGCCTCGCAGATACAGCCTGAAAATACTCTGCTACCAGGGAAGCTCGTTTATCATGCCTTCCGATGATACCATGGTTAAAAACGCGGTAAGACCGGGTTCCATCCGTGGCGGAGTGGCTCAGCTGGTAACCGTTAATCTGCCGTACTTGGCGTATGAATCCGAGTGCAGGGAGGAGCGGTTGAAGATGCTGTTGGATGATCGTTTGTTCAAGGCTAAAAGCGTCCTTCTTTTGAAGAAGAAGATTCTTGAGAGAAACCTCAAGAACAGGCTTCTTCCTTTTATGTCGCAGAGGGTTTCTCGCAGCGACCCCTCTTATCTTGACCCTGAGAGCCAGGGTTACGTGATAGGGTTCGTTGGTTTGAACGAGATGGTTGAGGCGTGTACGGGTTCGCAGTTGCACGAGTCAAAGGGTGCCCACAGATTCGGGTTAAGCATTGTCCGCAGGATGCATCGCATAGTTGACGAGTTCAGGAGAGAGTCAGGTCTTTGCATAACGCTTGCCAGAACCTCTGCGGAGTCATGTTCCATCCGCTTCCCGGAGGCGGATTCAAAACGTTTCCCCGATAAAACAGTGCCGAAAAAATACACTAACTCGTTCCAGATTCGCCCCAGAGCACACATAGCAAGCACTAAACGGATATCACTGGAGGCTCCATTCCACAAGCCCTTGGATGGCGGGGCTCTCACAAACATTTATCTTAACCGCCGCAACCTGAACAAGGAGTTCATAGAAAGAAGGCTGAAAGAGGTAATCCGTGAGTCAAGGCTTCAATACTATCGTTTTATAATGAAATAGAAAGCGTGATTTACGTGCAGCCGATGGGTAAAGACTTGTGTTTGACCTGCAAGGGCGGCAGACTTTTGTGTGGTTTGTCTTTTTGCCCGCTTCTCGAGAAGATAAAGTATGACAAGCCGGTGAAAGAGCGGCTTTCAACTAGGATGCATGGGCCAAGCCCTTCTGTTTTCGTGGGCTGGCATGGGTGGCCGCAGGTTTCGGTCGGGCCCATGACTTCTATCGGGGAAGATGATGCGAGCGTTATGGATAATCCTGCCAGTTGGTATGGTATGGGGTTTGATGATATAATCCGGATGCGTTCCCAGTTGATCAGGTCAAAGCAGAGGGTGGATGTTCATTCTCGCGGAGTCTTCGTGGAGGAGAACCAGGAGATTGCTCTTTCAGTCAAGCCCGTGGAGGTTGAGACGGTCTTCAAGAAAAAGCCGGCATACTCTGTTTCTTTCTCCCCGGTTTCGCAGCCGATGGGGCCGTCGGGTGAGATAGTGAAATTCGATGTCACGTCAAACCCGTCGATACCGCGCAAAGTCGATTATGTCGTAAATGATGAGCTTCGTGCTGCGGAGGCTGCGTCGGTTTTGTTCGAGAAAAACTTCGACGTCTACTACCTAACCACTGTTCTGGCTTCCGGCGCGTTGGGCGCGAAAGCAGACAAGAAAATGGTCCCGACCCGCTGGAGCATAACTGCGGTAGACGATATTCTTGGAAAGCATCTCATGGAGCGCATACGCTCATACCCCAGCGTAAACGACTACCTGGTGTACTCGAACACTTACCTTGAAAACCACTTTGAGATACTGGTAGCCCCAGGCGGCTGGGAGTTCGAGCAATTCGAGGTCTGGGCTCCAAAGACTCTTTGGACCATGAATGCGACTGAACCGCAAATTGCATACGAGCACGAGAAGCACGGCGGCCGATGGGACTACGCATTAAACGAGGGCGGGGGATACTATGCAGGCCGCTTCGCGGTCGCTGAAGCATTGGACAGAATGCGCCGCCAAGCCCGCGTCATAGTGTTCCGGGAAATATATGAAGGCTACATAATTCCAGTGGGCGTCTGGGAGGTCCGGGAAAACGCCCGCAAGGCAATGACGAATCCACCAAAGAAATTCGCGTCCATGAAGGAGGCTCTTACAGACGTATCGACTCGGCTTAGGATTCCCATGAAAAAATACACGGAAAAATCAGAGATTATGCGGCAGAGGAGACTCACAGACTTCACATGAACATGAACGGCACGGTTACTTCCACCGATGCCCCGATAAAAATCAGAATTATCGCGACCGTGAGATAAAGCAAGCCGTCCTTCATCAAAATCTTCGGGTTCCCAGGCAATACCCCCATCGCGGCTTTGGAAAGTATAGCGCCCGCGATTGCCGCGAAAAGATAAGCCAGTATCTCGATAACGGTGTGCGGCACAAAAGAGTAAGGACTCGAGAGAAAACCCTGGCCTGCCCCCAGAATCGCCCGCACAGAACTACCATACAATACTCCCGCGATTGAGGCATTGTAGTTTAAAATAAATATTGCCCCCGACCCGTAGAGAAGCGAGAGTATGACGCATACGAGCGTTATTATTAGGTTGTTTTTCACTATTGGCCAAAAAAGGTTTGTGCCGCTGAAAAATCCTCTTGGTCCCGGGCGAAGAACGTCTAATTGGTTGTTGAATACATGGGATACAAGTTCCGGCGGTAGGATGCTGTAAAGTATCGCATAGCCGAGGAACATGCCTACGAAAAGGTATACGTAGAATTCTATCGTCTTCCTGTGCCGTGAGAACGGGTTCGAGTAGTGCAGGTACTCGTCTTTCACTTCGTCGATTACGCCCAAATCAATCATGAGATAGTCGATTTTGTCCAAGTTGTCTTTTATGAGGTTGTCCTTGATTTGCTGGGGGCTGAAGCCGTCACGCAGACATTTCGTGACCCATTCTTTCAATTCCGCTTTGCTTGAGCCTTCTATGTCAACGTCGAGTTCGTCGAACTCGAATATTTTAACGACGTAGGGCAGAATCAGGAGAGATGAGAAAGCCACCATGACGACGCTTATCTCAGATGAAAAAACGAGCATCGAGGATACAAAACCGAGGAGAATGAAGAATAACGCCGTTAATACTGCGTACTTGGGTTTGGTCCGCAGAAGCTTCGGGTTCACGTATTTGTCCAAAACCATGTTACAGAATTAGATGGTTGCAAATAAAATATCCCCTCATCTGCGCCGCCTGAAAACCGGCTCCAAAAGCAGGAGAATGGGGAATATTTCAAGCCTCCCAATCCACATGAGAAACGTTATCGTAAGCTTTCCCACAGCTGGCATATGATACCACGGCGCACCGGTCACGTACACCAATCCGACGTTGCCCATGGCAGACAGGCTTATGCTCATGCTGTCGAATCCCTCGTAACCTAATGCCATGAGTACTGACGCGCCGACGATTGCCACCATGAGATACGCCATGGAAAGACCCAGCACGTACAGGATTTCCTGGTCGTCTATCGTTTTCTCCGACACCTTAAGCGACACTATCGCGGACTTGGGCAAACTCATCTTCATGAGCGTGTAGTGTATGGCTTTGACTACTACGGCAAGCCGCAGCAGCTTTATTCCGCCAGCTGTTGACCCATAGAATCCACCGGTGTACATGAGCACCATGAGTATTGTCTGGGCGAAATGCGGCCACTCGCCCGCGTTAACAGTTGAGAATCCCGTGCAGGTTATCGATGAAACCACTTGGAACACGCTTTTCCAGATTACGTCGAAGACAGATGAATTGTCGACTCCGACTATGTTTGCAGAGAGCATGAAGAACAAGGCTATTGCGGCAGTGCTTATCCCGATCAAAGTGAACATGTACTTGGTTTCGATATTCTTCAGGAAATACCTGTAGTCTCCGACGAAAAACCTGTAGTGAACGATAAAGCTCACAGCACCCATAATCATCAGGAATACTGCAACCAGTTCAATCCAGAAACTTTGAAAGTAGGCGATGCTCTCCGAGTGCGTCGAAAAACCACCCGTAGCGATGGCTGCGAACGAGTGGTTTATGGCGTCAAACGGGCTCATACCCGCCAGGTAAAACAATACTATCCCCGCCAGTGCGTAAAGCAGGTAAATCTTCCAAGTCTCGATGACCGTGTTTTTTATCCCCGGCTTTATCTTCTGGGAGCCGACCTCCGAGGAATAATAAGCCATCGCCGCCGTACCAGAGTGAATCAGAATCATCAAACCCAAGGCGATAATCCCGACACCCCCGACGATGTGGGTAAGACTCCTGTAAAACAATATATCCTCGTTTCCGCCACGCAAAAGCTCAGGATACTCTATCATAGTCATCCCAGTAGTCGCCCAACCGCTCATGCTCTCAAAGAAGGAGTCAACAGGACCTAAGGTTCCCCGTATCATGAATGGCAGGGATCCCACCAATGCCACGATAAGCCAGGCGATGGTGACGGAGATTAGCGCTTGTTTGGTTTGCGTCTGTCTTTTCGTTGTGAAGAAGATTTTGAAGAGTCTGTGCAGTACGAGAAAGACCATGGAGGGAAGTATGAATGCAAGGGATTTCTCGACTAGGATGGCAGGCGTCCTCGTAGTCGTATAGTATGCAGTGAATGCTAGTGGAATGAGCATGACGTAGAATGCTAGCTTGAATATTCCCGTTAGATCGCGGCATGCGATCTTTATGTCCCCGAGGTCGAGGAGAGGCATCGGTTTTTACTCCCAGACTACTTTGTTTGCGATATCTAGTGCAGCCCGTGTTTCCGGTGAAATGATGTGGTCTATGCCTTGGTCCTCGAACAATTCCATGTAAGCCGGCTCCTTGACGCGGACTATCACGTGTTTCCCGTGTTTTTTCGCGTAAAGGGCTAACAGAAGGTTTACTTCATCGCTGTTTGTGACTGCTATTACTGCGCCCACTTTCTCGAATTCCGCCTCCTTTAGAACGTGGAGTTTAGTGCAGTCCCCGCACATAACGTTCACGTTCAACTCGTTCGAGTCTCTTTCACAGACGTCGGCGTTTTTCTCGATTATTACGATGTCGTGGTCCGGGAGAGCCTTGACTATCTCCCTGCCCATAGTCCCTCCTCCTGCAATAAGAACCTTCATTTAAATCACCTACTCCTAATATAGTTGTATTCGGAGGATATAAAAACTACGATGCCCACGGTCGAATTCGACACACAGGATTTCCTGGCCCTGCTTGGCTCGGACCTGTCTATCGAGGAGCTTGAGCAGGCGATTCCGATGATTGGCGTGAGTCTCGAGTCCATAAGCGAGGAGTCGCTGAGTGTTGAGGTTTTCCCTAATCGACCGGATATGTTGAGTGTTGAGGGTTTCGCGAGGGCTCTTCGCGGCTTCTTGGGCGTGGAAACAGGTATCGTGGAGTATCCAGTCGCCGACTCAAGTATAGTCCTTAAGGTTGACGCGTCCGTGAAGTCTGTCCGCCCCTATGTTGCAGCGGCGCAGATTGACGGCGTCACCATAGACGATGCCCAGCTCAAAAGCCTTATGAACGTGCAGGAGAAACTTCACACAACCCACGGGAGAAACAGGGTTAAGGTGGCCATAGGCGTCCATGACTCCGACAAGATTAAGCCGCCCTACGTCTACAAGGCCGTCGCTCCCGGGGAAGCATCCTTCATACCCCTGGAGATGACTGAGAAAATGAATCTTTCAGAGATACTCACCAAACACCCCAAGGGAGCCGCCTACGCGTTCACGCTCAAAGGCCTTAAGAAATATCCGGTAATCCTTGATTCGAAGGGGGATGTATTGTCTTTTCCCCCGATAATAAACGGGGAATTGACCCGCGTCACAGAAAGCACTAAAAACCTTTTCATCGAAGTCACCGGCTGGCACGAGTTATCCGTCAAACAGGCATTGAACATCGTGGTGTCATCCATCGCCGACAGGGGCGGTAAAATAAAGTCGGTTGAAATCAGCCTTTAGCAACCCGGTAGGCTTTAGTCAGCGCGATTACTGCTATGGGGACTGTAATGAGCTGTCCCGCGAAGAATACTGCAGTGCCCGCGGCATGCAGTACCAGGGTCATGAACGAGAGGCCCAACACGTCCAGAATGTTTTCTTTACCCATCCGCAAGGCCTCCTTCACGGCTTTCATGCCATCGGCGTTCTCCAGGACTATTATGGGCATGGCGTATATGCCGACGACCAATACGATGACTCCGGGAACGATGAAAAGAAGCAATCCAATGCAAACTATCAACGCATAAATCATGGACGGCACGAGATAGTTGAATCCCTCAAAGACGTCGCTAACCTCGACTTTCCGGCCCTTTATTCCCTTGTCTGCCATGTAAAACAATCCCGCTATAAGCGGCGGGGCAGTCACGACGAAGACGCTGCCGACGACCACAATGAAGGAGCCGACGATGAATGCTAATGCATTATCCTTGAATACGTCGATGCCCTTCTTTGCGCATTCACCGTAGTCAACGTGCATTTTTTTTATTTTTCCAGTATTAACCCGATTATGCCCGCGACGAAGCCGCCTAAAACACCCTTTATTATCGGCAGGAAAACGACTGAGACACCAGACCACGCGGCAACCTTAAATACCGTCCAAGTGCCCGCAACGATCATGGCAACCACGTTACCGAAACTCAAAGCCACAGCAGCGACAAACCCGGCCAGAAAACCGAAGATTATGCCAGCAATCAAGGTGTTTATCGCACTCCACCTCTTGCGCGAAACTGCAACCCAACTGATGTAGACCAGCATGATAACCCATACCGCTTCCATGAACGCCAACAGCACCCAACCGAGGATTCGCACCAGATTGTTCTGCAGAAAATAACCTATGATTCTCACGACAAACTGCACGATGCCTACCGCAATAAAAAACACGAGCGGCGTAGTCATTATGCTCGCGTATTCGCCTATGTTTTTCCTGTAAATCTCCATTTCATCACCTTTGAGAAAAATTCAAATCCTCAGTAAACTATCTTACGCCGTGATTTAAAAATATCCCATCGAAAAAATCCATATTAAAGATAAGACTCAAATTAGATTACGAGATGAAGATAACAAAGATAGACACGACCGCGTTCGCCATACCCGCAGACATAGAAGCCAAACTGCTCGCAGACACAAAAGGCCCAATCCAGAAAAGATACGCTCCAATCGGCCAGTTTAAGGTGTCACGGACAGAAGAAGTCAAGGAGGGTGTTTTCATAAAGAAGACGTCTTTCGACCAGAGAGAGAACACATTCTACGTTGACTTATCCCACTGCGACATGTACTACACCAAGAGGGGCTCGGTATTCACCCACAAACCCAAGATAATAAAAGACGATTTCTTCAGGAGGATAATCGACTACCAGGACATCGTAATCTCGACGCTGGGGCAATTATACGAGTACGGCAGCCTACCGTATGATGAACTGGACTCTAATGTTTTGAACGAGCTTAAGACGCAGGGGTTCATAGAGGTTTATGAGCGCGGTGAGAGCCAGTTCTTCAATTTTTTGAGGTATTACCTGGAAGACGATGTCATCCAACACAAGCATTACGTTAAGCTCAGCTTCCATTTGCCGATTTTCTCGAACAAGAGGTATAACATGGGCTCCGCCTTCGAGCTCTCTGACAAAGTGGACGACAACTACGAGAAGGATGCCATAAAATTCAACCACGACAGGATCGCGGAGGTCATGGGGACATTCTTCAGCGGCTCCGTGAGCCTTAAGGGGTTGACTTATCTCCCCTACTTTGTGGTTGAATCCAAGACGAAGCAGGGTGTCACGTCAGAGGTGAAATACCTGGTCTGCCCGAAAGAATACAAGGACGTAAAAAAAGGATTCACATCCGAAGTAGGACTCGAACCAATATCCTTTTCCACTGCAATGGGAGAAGGCGGCTCAGTGCCCATTGAAGCATCCACCATAAACTTTTCACAGGTTGCAGACCTCACGGAAGTCAAGGAGAAAATCCGCAGGGCAATAGTGCACCCCCTGAAAAACCCAGAGCTATCCAAGGCTTTCCAGAAGAAGGGCGGCGGCCGGATACTCTTTTACGGGCCTCCGGGTTGCGGGAAAACCTACATTGCCAGGGCAACTGTCGGAGAGTGCGGCCTCAACTTCTTCAACATAAATACGTCAGACATCATAAGCGGGGGAATCGAGGCGGGGGCTAAAAACATCCATGAAGTATTCTCTAACGCAAGCAAGAACGCGCCCTGCATAATATTCTTCGACGAAATCGACGCGCTAACCGAGAGACGGGACAGCGAAGGAAAATCATCAAGGGCAGTCGTCAACCAATTCCTCATGGAAATGGACGGCGTCGAAAACATGAGCGAAAACGTGCTCATAATCGGCTCCACGAACGCGCCCTGGGCCCTTGACCCAGCGCTTCGGCGCTCCGGACGATTCGGAGACATGATTTTCATCCACCCGCCAAACCTTGAAACCCGCGCCGAATTGTTCAGGCTTCACACTAAAAAACGCCCGGTAGCATCCAACGTCGACTTCGAAAAACTCGCGGAATTGACGAACGAATACTCTTCGGCGGACGTTAAACAGATATGCGATGACGCGCTCGAAATACCCTGGGAGGAGGCAGTAAAAGGCGGCAAACCCCGGAAAGCAGACATGGACGACTTCACTACCGCAGTCGGCAGCCGCTCAAGCTCTCTTAACGCATGGTACAAGCAGGCCGAAAAAGAAATCCGCAAAAGCGGTGAGATAGGATTGTTCGCAGACCTTGCCCGCCACATACTACGCCACGCAGGAGGCATAGACCAGGAGGCAAGCCCCCCCTTAAAGTTCGCAGACGTCGCAGACCTTGACTTAGTGAAAGAAAAAATACGAAAATCAATCGTCCAACCCCTCGCACACCCTGAAGTCGCAGCCAAATACAAGAAACAGGCAGGAGGCGGAATGCTCCTCTACGGGCCCCCAGGCTGCGGGAAAACCTATGTTGCCCGCGCTACCGCGGGCGAGTGCGAGGCAATGTTTTTCAACGTAAAGGCGACAGACATACTGTCAGCCGAATACGGGGAACCGGAAAAACACCTGCAATACATCTTCGAGCGCGCATCCCATAACACTCCCGCAATAATCTTTTTCGACGAAATCGACGCGTTGGCGCCAAGGCGGGAGTCAGCAGGAAAAGGCAGGACTCTGGTCAACCAGTTCCTCACTGAACTGGACGGATTCAAGGAACGCCAAGGCATCATGGTCATGGCCTCCACGAACGCTCCCTGGGACGTTGACCCGGCGCTTCGGCGCGCGGGAAGGCTCACAGACCAAGTATACGTGCCGCCGCCGAAAACCGAGGTGCGCTCTCTTCTCTTTAAGATGCACACTAAAGACAAGCCAGTGTCACCGGACGTAGACTTCGGAAGGCTGGCAGGGCTTACGGAAGGTTACTCGTCAGCAGACATAAAGGCGCTCTGCGACGAGGCGGTTGAGCGGCCTTGGAGCGAGGCAGTAGAGGGCGGGGAGGAGAGGAAGGCGGATTTGAACGATTTCCTCGAAGTCATAGCTCAGCGCAAGAGCTCTCTTCCGCCGTGGTTTAAGCTAGCTTTTGATCAGATTCAGGATAGCGGTGAAGTCGACTTGTTCGCTGACATGATGGAGGATATTTCAAGGCATGCCGGCGGCGTCGAGGCGTCTTTGAAGCCTGGCATAGATTTCTCACATGTTGCGGGCTTGGCTGACGCAAAGGAGAAAATAAAGAGGATGATAGTGTATCCTCTAACGCACCCCGAGCTTTCCGAGAAATATGACCGGACCGCCGGCGGCGGCGTTTTGTTTTACGGGCCGCCGGGTTGCGGCAAGACTTATCTTGCCCGCGCTACCGCGGGCGAGTGTGACGCCAACTTCTACAACGTCAAGATAACGGATTTATTGAGCGAGGAACTCGGGGAGAGCGAGCGAAGGCTTCAAGCGGTTTTCGAGCGTGCAGCTCACACGACTCCCGCCATAATCTTTTTCGACGAAATCGACGCGCTGGCTCCCCGAAGGGAGTCGGCGGGTAAGGCTAGGAGGCTTGTGAACCAGTTTTTGAGCGAGCTCGACGGGTTCGTAAAAAGGGAGGGTGTCATGGTCGTGGCCTCCACGAACGCGCCTTGGGACGTTGACCCGGCGCTTCGGCGTGCGGGACGCTTCACAAACCAGATATTCATAAAGGCGCCGGACCATGAAGTCCGGGAGCAGATATTCAGGATACATGCGAAGGGCAAGTTCGTCGACGAGAATCTTGATTACGCCCGGCTTTCGGATTTAACTTCCGGCTTCTCTTCAGCCGACATAAAGGCGTGCGTTGATGCGGCCCTTGAGCGGCCTTGGAGCGAGGCATTGTCCGGGAAGCCGCAGCGTAAAGCAGATTTCACGGACTTTGAGGCTGCGATAAAGGCGCGTAATTCAACGCTTCCGGAATGGTATACTCTCGCTTTGGACCAGCTCTCCAAGAGCGGGGAGAAGGAGGTTTACCCTGAATTGTGGAGTATCCTCATATCTGCGGTTAAGAACGACGATATTTCCCCTGAACCCCGGGGCTTGTCGCCTCTCGAATACGAGATAAGGGAGACTAAAGAGCAGATCGAAATCCTTAATCAGAAGAAGGCGTCCGGCGAGATAGGCAATGAAACTTACATTGAGCTTTTGAAGGACTTGGAGAAGACTCTCATAAAACTCGAGGCGAAGAGGAATGATTAAACAGTATCCTCTTTCTGCCAGCTATCGTATAACTTCTTCATGTACTGCGCGAACTCGAGCGCGATACCGTCATTAGGTATTGAGTCTGCTGGATTTTCTTTGGTTCCGTCTGGTCTTACCCATACAGTATCTATATCATATCCTTTCATTCGCGCATTGACACCGTCACCGAAATTCTTACCGACAGCTCCAGTAAACGATTGCATTTGAGCCAATAGCTCTTCACCGTCTTTCGCATTAACCTGCGGTTTCGAGAGCATCTTCCGGTTGTCCTCTAATAGGGTTCCCAGACAGTCGCGAATTCTTTCCTCATCTGTAAACGTTGAATCACTAACCTGTGTTGTATGTGTCCACCCGACATCTCGTGCGGCGTTGCAAAGATGGTCATACACCTCTCCGCTATCAAGTTTTGCGGCAGTGAGAGCTCTTTCCACTCTCTTTTGCGGGCTCCTCGCTTCTTCCTCTACTTCTCTTCTGCTTTCTGCCCAATATTCCTCAACCCACTTCTTCGGAAGCCGGGTATATAATTCCTTCGCGAACTGGGCGAATTCGACGGCTATCTCTTCGTCAGGTTTCGTTAATTGCTTCCGATGGCTTCCGTCGGGGCTCAAGGGTATGCTACCTCGGTCACGCGAGAGTTCAACGAAGGCTTTGGCAAGGTTTGTTCCGTATTGAGGCGGACTTTTAAACTGTCTCATACTCCGTATGAGCGCGGCACCGTCTTTTCCATCCATCGCGTGGAATGGGGTGCTTAAGAGACCTTCGTTAGCCTCCAGGACAGTTGCGAGAGCTGCGCATAGTCTTTTATCGTCTACTCGTTCTCCGCCACCCACCGGATCGACTTTAGTCCAACCCATGCTTCGTGCTGCGTTATCAAGCTTGGTGTACGTTTCATAATGGGTTCTTGATGTCGGGTCGTTTGCTCTAGTTGCAAGACTCCATCTCTCTAATGCAGTTTGCACTTTATCCCCTGTAAACTTCTCTCCATAAGACTCTCTTAAGTCGCTTAAATCAGATTCAGCCTCCTGCTCACTCAACTGTCCGCTTTGCTTCTCTCCAGCATCCGGCTTCTCCACAGGGCTTCTTTCTGCAGGCTCTACAATCTCCTCGGGTTTTGCAGGTTGGAAGCGCATATCTCCCTTTCTTGGAACCTTTATCCTCCCTCCATCTGGCAGATTCAAGAATCCGTTTTTATCCTGCGTGAACATCATTGCTGTCGCCGAAGTCTCGTCTGTGCCTGCCTCGTGTTTGTAGGCAGTCGCCATCGCACCTTCCTTTTCACTCCAACGGTATTCTGAAAGCCGAAGCGTGGGTTTTCTCGGTTCAGCAGCATCACGCCGGACCCTGGCCCAAACATCTACTTCACTTACTTGGGCTGAATCCTTGTGTGTTGCATTGAATTCATTTACTATTCTTGAAAGGTGTTTCGTCCCGGTTCTTACTAGTCCGAGCCTTGTTATCTCCTCCCTGTTTATGCCGTCTGCTCTGTTGAGTATGTCGCCTGTGCTAAGGTTGGCGGCTTTTGTCCCGTCTTGGTGGCCAAGTATTCTGTAGAAATGCGTATTCCCGTCCGCAGCTACTTCGGAGGTATATACTTTGCGTCCTTGACGCATTACCATCTCATTGTTTCCTGAAACTGAGACTTCAAGCAAGCCTGACGCACCCTTGTATTTGAATGTAGCATAGTTACTTGGAGTGTCGGTGTTCCTCGTCTGGGAGTTTATGTCATATCCGTTTCTTCTCGCGCTTTCCACGAACCTTGAGGCTAGGTTTTCTCCTTGGCCTAAAAGCTTGCCAGAGTGTTCTATATGGCGTATTCTATCATAGTCTTTACTCCCAGTAAGGCATCCTACAGCGAAACTTCTCTCAGAGGCTCCGTCTGCTCCTTTCACGTGCGATAAATAGTCTTCCCTGACTTTAGACCTCAAGTCGTCTATAAAGCCTTCCTGGCCTACTTGTATCTCCCATTTTTCCCCGATTTGGCAGGCAAGACCTCGCAGACGCCGTGTAGTTGAATTGATTTCACGTTCACTACCGCCTCTGTACTGCACGTCCTTGATTTGCCCAGTCACCAGATACCTTGCACTCGCATACGCGTCTGAGACGGAAGTCCAAGCCGACTTAGTCCAGTCTACCGCCCTCCCGGCAATGCTTGCTACACTGAAAACACCACTTACTTCTCCCGTTCCCGCGCCTGCAATCTGCCGGGTATCGACCACTGGCGGCGGCCGAAGTGTTTGAACGTCATCCCTATTCTTTTGCACAACCATCTTTAATTCTCACAGGTATTTTCCCGCGTCCTCCCCCTCAAGTGATTCTTCAAGTATCCTATCAAGTATTCCCACAACCCTCTTCTTTTGTTCTTCATTCAACTCGATTTTCTGCAGATCCAATACCTTAAGGTCGTTTATCTGGGCTATTATCCCAAAGTATCCTGAAACAGGCTCTCCAAAAATCTTTTTTAATTCAGAATCAGCGTTTAATGAATCAATCACTCTGTCAAGAACGTCCAACGCAAGGCCGGTTGGACCATGCGTAATCTTTTTTGCAATCAAGTCAAGGGTGTCTTCCCGCGTCTGCAGGTCTCGTTTATCCACGTTAATTTAATGGTAGTTAAAAATAAAGAAGACAATTTTTAAGGGTTCATTACCCATGTCTTGGGGATGGGCAACGACTTGACTGACGGAAGCGTTTTCACAACTATTCTCGCAGCATCATGGCCGATGATGATAGCCTTCGGATTGCAGAGTACGTTCAACATCGTTGACGCCTACTTTGTCGGCAGGATAAGCGCTGATGCGCTGGCAGCAGTCTCCGTGAGTTTCCCCGTAGTCTTCCTGATAATCTCGCTCAGCACCGGAGTAGGAGTCGGAACAACATCGCTTATCGCACGCTACATAGGCAGAAGGGATTACGCAAGCGCGGGCGAGGTCGCAGAGCACGCGTTCGTTATCTCGATTGCATTATCTGTCTTCTTCATGTTCACAGGCCTTATTACTGCTCCGTCGCTTTTTGGGTTAATGGATATTTCAGCGCTTGTGAAAGACCTGTCTCTGGATTACATAAACATAATACTCGTAGGTTCTCCAATCATGTTTCTGGCTATGGTCGGCAACAGCATAATCCGGGGGAGAAGGCGAGATGAAAGTCCCAATGTATGCGATGGCATCTTCAGCAGTTTTGAACATAATACTTGACCCATTGTTCATCTTCACGTTTGGCTGGGGTGTCAAGGGCGCAGCCATAGCAACCGTGCTCGCCCGCGCAATCGCGTTAGTCATAATCATAGCATACTTCATATCTGATAAAACATGGATTAAGCTTAAGTTGCACTGGTTTTCATTCAAACGTGATTACGTGAAGGGAATTTTCGCGGTCGGCGTGCCTTCATCGTTATCCAATCTTTCGATGAGCGTTGGCATGTTTCTTTTGACTGTTATTGTGGCCGGGTTTGGGACTGAGGCGTTGGCGGCTTATGGGATAGGGTTTCGCCTGGATTCTCTGGCGATACTTCCAGCTTTGGGTGTTTCAGTGGCTGTCGTCTCTTTGATAGGTCAAAACGTCGGGGCCGGCCGGTACAAGAGGGCCAAGGAGATGACGTTCAAGGCAGGTTTCATGGCAACCGCCATCATGTCTTGTATAGGGTTCGTATTCTTCATGTTTCCGGAGGTGATAGTATCTCTTTTCAGTGGTGATCCGCTGGTCGTATCCTATGGTGTAAGCTTCCTCAGGATAGTTCCTTTGTCTTACGTCGTAGTGGGGGTTACAATGGCAATATCCGGGGCATTCCTGGGCTCCGGCCACGCAGTGCCGTCTCTTGCCATAAACGTTTTAAGGGTCATAGTCATAAACGTGCCGTTAGCATACCTCCTATCGCTTAGGCTCGGCGTTGCCGGCGTATGGTGGGGCATCCTCGCATCATCTCTCGCAGCATCAGCAATCGCAGTCGTCTGGTTCAGGAAGGGCACTTGGAAGAAACACGTTGCGCGCGGACGCTAAGATTCAAGCAACGCGACGACCGCGCGTTTCCTGGAAATCCTCAGGGAAAAACCGTTTGAATCCTGCGAACCCGTCAGGATCCGATTTTACGACCTCTGCGTATTCGCGGGTGTAGTCAACTCCACGAGCCGCGCCAAAAGCTCTCATCGATTCAAGCAAGTCACGAAATAGTTCCGGCTTATCCTCCAACAACAAAAGCTCAAACGCCAAACCCACCTCATGACTCCAGGTTTCGCCGAACTCGTGGGCGGCTCTCACATCCCTGAATCGTTCCGGCACGCCATCATCTATGATGATTGCACCATCAACATGTTTCGCCAGAAACTGTCTCACGTCACCGGTAAAAACAGGGAGGCCGCGGTAGCTTCCAGCCCTCCTATAGTCCTCCCGCACCGAAGAGTACATGCCAACACCAAGAGCAGGCGACCCGTCCTCGAACACCTCGGAGATTCTCACACCGCTCTCTCGCAGAACATCCCCTACATCAGAGTCCTTGCCCGAGGAAACAAGGAAAAACTCTGCGGGCTCCCCGCCAAGCGAGTCCCCAGGATAATGCTCGTTTATGGCCTCGACCACGTATCTTAGTCCCCGCATCTTTTTAAGGGCTCGAACAGCGCTCCTCCTCACAAACCTGTCCCTGTCGAACAAGGCTTTTGTGAGCGGCTCAACGACTTTCACCCCCCCAATTCTCTCAAGCGCTGAAACGGTTTTCTCCCGAACCTGTTGATCTGGATCATTCAAGCCCTTGGACAATACTGGAACGAGATTTACATCACCATCCACTCCCATCATAAATGCTGCATCACAGCGGTCTCGGCAATCTCTCCCCGTAAGGAGTCTATCAACCACCTCTTTAACATCCCCCCTACCAACGGAATCCAGATACGCATTAACGTCTAGTTCACCCGGGATTCTCTTCTGACGCCTCATAGTCCGCGGCATAGTATGCTCAAACCTATTTAACCAACCCTGCAGCCTCGTCGAAACCCAGCATCAAGTTCATATTCTGCACTGCTTGGCCGCTTGCGCCTTTCACGAGGTTGTCTATTGTCGAGGTTATGACGAGCCGGCGCCCGTCGGATGCGAAGCCGCCTATCTGGCAAGTATTCGTGTTTCGCACGGACAAAAGGTCAGGAGCATCAGCCAGTTTCACGAACGGCTCTTTCTTGTATTTCTTCTCGTAAACCTTCTTCACTTCGTCCGCGTCAGCATCCGTTACCGCGTGAACGGTGGTGAAGATGCCCTGACTCAATGGCGCTAAATGCGGAGTAAAAGAAACTTTAACGCCCAACTCCTGCTCGATTTCCGGGGTGTGTTGGTGGCCGACAATCTTGTATGCCCGCATGTTCTCGTCTGACACGAATCTTCGGAGTTCCTCCTCCTTCTCCCTGCCAGCGCCGGAAACCCCGCTTTTAGCATCCACTATCACGTGTTCGACGTCGAAGTTTTCGAAAAGAGGCTTGCACGCAAGGATCGCCCCAGTCGGATAGCATCCAGGGTTTGCTATGATGCGGGCTTTTTTTATCTTCTCCCTGTAATACTCTGGGAGCCCGTAGACCGCCTTGCTGGCAATGCCCGGGCATGAGTGTTTAACGCCGTAAAACTTCTCGTATACTCCAGCATCCTTCAGGCGGAAGTCGGCGCTCAAGTCGACGACCTTGGCGGAGATATTCGGCACGATACCCATGGCCTTCCTGTGGGGTACGCAGCAAAACGCGATGTCGCAGGAATTAACGTCCTTAAAGTCCAGTCTACTGAACACTAATCCATGGTTCAGGTCCGGGTGAAGTTCCGAGACCGGCTTTCCCTCAAATCTCGTGGACGAAACTTGTATTCCGTCAATTTCCGGGTGCTTTGAAAGAATCCTCAAAACCTCTCTCCCAGTGTATCCTGAGCCCCCGACCACGTAAGCCTTCATTTATCAACCTCCACAAAAATTTTTCCGGCGGATTCATCATCCTGTTTTCCGCTGTCTTCCTCATCTTTTCTACCGGCACCCTCCAACAAACCCAGTTCAGGGATGATTCTTTCTATGAAGAGCAGGCTGTAGTACCTGTGGAACACGTGGATGGGAAGCGTCATGATTGTGGTTATGTATGCGAATACTACCATTAACGCGAGGATTGCAAGCTTTAATGCTATCATAATAGGCGGTGAATCAATGGCGGCTCCCGCAGCCGACGGGGAGAAAATAAGCGACCCAACGGTTCCGGCACTCAAATCTATCACAAAGAAGCTTATGGAAAGGATAATTATCATAATCACCGTGATGACGAGAAACACTATCCCTGTCAGTATCCCCAACACTAACCTTGCCGCAACGTACATGATAAACTGCCCCTTGTTCGCCTTTATCACCTGCGCGAGCTCGTGCCATGAGTCACGCAGCCCTTTTTCCCCGGCCACCATGAGCGGCACAACGAAGTCTTTCGTGAATGAGCCGACGATGGTCAATGCGATTAACAGGGCTAGGTATGCTGTTGCAGCCACTATGCCGTAGGCTACAAGCCCGATTAATTTCGCCCCACCCGATATGCCTTGGTAGATGCCGATTCCTGGGAGGATTACGATTATGGTTGCGAGCACTGTGACGGCTCCAAGGAATATGTTGAACAGGAATAGTTTCAGGCCTCGTTTCATGTTGTCTTGGAACCAGTCGAAGACTTCAACTTTCTTTTGTAATACGGATTCTAGGAATACGAAGACCGCGATGTTTCCGAGGTATGCGAAAAAAAGTATTATGGTCAGGAACAAGGCCGCTAACACAATGAGCAATGGCAGGTTTGCCATTAACTCTACGGGAGAGTCGAATTCATAGAGCTTTGAGTTTGATCCCGCGTTTATTCCCCCGTTTACGAGGAACACGACTAATGCGAGTTTGAGCCAAAAAGACGCTTTAAACGATGAAAACAAAAGACTCTTAGTTTTTTCCAGGCTATCCCCGATAACGTTGAATGCAATCCACTTGTCACTCATCACACAATACCCCTGTATCTCTCCAGCGCCTTCTCCCAGGACGGAAGATTGGTCTGACAACCCCAGGCCTCGACTATGAATGAGGCGGCGGCATTACCAAGCCTTACCGAGTCGTAGACGTCGTGGCCCTTAACCTGTCCCGCGATGAATCCGGCGTTAAACGCGTCTCCCGCACCGGAGGCGTCAACCACACCCGTCTTAAAGCACCCGATGTCGACCTCAGTGTTCCTGCCGAAAACCGAACAACCCTTAGAGCCTTTCGTCACAATCGTCGTCTTCGGCCCGTGCACGGACCCTATTCTGAAACCAAGCGACTGCAGGTGCTCCAACTCGTGTTGGTTGACTATGAGCACTGTCGTCTTGGACAAGACGTCCTTGAATGCCTGGGGTATGCTCGTGAACGCGTAGACCCCGTAGCCCGGATTGTAGACTACGAATTTTCCCCTGCAGGATTTCACGACCTTTTTTTGAAGATTAAGATACGTTCTCCCGAGATACACGACGTTAGTGCGCTTAATAAGCTCTTTCTCGAAGGTCTTGCCCGGCTCCAGTTCGTCGAGTTTCTCGGTGACTCCCTTGTAGAAAAAGCTCACCTGGTCCCCGTTGTTTTTGAAAAACATGGACTTTGTGGTGTCGCCGAACACTCCCTTAAGGTGCAGTTCAATGCCCATGTTTGACAGATACTTCATGTAGTCCTCGGCGTCGGTACCGATGACTGACACAAGCCCCACCGACAAACCAAGCGCCTTGGCGACCACTGCAGTGTTTGCCCCCATGCCGCCGTAGAACCTGCGGCTCTTCGTAATCTCGGAGGCCATGTTCTTTTTCGGGAAGGCTTCTACCTCGTAAAAGTAGTCTATTGCAGTATCCCCAAACACCAAGACATCAAGTTTGTCGCTTACCATGAAAACCCCATACTGTGTATTTAATTTACACGAGGCTAATAAAATACGATGAAGATAGTGTTCTCAATAGGCGGCAGCGTGCTCGTGCCGGACGAGATAGATGACGCATTCCTGGCTAAAATCACGGGCTTCCTGCGCACTCTCTCCGAAAAACACACACTCTACGTGGTCGCAGGCGGCGGAAAAATAGCCAGGAAATACCAGCAGACAGCGCGAGCATCCGGCGCAGACGACGAGCTCCTGGACTGGCTTGGCATATACACGACCCGCTTGAACGCTCTGCTTCTTGCCTCAGCAGTGGGTAAGCGGGCAAACCGCAGGATTCCTCAGACCATCGAGGAGGCGCTTTCGCTTTCTCGGACTCATCCAATACTCGTTATGGGCGGGACGGATCCAAAACACTCGACCGACGCGGTGGCGGCTGAGTTGGCTTATTCTGCGGGCGCTGAGCTTTTCATAAACGCATCCAACATAGACGGCGTATACGACAAGGACCCTAAAAAGAATTCGGACGCCAAACTGATTGAGCGCATGAGCGCAAAAGAGCTGCTTGCTCTAGTCGAGAAGATACCGCAGTCTCCCGGCGATTACGCGCTAATCGACAGGATGGCTGTTGAGTCAGTAATGCGCTCTAAAGTCAAGACGATTGTTTTAAACGGTCGAGACCTTGATAACATTCGAAAAGCGGTTTTGGGTGAGGAATTCAAGGGAACTACTATTCTTGGTTGACTCTAAACGTAGTCTAACCAGTCCTTGTATTTTTTGTCTTCTCCTTTGACGGCTGCGAAGAATTTTTCCTGGATTCTCTTGGTGATTGGCCCGGGCTTTCCTATCTGTATTCCGTCGACTTCGCGTATTGGAGTCACTTCTGCTGCGGTTCCTGTGAAAAAGGCTTCATCAGCTGTCAGCAACATGCCCCTGTCCAAGTCTGTTATGCAGACGGGTATATCCATGTCTGCCGCGATTTTTATGATGCTGTCTCTTGTAATCCCTGGCAGGATGCTTGCGTGTGATGGGGGCGTGTAAAGGAAGCCTTCCTTCACGAAGAAGATGTTTTCCCCGGGCCCCTCGCTTATCATCCCGCGGGAGTCGAGCATCAAGGCTTCGTCGTAGCCTGCTTTCAATGCTTCTACTTTGGCGAGGATGCTGTTTATGTATTGTCCGCACGCTTTTGCTGCAGGAGGC
>JBDRCA010000129.1:0-18612 GCA_043822165.1 Candidatus Altarchaeota archaeon
CTTGGCCCGGGCTCATGTTATCCAACATAATCACGTCAACTCCTGATTCCGCGGCATTCAAGGCTTCCTTCAGACTCGTAACCTCTATCTCCACGGGCACCTTCGGGCCGACTTCCCGCGCAGCAGCCAAAGCCTCCTTAACGCCCCCGAACACCTTCAAGTGATTATCCTTTATGAGAATCATATCCGACAAATTCATCCTGTGCGGCACACCACCCCCGACGCACACAGCCTTCTTCTCAAAGTACCTGAAAAGCGGAGTCGTCTTACGCGTCGCCGAAACCTTCGCCTTAGAGCTCACAGACTCCAAAGCCTCAACATACCTGCGGGTTAGCGTAGTAATCCCGCTCATCCGCGAAAGAATATTCAAGGCAGTGCGCTCAACCTCCAGGATGCTTCTTGAATCCCCCTTCAAGGTGAATATTCTGTTGCCTTTCCTGGCGCGGTCCCCGTCTTTCTTCCCGGCTACCGCAGAAACCTTGACAATCCTGAACAAAACCTTCATCTCAGGAATCCCGGAAACATAGGCGTCCTCATTACAGGTTATCTCAGCCACCACTTTCCTCTTAGGAGTGAAGGCCGACGTAACATCCATTATGCTCCTGTCCTCCCCCAGTATGCGGTTAAAGAAATTAATCAGATAGTCTTCGCTGACTTTAACGTATTCTGGCGTGAAGGCTGGAATCTTTTTCATTTCCTGCGTATCTTATATACCCTCGCCTCCTTTATATTTACATACATAGGAGGGGAGACAAGATGCCGAAACAAATCCATAGGAAGGTGGAACCTGTTGAACCCACCTTCCAAAAGAGCTTACGCGCTTCCATCCCGGACGTCCTTCAAAAAGAAGATTGGGTTGAAGCCGGCAGGGTTATGTTCCACAGAGCCAACGAGGAAGAAGGGGATGATATGGCTGCGCGCCAGATGAGGCGTGACGCGACAGTATGCTTTGCATTGGACCACGCAAGAAGTGATGCGAGAGAACAAAGAGCACTTGACGCGCAAGTCGGCGAAATACTCCGGGACAGGGCTCCCGCCGATGAGCGGCTTCCGGCATACTTTCAACTGCTTAAGGATTCTCCTGACCGTCTTGCGGCCGCGAAAGAAAGAATGCTTGGGCGCCGCGCCCAGTGAAGATGAAGGGTAATGTTACTGGGAGAGTCTGGCGGTTCGCCGAAAACGTTGACACAGACCAGATTATTCCTGCTGAATACTTGGTGACAGGCGATGCCAAAGAGCTTGCACTACACGCCTTCGAGAAAGCGCGGCCCGAATTCGTAAAGAAAGTAAAAGCTGGAGACATAATCGTTGCCGACGAAAACTTCGGGTGCGGCTCCTCACGCGAGCACGCGCCGCGCGCGCTTTTAGGCGCTGGAATATCATGTGTCATCGCGAAATCCTTTGCGAGGATATTCTTCAGAAACAGCGTAAACATCGGCCTTCCCCTTGTTGAATGCGACGTTACCGCAGACGACGGCGACACAGTCTCAGTAGACTTTGCGAAGGGAGCAGTCGAAAACCAGACGAAGAAAAAGAAGTACTCATTCAAACCACTCCCTGAATTCCTCCTAAACCTCATCGAAGCCGGTGGGCTAGTGGAATACACGAAAACAAAGATTTAAATGAATCCTGTTTTAGATGCTAGCGCCGAGAACATCGAGGCTGCGGCCGACATAGTGCGGAAGGGCGGAGTTGTCATCTCCCCAACTGACTCAGTCTACGGCTTATTCTGCGACGCAACCAACGAGAACGCGGTATCCCGCATCCGAGACATCAAGGGCCGCGACGGAAAACCACTCCAGGTCGCAATACAGAAAAAAGACGCAGAAAAATACGGGCTCATATCTAAGGATGCCGAGAAAATAATAAAAGAGTTTTGGCCAGGAGACGTCAACATCATCGTCGAGAAAACCAGTGAAATCCCTGAATATGTCTCCAAAAAAACAGTCTGCCTTACATGCCATAAAAACAAGGTGGCGGCAAAACTAGTCGAACTCTCCGGGAAACCCCTCATATCAACGTCCGCAAACTACACCGGAAAAACCCCAGCAGCATGGGCCGGCGAAATCGACGAAATGCTCGCAACCCAAGTAGACATCGTCCTGGATGGTGGTGCAACACACCACAAGAAACCGAACACGATAATCGACTTGACCGTAAAGCCTGCGAGAATTCTCAGACAAGGGCCTGTCGACAAAACTGTCATAGCATCAGTAATAGAGGTAGACTAAGGATATGGCCCTCCGCAGGCGGAAAAACCTGAAGGC
Organism: Candidatus Altarchaeota archaeon; assembly: GCA_043822165.1. Taxonomy (GTDB): domain Archaea; phylum Altiarchaeota; class Altiarchaeia; order IMC4; family SCGC-AAA252-I15; genus SCGC-AAA252-I15. The sequence continues at coordinate 2,268 of JBDRCA010000129.1, forward strand.
ACCCACTGAAACCACCCCCTACTACATGTGCACGGAGGTCAGCATGAAGGATGATCCAGACTACGGCAGAGCCTACGATGCTGTCTCTCACCTGAGCCTTTCAAAAGGAACCGTTGATGGCAATCGACTAATTGATGAACAACAGCGGAATACTCTAAAGCTTGTGGAATCAAAATGCAGGGTTAGAGGAGTTTCCTGTGCAGCCTGTTATCTCGATTACCTGACTCCCGAAGCCGTCAATGTTGGCGTTTATTTTGATTCAGAAACAGAGCGTGACTGCTTCACAAGGACTTTTGGGGATGAACTCACCGTCCTGTCCATGGCGACTTTCGACAAGGAAAGAGGCGAATACAAGGAAACATATACGATAACCCCCAAGTTGGGGAAACAATCCTACCCTGGACACGGGAAAAACCGGGTTAAATTTACATTAAACAATGATTCAAGGTGATGGAAGATGGACGTATTAGGTGCAATCAAGTCCCGGAGAAGCGTCCGAGAATTCACTGAGGAGCCGGTTGCACGGGAAATCGTTGAGGCAGTACTTGACGCCGGACGCTGGGCTCCGTCTGGCTTGAACAATCAGCCGTGGAAGTTCAAGGTCGTCTCAGACGAGAAACTTAAGGAAAAGCTTTCCTCTTGCACCAAGTATTCGCGCATAATCAAGGCCGCGCCAGTTTGCATAGCAGTTTTCTTGGACAAGGGCGAGTCTTACGACCGGATAAAGGACGTGCAGGCAATAGGAGCCTGCATCGAGAACATGCTGCTTGCCGCCCACGCCATGGGTTTGGGTGCAGTGTGGCTGGGTGAAATACTCCATCAAAAGGAGAAAGCCAAAGAAATACTGTCTGCGCCAGGCTCCTGCGAGCTTATGGCGGTGTTGGCTTTGGGCCGTGCCGCGGGCGACGCGGGTGAGGGGTTAAGAAAAAGCGTCAAGGATGTTGTTCTTTAGTTTTCTCCGTTTTCCTCTACGTCGCACTTTTTCCTCTCATATAACAGTGTCCCGACGGTTGCCGTAATGTTTGTGAGTATTATCATGAGGAAGACTATCTGAGAAAAGGATTCTATGCCGATTCCCTTGGATAACGGTATGCTCGCAAGCACAGCGGCTGCAAGCCCACGGGGAAGCATTGTTAGGAGTATTGTTTCGTCGCACTTGAGGGTCTTGTTTTTGAGGGTTATGATTTTCACTGAAATGAGCCTTGCGAGCAGTATTATCCCCCAAACCAGGATTGTGGTTGCCGCTAGTTTGGCGTTGAATTCTTTGACGTTGAAGATTATTCCTATGTAGACGAAGAAGAAGGTTCTGATGAAGAAGGCGACTTCCTTTTGGAAGGCCTTGATTTTCGTGTCAACGTTTAATTGGTCTTCGAGGCGCATGTATTTCGCAAGATTGCGGGCGTTCCCGACAATCATCCCGAAGACTAATACGCTTATGGCGCCGTTGCCTTTGATGTATTCGACGACTGAATACATTATGAAGATGACGGCGACCGTCAGAAGGTAGCCGAACGGTTTGCCGTGGAAGTTTTTGAGAATCCCGATCCAGATCACGGCTACTACCAGGGCGATGACTATGGCAATAGAGAACGTCCCGGTGACCATGTTCAGGCTGTCTCTCACACTCACTTGGTTGAATAGTATTATCTCGATTATCGCAAGCGAGACCACGATGCACAAGGCGTCGGTTACCGCTGACTCCAAAGTCAAAAGAATCCTCGTCGAGTCCCTTACCGAAATCTTGGATACCGTCGAAACAACGATTGCAGAGCTTGTCCCACCTACTACCGCGCCAAGAAGCAGCCCGTGCAGAATCTCCCAGCCGAAAACGTAGTGGACTAAAGCGGTCACCATGACGGTTGATAACGTAAACGAGGTGAGCATGAATATCGTCGAGTCCGAGAGCTCTTTTATGACTTTAAAGAGATTCAGGTTCAGGCCTCCGTCGAAGAGGATCATCATGAAGGCGATGGCTCCGACGTACGGGGCAATCGAGTTGAACAAGGAAACCTGGCTCTCGTTTAGTATGGAGCCCAAGACAAGGCCCAGAAACATGAGAATCAGGATGTCAGGAATCTTGGTGCGCTCAAAAAAGAGCATCGCGAAAAAGCCTATGAAGATGATGATTCCCGTCAAAAGAAAGATTGCCTCAATCATGCAGTTACATATCCAAACCGGCGAATAAAAACAGTTTTCCCAAGCTCTCTGTCATCCTATTTTTAAGGCTCTCCCGCGAAAATACCTACCATGCTCGTTTCCGACCTGCAGTTAGCCGATAACGTCAAAAGCATCTACTTGTCCGAGGGTTTGCGCGAACTATACCCTCCCCAGGAGGCTGCGGTATCATCCGGGCTCCTTGACGGCGGAAACATGATTTTGTCGACTCCGACGGCATCCGGCAAAACCTTTGCCGCAGAGCTTGCAATCGCTAAAACGCTTTCATCCGGGAAAAAGGCAGTCTACATCGTGCCGTTGCGGGCGCTTGCCTACGAAAAATCCGTCGAATTCAGAAAATACGAGAAACTCGGCTTTAGCGTGCGGCTTGAAGTAGGAGACCTTGACGCAGCCAAGTACTCGAGAAAGCCCCGCTTCGACGTGTTGGTCGCAACCGCCGAGAAAGCGGACTCTATCATGCGCTCTAGGCCGGAATGGTTCCGGGACGTCGGCATACTAATCCTTGATGAAATACACCTTATAGGCTCAGACAGGGGCCCGGTCTACGAGATAATAACGACAAAGCTTCGTACCATGTACCCCGATTTGAGAGTAATAGGCTTGTCAGCGACCATAGGAAACAGTCAGGAACTAGCAAGTTGGCTTTCCGCGCAACTGGTGTCATCCAAATGGCGGCCAGTAGAGCTTGTCGAAGAAGTGGTCGTCTCCCAGGGATTCGAGACCATGATAGAGCAGGTTGAAAAGGCGGTGTCATCCGGCGGCCAGGTCCTCGTGTTCGTGAACTCGCGGCGAAGCGCTGAATCCGTTGCCGAGAAGATAGGGGAGAAAATGCGCTTCAAGGCTCCCGGCCTCGAAGAATTATCGGGCGAGTTATCCGGTGTTTTGTCTTCTCCCACCCGCCAGTGTCTGCGTCTTGCAGGCTGCGTGAGAAACGGCGCAGCATTCCATCACGCAGGGCTTGTGAACGCGCAGAGGATTCGGGTCGAGGACGCGTTCAGGGAAGGGTTGGTCAAAGTTATTGCAGCCACTCCGACGCTTGCGGCGGGCATAAATCTTCCGTCCAGGACCGTGATAATACGGGACCTTAAGCGCTACGGCATGGAAGGGCAAACATACATCCCGGTATTCGAGTACAAGCAGCAGGCGGGACGCGCAGGCCGCCCCAGATACGACAGCGTAGGATACGCTGTATCGTTTGCCAAAACCGCGAGCGAGGCAGAGTTCGCATACGAGCACTACGTGTACGGGGAGTCCGAGCCGATATACTCTCGTCTCGGCGTTGAGCCCGTGCTGCGATTCCATATTCTAGCCCAGATTGCGTCAGGCTTTACCAGGACGCATGAGGCGTTGTCTGAGTTTTTCAGGCAGACCTTCTACGGCTTCCAGTACGGCATACACGCTGAATTCGAAGACACGCTCAAGCGCATGGTGGCAGACCTAGTCAAATGGGGTTTCGTAGAGGAAAAAGAAAGGTTCATACTGCCCACGCAATTGGGCACCAGGGTCTCCGAGCTATACATCGACCCCCTGACCGCCCACACGTACTTGGACTTTTTCGGGAAGGCGGAGGAAAAAGGAAGGTTCCCGACAATCGGCTTGCTCGAAGTCTTATCTGACGCGTCCGAGATGCCTCATCTCCCAGTAAAGACGACCGAGGAGTCTGGTCTTTGGGCGCAAGCCTACGGCCTCGAAGGCGAATTCCTCAGGGACATCGGAGGATTCGACCTGGACTGGGAGTTCCTGCCCAGATTCAAGATAGCGAAACTTTTCATGGACTGGATGCGCGAAGTCGGCGAAGACGCAATCCTCGAACAATACAACGTCGCCCCAGGCCAACTTAACCAGCGCCAGCAAATCATGGAGTGGCTAACATACGCTGCAAGCGAGCTAGCCCGCATAAAAAGGCTTAAGGCATCTTTCCTAGAGCTAAAAAAACTTGAGACACGCGTGAAATACGGGATACGCGAAGAACTAATACCCCTCGTATCCATCAAGGGAGTGGGGCGGGTGCGGGCGAGAAAGCTCTTCGACTCGGGATTGACGAGCCCTGAGAAACTGAAGAAGGCAGGCAAAACCCGACTATCAAAGATGCTCGGAGAAAAAACCGCGGAAAACATCCTGGGACAGCTCTAAAGAGAGTTCAGGCAGTCTTTTGAGGCCAGTATCTGGAATCTTGCGCCAGGGTGTTTTTTCTCTAGTTTATCCAGTATTTCCGCGACTTCGTCTTTGACGTCCTTGGTTTTTGCGTGGGGAATCTTTTTTATCTTCGCGTACAATCTGATCTCCTCGGAAGGGCACTCTCTCAGCGGCTTAATGCAGGCCGTATCCTCTTTTTTCCCAGAGTTTATCATGTTGCCTTCAAGGAATCCTTTGAGCGTCTCGCGGGCTTCATCGTCGAGGTTTGTCCCGAAAGCCACTTTTGAGGCTCCTAGTCTCAGGGCTTCTTTCTTGGGGGACTTTCTTTTCGATACTACGTGGTGTTGTATTGAAAGTTTCTCGCACAGTTTTCCTGCGCTTGATACGTCTGCGACCCCGTCATCGACCGTTAAAGCGAAAACCCTCGACTTCACTCTTTTGGACGAGAAATTCTTGAGCAGATACGCAAGAACAGACGAGCTAGCTCTTCCAGTTAATGCGACGGCGGTGGTGTCGTCGAATGCAAGCATTTTTTTCTTGCGGATTGTTTTCCTGACTCTTCTCTCGAAGACTTCAGTAAAACAGTTCGGTCCGAGGGATTCGCCGTTGTAGGCAAGCGCTACTACAGCCTTCTCCCGACCGCATCGAATGCACTCCATCTTCTACTTTATCCCGTATGCTTCCTCTGTTTTCGCAAGGAGCGCTTCGATGAATGAGACTGATTCCTCTATAACTGGCTTAGTGTACTCTGAGAATGCTTGAGTAGGCGTCTTGTTCCCGGTGAAACGCACGCGCTCCCCGACCCGGTCGACGAGCTTTATGGACTTGAAGTACTTCACCCACACCTGGATGTTGCGAAGCCCCAATCCTTTCTTGGCCTTTATCCTCCTCTCCTTCCGAGTCTTGAGTATCTCGTTGAGAATCTCTTGGGTTCGAAGCGCCCTGTCTTCGGCGCGCGCCTTGAAGAGAACCTCCATAACGTCTACGGCGACGTCCGAAGTAACTCCGAGGGATGCCAGAAACGTCTCAGTAAGCTGTCTCGGGTCTTTTTCCATTAGCGCGGACTCGTCGAACCACCTTAGAGTGACGTCAGCGATAGTTTCCATCTTCCTTTTTATTTATTGAATAGTTAAAGATAAACTCGAAAATGTCAGACAAGCCAGTAGTCGATAAGAAGTTCAACGAAGACGTTAACGTAAGCGAGCAGGTCGCAGACGGTGCAGTGCTTTCAACGCTTTACCTCGAAGTCCAGGGAAACAACAAGGAAACCGCCAAAAAAGCCCTTGAAAAAACAGTCTTCGAGAAAATGCTGTCTGAAGAATATGTCACTCTCCTGGAAGCCAGATTATTCGAGATCAAGAAAGACGAGAAGGCGGATTACTACTCTGGGGTTGCTGAAGTCAAGGTTCTGGCTAGGGATTTCCGCTGGTTCATAAACACTGTAATGAGGTACGGGCCGTCCGCCATTGAGATACTTGAGCCCGAAGAATATCATCTATCCTCCGACGAAATGCATTCTCTCGTCGCGGACGTGAGTGAGATAGTCCACGCGTATACGACGCAGATAATGTCGTTTCTGCGCGACGAAGAAAGGGTTGCATTGTACAATAAGTTCCTCAAAAAGGAAGAATAATGCTTTTTTTGTGTTAAACCAAATTACTTAAGAGACAATGAAATACGTTGCCGCTCTATTGGTGCTTTTGCTTGCCTCGTCTTTTGCTTGTGCTAACTCTATATCATATGTTACGGTGAGTGCTGAGGATAGTGGTAAGGTCCATGTAAAAGAGGTTGTTAGTGTTTCGGACATGAATACTGTTGGGCCGCTAATGCTCATTTCTGACGCAAGCGAGATAAGCGTTTATGACGCTTATGGGCCCATTGAATACCAGACGTACGAAGTAGATGGCAAGAGCACTAACTTGGTTGTTGAGGCGCCTGCGAGGAGCGTTAAAGAGTTTTTTGTTGAGTATTCAACTAATGTTTTGACGAGCAAGAGCGACAGCGTGTGGCGTATTAACTTTAATCTGCAGTCTACTGCGTCCAGGACCATAATCAAGGTAGAGTTCCCGTCTAATTCCACGATTCTTAACTGGACTCCCTACAGGTTCAGCGTCGGGCCCGACATACTATATATTTACCCGGACGTTAATGAGACCAATTTCACGGCGACGTACCAGTTCGGCGGAGGAAAACAAACGGTAACTCCTTTGCAGGAGCAGCCGATTTCTCCGCTATATGTCGCCGTTTTTGCGTTGGCGGTTATCGCGGTACTTGTCGCATACATCCTCATCAAGCGGCGGCAAACTGCGCGGCCCGGAATAACGATTGCCGAGATGGAGGTAAGACACGACGGAGACGACGCTGTAGTATCCATCGGTCAAGAGGTCGTCGACAAAAACGAGCAGGGCAGCGGCAGCCAATTAAAGGAGTCCGTCGAGAAGATGCTGGAAGACAACGAGCGCAAAGTAGTCGACGTTCTCGCCAACCATGCTGATGAGATAACGCAGGCCCAGGTATACCATACTACTGGCATACCGAAGGCTTCTTTATCCGACATAATGAACCGGCTAGAGCGGCGAAACATCATCGAGCGAACAAAGGAAGGAAGGGTCAAATGGGTAAAGCTCAAAAAATGGGTCTATAAGTGAAAAAAAGAGCGCTCGAACTTTATATGCGTCAAAAAAGGCCATCTGAACGTTTAATGACCCAAAAGAGAAAAACGCTATGCATCGTTCACCCTGTAATATAAATAACCCATTGAATCAATTAGAGAAGGCTAACCGTGGGGTCCACAACCGACCCCGCAGAAAAAAACTAAACCAAAAGGAGGAAAAAACCACATGAAAAGCATGTATGTGAAGCAAGCTGGTGCAATCGCAACAGGCGCAGTGATGCTCGGTGCAGCACTCGCAGGTGCGGTAAGCGCTGGCTTAGACGACACAGGGTTGACTAAATCCTTCTTCTATGACGCGGCCTACAATCCAGTAGTCCAGGTCGTCGTAGGCGAGAAGGGTATGGCAACAGATGCTGTTGCGGCAGGCAATATCGCTGCGACAGTAGGTAACCTCGCATACGCGAGCAAGGCCACAACAGTAGGGGCAGAAGGTTCCGCCTCCGGTCAAGTAACGATTGGCGTATCCGCCATCGGAGCAACCGGAAAGTTCAAGCAGGACTACGGCGTATCAATGAACGACAGCTTCTACAACGAGAACCAGGGTCTCGTCTTTAACCCGAACACAGAGACATATGAGAGAGGAGAATTCATCTCTTACAGTCTCGCGTGCGACACACAAGAGAGATCCGAGGCAGGAGTACTGAAAGAAGCAGAGTACACAAACGTACACTGTTTATTCTGTCAGACACTCTGTTTGTCTTCCCTCGAGAACCCAAGCCACGAAATGAAGGAGTCGATAATTGTCGACTACAGCGGAATGACGTGGTATGAGGCAGGAATCGGGAAAGACGACGCCGAAAAACTCGAGTTGAAAATTGACACCAAGAAAATAACCTACGTAGTAGACGCAGGAGAAGTACCGATTTCCTCGCAGATCAAGGACTCGTTCAACGACACAATTGACTTCGAGTGGCGCGGTAAGTTCCTCCTGTTTGGTGAGGAATACTATGTCAAGGACATAAAAGGAACTGACAAGATATACCTTGCTAAGGGAGCGGTCTTAGACGACATCTCCAGCGAAGGCTACACTGCAGAGTACATGGGCTACAAGTTTAAGATAGACCACCTGATTTACTCCGCAGAGTACCAGGTTGCAGGTATTCTCTTGGATGTCGAGAAGCCAGATGGTACGGTAGTTCAGACACAAATCTCTAAGATGGCCAACGGTATCGTTGACGACATAGAGATTTCTGGAGTATACGCCGAAGAAGCCGACCAGGTAGCGTCAGCGTCCCTAATCGTCTACGACACGACCACAAACGTTGTGTTGGAGTCCGGTAAGGACATTGAGCTAGGCGGTGAGGTCAAGAAGTATTGGAGAGTAGACTTCGCGAGTCGAGCTGTCGCAACATCAAACGACGTGACTGAATACGACGGCGGAATCGGTACATTACTCGAGAACATTACCGTGCAGTACAGGCACAGCATTGAGCTAGAGGAGGGCGAAAGCCTGAACTTCCCGTCAACCTACAAGTTGACGTTCGACGGTTTCAGGTCAAACGACTTCCGCACGGTTCCTGTGTCCGGTGAAGGTGAAGGAAACATAAAGATTGAGAAAGATGGTTTGTACCAGCTTTTGATATCCTTCACAGACGACGGCGGAAACCGCTGGGACAACATCCGCATGGATCAAGGTCCGTTCAGCAAGGGTGATCGCTTCATCCTAGGTGGCAAAGTATATGAATACGATGACGCCGAGGAGAAGACCACCACAGGTGGAAACGATTACATCAAGTTGACGTTTAAGGACTTGGTCGACGGCGGAAAAGAGAACTTTAACGTCCAGCCAGTGACGTCGCCGAATATATTCTACCTTAACACGTCTGCGTTCGAGGAGAAAGACGAGAACGACGACTCTATTAAGATAGAAACCGACACCAACGCCAACGACACGGACATCTTCATTGGAAGAGAGTCTGTCTCGAGCATTACCAACGGTATGCCCGTATTGTACGACTCTGGAGACATATACTTTGTTGTATCCAACAACGCGTCGCTTTTAAACAACACTCCAATCGGAGTAAACGCGACCCAGGTTGGAACCATAACAAAGTTCCAGGCAAACGATGTTGCCTCGCTCCAGATTAGCGCAATAAACGAGGTTGGAACCGACATAAACGACGGTACCTTCTCGAGAGCAGACACTGACGACACGTTGATTGTTGTTAAGAACAACAGGGACGGCGAGTACGCAGTCATCGACATGTACGACAGAAACTACGATGACGCCACAAACACCTACTACGGTGAGACCGTCAACGTTGACACAACAATTGACAACGACCCAGTGAAGCGGATTAGCCGTGACACAGACACCCTCGTGATCTTCCCAATGGGCGGACAGAGGATTAACATAGATTGGGGCGCAGACTACAGCATCGATGCTGTGGAAATATTGCACCCGCAGGAAGCAGTCGCAGCCACAACGTTCATAGGAACGTCTCAGGAGTCGACTGTTCTTGAGTCTGTGATAACGGAAGCCGACGTCGGAACCACGAAGACAGCAGGATGCTGTACCTTCACTGTTGAGGAGTTCGGAGTAGCCGGAGCAGCTGCCGCGTCTGTGACTGAGACTACAGTCAACAGCGTGCCAGCGAACCTGGTTGTACCGGAAATCTCAGCAGACACCAGCAAGAACTTGATTATTGTTGGTGGGCCAGCCGTTAACGGCATGAGCACTGTGACCGCAGAGCAGATCGCCGCTGCAAGCCAGAAGTACATCGTGAAAAAGGATGGACGGAAGGTTATTGTAGCTGGTTGGACTGCAGCAGACACAGTCGATGCTGGAAACGCGTTGATTGACTGGCTGAAGGCAAACGTCCACTAAGTGGTTTAAAACGTTGCCAACCAATTTTTGCGCCCGAAAGGGCGCAAAACCCTTATTTTTTTATTCTTGAATCCCTGATTCTATTTTATGTTGTATCTCATAGGTTTAGGGCTCTACGGCCTCGATGATTTGACTCTTGGAGGGCTTTCTTGCTTGAAGAAGTCTGACAGGGTGTTCCTTGAATCCTACACTAGTTTTCACACGTTGAATGTGGGCGAGTTTGAGGCGTTGTGTGGCCGTAAAATAGAGGTGTTAGGCAGAATCGGCGTCGAGGATGATTTGGTCAAAAACATCATCGAGCCTGCTAGTAAGGGTGTTGTTTCTCTTCTTGTTGCCGGGGATCCGCTGGTTGCGACGACGCACTCTGGCATCATCACTGAGGCTGTTAAAAGGGGGGTTTGCGTGCGCATAATACATGCTTCGAGCATAGTGTCCGCGGTCGGGGAGACGGGTCTTTCAGTCTACAAGTTCGGCCGTATTACAACATTAAACATCCCCGAGCAGGGTTATGCGCCGACCAGCGCCTACGACTTCATATTAGAAAACAAGAAGGCGGGACTGCATTCCCTGATACTATTGGACGTGAAAGCCGACAAGGACAAATACATGAGCGTCGCCGAAGGCGTCTCAGAGCTTCTCCGATTGGAGGCTGAAAAAAAGGGCGGATTATTTGACGAAGACACAAAGCTTGTAGGGCTTGCGCGCTTGGGCGCGCAGGACTCGATTATAAAATACAGGAGCATCTCTGAATTAATGGAAGCAGACTTCGGGGGCCCGCCGCACGCCTTGATTTTGCCGGGTAAACTCCATTTTACAGAAGAGGAGGCCATCAATAAATGAAAGGAAAATCAGTATACCTGCTAGTATTAATGTTATCCGTTCTTTTTCTGTTCTCATACTCCAAATCATCCAGCGACAAACTCAACTGCATAAACTGCAACGTCATAGTAATCCTCGTAGACAGTCTGCGCGCCGACCACTTAGGCTGCTACGGCTACCCGCGCAACACTTCCCCGAACATTGACGCTCTCGCAGGCCAGAGCATCCAATATAATCACGCGTTCTCGGCGGCTCCGTGGACGTCTGCTTCGGTTGCCTCGCTTTTCACATCCTTTTACCCGAGCGCGCACGGCGTAACTGCTTTGTCTGAGCGAGGCAGCGAGACGGTGTCCTCGATTCTTTCAGCGGATTTCGTGACTTTAGCCGAAGCCTTGAAGGAAAACGGTTACGCAACGTACGGCGTCACGGCGAACGCATGGATTACGCCAAGACTCGGTTTTACGCAGGGCTTCGACGTCTTCCAGGAGCTTGACTACAAGGACGGGGGAGACGCGGAGAATCTTACGGGTGTTGCCCTCGATTTCATCGATTCCGCGGATACGGCTCGGCCTTTTTTCATGTACTTGCATTTCATGGACTCTCACATGCCGTATGAGCCTCTGCCGGAATTCGACGTCTTCAACGAATCATTGGATGGCTACTCAGGTGAGTCTCAAAATAAAATCAACAAATACGACGGTGAAATACTCTACTTGGACATAAAACTTGGGGAATTCTTCACGCATCTCAAAGAGAAGGGAATCTACGACAAAACCTTGATAGTTTTCCTCGCAGACCACGGGGAACAGTTCGGCGAACACGGGAGCATGGGACACGGTAAAAGCGTCTACAACGTTGAAACACACGTGCCATTGCTCATTAAATCCGGCGGAGTTGGCGCTGAAAGAGACGATACGGTTAGCCTCGTAGACGTGTACCCCACGATACTTGACATAATAGGCGTTAGGATAAACCACACGATACAGGGCGAATCCCTGCTTGCCGGAAAACAGGGCGGCGCATTCTCCGAGACAACATATCTCGTAGACGAACAAAAATCGTTCGTGCGCTCAGACGGCAAAAAAATGATTATCGCCTACAACACGACGGAAAAGCTCGTGGATAGGAGCGATGAACTGAACCGGCAAGTCTACGACGTTAAGACTAACTCCCGTGAGAAATCAGGGATTAAAGAGGGTGCACTCTCTGATGAATTAGCAGGGGAACTCTACACCCTATATTCTCAAACCCGCAAGTACCGGAAAAACGTTTCCGTCCAGGAAGCCCAGTTAACCGAGAACACGATAAAAAGACTGAAAGAGTTGGGCTACTTAAACTAGTTTTCAGAGGCTTCCCCGAATCTTTTTCACCACGGCTTCAAGGCATTTTTTGTTGTCAAAGGCATCCACTATCGCCTCAAGCTCTTTCCGCGGCCTTCTCTTGAACTGCAGTGCATGCTCCACCATAGCTGGGAACGCCCGCACGATATTGTCGACTATTGTAATGTCTGCTTTAAGCGCCGTCCTTGACAATGGATTCAAGTCAATTGCGATAATCTTTTTGCCGGTATTCCTCAAAGCCTCGGTCCTGTCTCCGTCTTCGAGCGCCAGCAAAACAACGTCTGCATTCCAGAGCGGGTCGTCAACGTTAGCCCTCTCGCTGGAAAGACCGTCTATGCCGTGTTTTTTCGTAAGCCCGTAAACACGTTTAGCACCCGCGTTACGGAGCTCGTCAGCGATGCGTTTCTCGCGTTCAACGGTCCTGTAGAAAAGATTAACCTCGATTTCCGCACCTGTAAGTCCCGCAAGCGCTACGGTATCGCCTGCCACCAAGGCCGCGGTGTTCCCGTTAACGGAAACAACCGGGTTTTCCGCGATAAGAAGCATTGCAGCCGCCGCCTTCTCAGCAGCCTCCGCCTCATGCACCGTGCGCTCCCCCAAGAGATAATCGAAGGCTTCTCCGCGCCCGTGGGCGATAAGCCCGGCGTCCGCCACCAAACCCATCTGGTATGCTTCCGTAAGCCTGTGCCTTATGTCTAAGCTTGCCTTCCTGGGGTGCGAGTCCGGGACATTCATCACAAACCTTATTTTAACTGACGCTTATTTAATACCATGGTAGACCTAGGCGCTGCAAAAGAGGTGCTCGTCCAAAACCCCTACAATCCAGTCTGCCTTATGACCGAAATAGTCGCAGGAACCCAATACGAGCAAACCCTTGATTTGTTCCGAAGGTTCCGGGATAATGTTCTCATAGGAAAGGCGGGTTCAGCGGGTTTTCTCATGTCAAAGGCTTACTATGATTCAGGCACTTTTCTTGCTCCCTGCGTCCGGGGCAGCGGGTTCGCCCGCAGGATTCTCCTGGACGTTTACAGGATTCTCTACAGGGTTTTCTCACTTCTCAGGCGCAAAGGCTTCTTTTAATGGTTCTCCGTCCATGTCGGATTCTATCCCGAAAAGATTCAGGACAGTCGGTGCAACGTCTATGAGGCGCGCACCCTCAAGTCTTCCTTCCTTGACGTTTCCACCGGAAACCATTACGATGCCTTCAAGGTCGTGGCGACCCGTCTCCCTGTCTCCCGTCTGGATTAGCTCCGGGTAGTTGAAGCCGCCGACTATCCAGTACCCGTCTTCTGGCACAATCAGGATGTCAGGGGCCTCCGCCATAGCGTCCCCGTGATAGAGCTCTTCTTTCCTGTAAATCTCCTTTACTATCTTCTGCCCGGTCTCAGGATCCTTGAGCTCCCTGAGCTTATCGATTATTTCGCCCGCGACTTTCTCCTTATCTTTGCTTGAGAGTATGTGGTTCAAGTAAATCTGGCCGGTATAGTAGCTGCACGTGAACGCGCTCGAAGCATCCCAGTCAAGCTCCGTCTTCGGCGGGCGAATAGAATCAGGGCTCCCTCCTCCTTTCACCATAAGCTTTACTATAAGATTGTTTAAACCAGTCTTCTTCAAAAACCCTGAAACCTTGAGCATAACCCAGCTCTTCAGGTTGCCGAGGCTTTTCTTGGTTTTTATGAACCCGTTTTCTTTCAAAAAATGGTCTATGTAAACTTTTTTCGTCTGCCTCGTGAAACCGTGGTCAGAGACTACAAAGACGGTTACGTCATCTCCCGCCTTCGACAGCAATTCCCCGACCTGCCCGTCAACGACCTTGTAGTAATCCAGTATTGCGTCCTTGAATTCTCCGCCGTCTTCCATGTCAGCCCACATGTAATGCTGAACCCGATCCGTCTCAGAGTAAAGTATCATAAAAAAATCCCAGTCAGAAACCTTGTCCATAAGGCCCAAGGCAACGTCCGTCCTTGCGCGGCTTGACTCGTGCAGGGACTCTAAAAACTCCTTCTTTGGCGTATTCATGTAGCCCCTGCCCTCGATGACGTAACCTTGCTCCTCCACCCACGATGAAAGCTCAGGGGGATAAACACCCTTGGCTACCGAAGGCGACATCAAGCCCCCGATGATTACTCCGTCAACCTTCTCCACGGGATAAGTCATCTGAACATTCATAACCACGACCTTTTTCCCGTTGTCGGAGAGAATCCTCCAAAGAGTCGGCGACTTAACGCTCGAACCCAGCGGAATATACGGTTCATACTCCCCCACGCGACACTGCTGAAAACCGTAGATGCCATGCCTTCCCGGCTGATTCCCAGTCATAAAAGAAGGCCACGCAACAGGGCTCACGAAAGGGATAATAGACGTCAAATTACCCCAAATACCACGCTCCCTCAGACGCGCCAGATTAGGAAGATAGCCCGCATTAATCCAATCATCCAAAATGCTCCAAGTTGCACCGTCAAGGCCAATAACCAAAACCCTAGTATCCGCCACAGTACTCTCCGATAGTAATAAAGCAAGGATTATTAATATTTCAAGTTTATGGTTCATCTTCCAATTATCCGCCTCAAAGCATAAAACTCATTCCAGACATAATAAGCGAAAAGCATCACGAACATGAGCGTGTAGGCGACTGTCGAGCTTGCTGCCGCCCCTACAATCCCCCGCGTTGGTATCCACGCGGCGTTCAATCCTATGTTTACTGCAAGCCCTATGAGAGGTGTTGCGACGACGTAGAGCGGCATGGATTTTGCAGCGTAATAATTCATGATAATCGTCTCAAGGGATATGAAGAAAATACCTGGGACGAGAATCCTAAGCGGCAGTATCGCGCCCGCATACGCGCTCCCGTAAAGAAAGAGCACGACTGGCTTAACGATAACGTAGAAGACGGCGCACCCTAAAAACATGATGCCTGCGAGATACGCCAAAATCTTGTTGGTGAAAGCGCCTGCCTTATCCTTTAGTGCCGTAGCCCTCGGAAAATAAATCAAGGCAACGGTTGCGGGGGCAAGATACAAAAGGTCCGCGATTTTCGCGGCAATAGAATAAACGCCCGTAGAGGCAAGACCCAGGTAATAGTTGACGAGCAGCACGTCGAATTTTAAAACGAGATACGTCATCTGCGTTGCAACGTAAACCTTGAGGCCGTATGAGACCATTCTTTTGAGCAGGGCAACGTCAACGGAGAACCGGATTTTCTCGACTCTCCCTGACACGTAAAGATACATGAAGCACACTGCAACCTCGACCAGAACCAAAAGCAACACGAGCTCGTAGACGCCGCCTCCGAAAACCAGTAAAAGAAGGCAGGCTCCACCGAAGACCATGAGCGCCCGCAGGAAAATAAAGAGATTGTACGTCTTGACGTTTTCGACCGCCAGAATCATTCCCTGAAACAAGATAATGAGGAGAGAAAACGGAATACTGACTGCGTAAAGAAGCAGGAAACCCTTAGGGACATCCCCGAATACTTGCGGAAAAACATAGGATGCGCCGGCAAGTACGATAAATGCAGCAACCCCGAGAAACACTCCTACAAAAAGCGAATTCGAGGAAGCCCTCCCATAAAGCTTCTTGTCTTCGCCCACGAAACGGATGTTTGAGGCATACACGCCCAGATTCCCGAACTGGAGCACAATACCGACGACAGCAAGCAAAGACGCCACCAAACCCTGACCACTCGGCCCCAAAACACGCGCAATAACAATGCTTGCTAAACCCATCAACAAAACCGCGGAAACCCTCGTCGCAACCGTCAAAACAGCCGAAAAACCAAACCTCATAGAAGAAAATGATACGAACCCCGGAATAAAAACATTTATAAACTCATCTTACCCATTAAATATCCGTTGACGGTCACAGCGGAGGGGAAACACCCGAACCCATCCCGAACTCGGAAGTTAAGCCCTCCAGCGATCCCGGCGGTACTGCTTAAACGAGTGGGAATCCGGGGACGCTGTCAACACACGGCTCGCTCCGTGTACGCGCGGAGGCCATCTTCGACGCTTCGCGTCTCGATGACCTTTAACTGAAATGAAAAAGAACGATATTCTCTTCTGGATTGCAATACTTGGATTTTTTGGTGTCAGAGGTCAAGACTTAATAAACTTTGCAAATGGTTTGATTATCGCACTCGGAAATTGGTTTGTAGTGATACTCCTAATCTATGCGTATAACTCCAAAAATAAGAAATAAGTGCGCTTGAGGCCGCAAGGCCGAAACGCACATTAGTCGTCGGCTAACTCCGACGTTGGGAAGCCGGGGACGTATGTCAACACACTGTCACGCCCAGCGTCCATGCGGGTGCCATCTTCGCTCATTTCAGTTGCTCAATGACACATAACAAATAATTTTTCTTTTCCGGGCGCGCTT
>JBDRCA010000130.1:0-6946 GCA_043822165.1 Candidatus Altarchaeota archaeon
GGTCTGACTGTGGCCCAGATAAGCGAGTTCTCGCTGATACTGGTGGCATTGGGGATAAATGTCGGGCACCTGAAAGAGGATGTTCTCTCTCTTGTCACCGCCGTGGGTCTTTTGACCATAATCGGTTCAACATACATGATATCCTATTCTAACCGGCTTTATGAAATTCTTTCACCATACCTTAAAGTTTTCGAGAGACGCGGAAGAAAGGTCGACGAGCACAGGTATCATGAAGACAAGGACCATACCATAATCATCTTCGGTTGCAATCGTATTGGGCGCAGCTTCCTTGACTCGTGCAGGAACATTCCTGAAAATTTCCTTGTAGTAGACTTTAACCCGGAAGTTCTCATGTCTGTCGCGGCCGAGGGGGTCGACTGCAGGTACGGGGATGCAAGCGACCTAGAGTTCCTCAACGAACTGGATTTCTCAAAGGCCAAACTGGTAGTCTCGACGATACCGGACTTTGACACTAATCTACTCCTTATAACCAAAGCCAGGGAGGCGAACAAAAAAACCATAACAATCCTCGTTTCACACCGGATCGACGAGGCGATGGAACTCTACAAAAATAACGCGACATACGTTATAATGCCCCACTTCCTTGGGGCGCATCACGCCGCCACGCTCATTGAAAGCTGTGGACTCGACTATGACAAGTTCTTAAAAGAGCGGATTTTGCACATGGAGCATCTGCGGGATAGGAAGCAGGCTGGGCATGAGCATCCACCTAACGACAGATAAGTAATGCATTCAACTTTTCTGGGGGTTGTTTATCGGGTTGAGCGGCGCTCTTCCTTCGGTTAGTTCGATGGAGTTTGCAAGCATTCTCCCTGCCATCAAGACGTCTCTTGTTTTCCCGTCGTTTGAGGCGACGTGCTCTGAAACGTAGAGTAGCGCTCCTCCTTCCCGCGCCGCTGCGTATAGGTGGCTTGGCCTCTCCCACTCGTTTACGAGAACGTCTGTTCCATAATGGATTCTGCCTGCCCGAAGGGCGTCTGCCACTGCCTGCTCGTCTACTATGGGTCCTCGGGCAGTGTTTACTAGGAACGCACCATCTTTCATTATAGCAAGTTGTGAAGCGCCTATCATTCCTTCTGTCGGTGTCGCACCCGCCGCGATGGCATCCGGGGTTAAGTCAGAGGCTTTGACGAGCGCGGGAGTCAGTATTACGATGTCTGCTTTCCGTAATGCTTCGTCTAGTCCGACTCCTCTTACTGGTGCAGGCGGAGTGATTTCGTCGTTTGGATGTGCTATCCTCAACGCCTCTGAGGCTGCAACTAATGAATCATTTAATGCGGCTTCTTTCTCGTCTTTCATGACTGTGTTCGGGTCAACGTATAGTATGGCGCCTTCGCCTTCCTTGTTCGGCAAAAACTGTGTGAGCCTTCTGGCTGCCTCGAAGCCTACTTGGCCAAAGCCTACTATTGCGACGGTTTTCCCTTGGAGTGAATCGTGTCTTCCTTTTTGCATGGAGCAGCCTACTTGCTGGCCTCTCTCTGTTTCTGTTATCCACTGGCTCATGTTGGTGACAATATTTAGTGTGTGGGTTATTGCGGCCTCGCTTGTCGCGTGCATGAGCGCCCCCGGAGCGTTAGTGAGCTGGATTCCTTTTTCGGCCGCGTATTTTTTGTTTTTGTTGTCGTGGCCTGTGCCGGATGATGCAATCCACTTTACTCCCTTCTCAGCGGCAGCATCTATTACTTGCTCGTCTACTGGCTCTAGAAAACAGTACACTCCGTCCAGTGGCCCGTCGTGGTCTCTTATAAGTTTTGCCAGCTGTCTCGCGTTGACTGGAGTTGCGTGCGTGTACTCTGAAACGTCGACGTGCTCCCGGAGATAGCGGACTTCCGCAGTGTCTACCCTGGATGCGTCAGGCAGCCGGTACGTGGACAATGCCACTGCCTTTCGCTCCCCGGTCGCCTTAGTCGACACGACATGGCTTGCCAACTGGTCGTCGGGAACGATGTCTTGGCCCATTGGCTTTGATAAATTATCGAAGGTCAATTCAACGGCGAGTTCCGGATTCCTCCCGAGTTGTTCTGCAATCCTTGCCTGCTCATCTGCGGGAAGCGCATCAATCCTCTTTACTGTCGCCGCCAGAACCGCCGCCATCGCGGGGCGATGACTTAGTCCCTGGCTTAAAACGTCTATAGCATTCGGCCTGCTCTTATGGATATGTTTTGTCATGAAAATCACCTGCGCTTTTTAATAACATAAGGGGGTATACTATTAAATTCTGATGCATGATGGCTGAATCAATGTCGTTCGGAAAAGTGCAGGAGCTCATCGAGGGAGCCGAGCGTCTTAGCGTCTTCCAGGCGCTGGTTCGCACAAAGTATGCGAGCGGGAAAGACCAGCGCCCGTCCATGATTCTCCTCACAGACAAGGACTTGTTTTACGGGGGCTTAGACGAGGAGAAAAAGTTCAAGCGGATAAGACGCCATGAAGTATCGTCTGTTGCCCGCAAAGGAAAGCTCATGCTCGCGTGCATTGAATTAAGATACTTGGAGGGAAGCGACGAGAAGAGGATTCTCGTATGCCCGTTCACTGGTCATCCGTCGCTTCCAAGGATCGATTACGACAGGCTCGCGGAGCTTGAGGGGTTGATTGGAAAATGGATTCCAAGCTAAAGGAGAACTGGGTGTACGAGGTGGTCGTCGAATCAGGCGGCGGGCATGCTGCGCCAATGGGCGTAAAATTCACAGGCGACGGCAATGTCGTCTTGGACGCATACAATAGCTCTGAAACATGCAAAAACATCGGGCACGATGGCTCTTACAGGATTTACTTCACTGACGTATTGGGCTTGAAGGAGGCGCTCGACAAAAAAAGGCTCTCGGAAAAAATCCTGCCCTCGATGGAAGTCAAAGTCGAGGACAAGGAGGACCTGGGGGATTTCACGCGTTTCACGGGGAAAATAACGTACCAAGACAACACCGATGAAATACGGCCCGTGAACCGCGCGGAAGCATTGCTTCTCGAAGCCCTCATAGAATCCACAAAACCCCAACCCGTCAAGGAAAAAATAAGGGAGTACGCGAGAGTAATAAGCAAAGTCGCGCCCGACTCAGAATACGATAAAAACTGCCGCAAGCTATAACGCACGTAATCCGCGCAAATCCCCCGTATCCTAAATTATCGCACCCATTAAACCCAGGCATACCGATGCTCCGGCAATGTTATACATGGTCTGGGTCAAAGGGTCCTGTTGAGCGTATTGACTCATCTTATCTCCGGCAGGTTCGTTGAACCTGCGAAATTGGTTTTGATTATTTCCTCGGTTATCTCCTGCATCCTCGCCTTCTGGCCCGCGGGAAGCTCTCTTCTTTCTTCTCCGTGTGGTTGTACTGCATAGAAGCGCAGGTGATTGTCTTCGACGACGAGGGCTACGTGTTTTTCAATCGGCGTGCCGACTATCGCCTCTAACTCCTCGTTGGCGAGAATCCTGTCTACTATGTTCATGAAATAGTCCAGTCTCATACCGTTAGCCTGTTTGACTGCCATGTAAAACTATACTGAAGCATTCAATAAAAGATATTTTATTCTCTGAATCCAATATGAATCCGAGAGACAATGCGGGATAAATGCTTTCACAGTGTGCCTCACGTCATTAAATTCAAGTTAAGCCTTGCATGCCTTCTCTTATCGCTCGTACTGGCGCTTGCAGGCATCACAGGCGGCTTCCGGGACCTTACGGTTGGAATTCCAATACCCCTGCTTCTTAGCGTTTTGGTCGCGCTTCCTTCTGCCGCCCTCTACTTCAAGGTGAGGGACAGGTTCTGGGAGGAAGTCTACAAGAAGTGCAAACTGAAAGACAAGTCCGAGAAAAAACCAGTGAAAACCATCAAGGACCCACTGGTGATAGCTGTGATTGTCACATCGCTTATCGCATTAACCCTGATGGCGACGATGATTCCGCATGAAACACCTGCTAAAACAGTTGTTGTTCCATCATACTCCCAAGAGGATGTTTTCATAGACCTTAAGATAAGCGACCTCGCGCCTAAACGGCTCGTGCTCTTAAACGACGGAACCCTCATCTACGAGGAAGGCGGGCGCACGGACGTCGTCCGCGTCTCGGAGGAAGAGTTGGCCTCCCTTAGGCAATTCATAGTCGACAAACACTTCTACTTGATGAAGAAGGAATACCAGGCAGGCTGCAACAACTGCGTCGCACACACGCTCACCATAAACCTGCACGGCAACGTCCACAGCATATACTGTTACTTCGGGTGCCCCGACGAATTCTATGAAATAACCGAGAAAATAAAAAGCACGTGGCCGGAAAAAATCAGCTACATAGGATTCGACTAACAGAGAGGGGCTTTCCGGATTTACTCTGCTGGTCCCGTCTAGGGGGGGGGGATTAAAAGAGGTGTCTTTAACCGAAAGCCCCTCTCATGAAAGTAAATGCGATGAAACAATCTATAAAGCAATAAGTGAAACTAGTTACCCTCCTGTTACTGCAATTATTATATTCACGGACGTGGTCGTATTACTCGAGGGGTTTTTGCATCATCCAAACATACACCTTCAGCGTTAGTGCTGAAAAAACACCCCAGTGTAACAACCCCTTAAATCTTCACTTCTGCACCGGGAACGTGTTGTAGACCCTCATAACATCTCTCTGGTATTCCTGGGGCGCAGGCTTAGTATTGTCTGCATCTGTAACTCCCCCCTTTTTTCTTTTGGCATCGTGGGTGGCTGGGGTAGAGATAGTATGGGCATCAATGGGTTAGTTCCTGCTGCGCAAGATTGCCTTTCTGCCTCCCCCAGAGGCAGAGGCGGGGGCGGGAGAGGGGAGCGTCCCTGGTTTGGGTGTTGGCTCTCGGCTTGGAGCGCTTGGGATTTTCTCTGGAGGTCTGCAAGTCTTTGGCGGCGTTGCGCTTCCGCCGGGTCAAGAGTCTTCTTGAGAACCATAATTAATGTGGGGGAAAAAAGCGTTAAAATGCAAGTGTGGGTGAGCGGGCTTTTTTTTTGTTTTACTCTAGGTATGCTGTTTTTGACGGGGTTTCGTCGCCTGTCAGGAATTTGTTGAGGCGGTCGGTGGCTTCGGCGAGTCTTCTTCTTTCCTCGTCTGAGCGCCACAGGTCGCTTGTTTCTTTCAGTATCTTAACGTATAGTTCCCCTATTTTGTTGTTTACTCTCTTGGTGTTGGTGCTTGAAAGCCCTGTTTTTTTGTTGCACGAGTTTATGAATGAATCCCATTCTTCATAGGAGAAGGAGGAGCTCAATTCCAGTGAATCCTTTATCAGTATGTTGACCATCTGCCACTCGTAGCATGCGTTGATTTCTGTTTTGGTGAGGTCGCGTGTTCCGTTTGCGCAGGCTGTTTCAAAGGAGTTCTTCATCAGGTTGTAGCGTTCTCTCATAGTCCTCGGGGTAATCTCTTTAGAACCAGGTTTCGTTTTCATTTGACAGTCTCTACCACATACTATAGTGCTTGCAGGCTAATAAACCAGACGGAACTATGTCCAAAAGAATTTTAAGCCGAAAATATAGATTTAAAAATAAAAAAGAAGAGACGAAACCTCCAGACACTGTTTGATAACCAATTTTTTCCAGTGTCAGAGTAAAAGTGGTCTTTTACTTTCAGAATCGTCTTGGTTTCTTCTTGCTGAAGCATTCCCTGCAGTAGACTGGTTTTCCTTCGGTTGGTCTGAACGGCACCTGGCATGCTTGTCCGCATTCACTACATGTTGCGTCGTGCATTTCACGGCTTCCTCGGTCAAATCCGCCGCCACCGCCATAACCACCTCCAGATCGTCTACCTGATCCGCCGCCAGATCGTCTATCCGACCCGCCGCCAAAATCTCTTGCCATAGAATAGCAATTTGCAATACTAACTTAAAAACCACACAAATACAAAATTACAGTGCCTGATGCGCGTTTTCCACTATTTTTTCTTTAATCCCCCATGTAATAAACGTGAAGACCGTCCAGCATCCGGGCAGAAAAGAAAACGCAGGCAACACCCGCTCTAACGCTCCCTTGACGATACCGCAGGCGATAAGCCCCTTAAGGGACGGGGCCAGAATCCTCGTCGTAGAAGACGACGACCTGTCGCGGCGGATACTAATCGAGGAGCTTGGAAAACACTTCAAGAACGCGGAATTCATCGAGGCATCAAACGGCTGCGAAGCAACCGGCATCCTGGAGCGTGAAGGCGACCGAATAGACTGCATGGTACTTGATTTTTGCCTGGGAGACAAGCCGGATGAAATCCACGGTGAAGGCGTTCTCGCATGGATGGGCGAAAACAGGGTCGTGTGCCCCACAGTCGTGCGTTCAGGCAGCTGGTCCAACCCAGAGACAGTGGAGGCAAGGTCGCAGGTCACTGAAAACACGATACGCTCGATATACTCTCCAGAGCACACCGGAAAGGAGTTGCGTCAGTTGACCGCGGTTCCAGGCCTGCCGGTGCTCGTCGACTTCATGGGGAAAGGCGACAACTTTGACGTGTTGGCTGCGCGATTGGACATGGTGCGGCTTCACTCCGGCAAGGCGGGGGATAAGCTGGGGCAGGCTCTTACTCCCCTGGAGGGTGTTGTCGGGGCCATAATCCACGACATCCTAGGCGGACTAGACGTGGGGCGCAGGGAGGCGACTCCCAGCAGGTTTAATATTTCGCGCCTTGACGGATCAGCAGACGATTTCTTCGTCTACTTCAAAAGATTCATAATGGCTGCGCAAGCCCTCCCAGAATACTCTGACCCTGAATTCGAAAGACTTCGGACTCTCGCGGAAACAGTGGAACAAGAGCAGCGGGAAAAACGGTTTTCTTTTGAAGCCCTCATGCAGGCTGTGGGCTCAAGCCACCCAAACGCGCACGCCCTATTAAATCGCATGCTTTTGTGCAGGGATGCTGTGCGGGCCATAGGCGACGGGGGTTCGCCGCTTGCAGTGCCCGCAGCAGAGGTCTCCCCAAGGCTTGACGAACTAT
>JBDRCA010000131.1:0-3786 GCA_043822165.1 Candidatus Altarchaeota archaeon
TTTCACGATTTGCTCTTGGATTGTCTTGGCTTCGTATGCCGGCTTCGTGTTTTGCTTGTTTACTTCGAATGTGTAGTCGCCGGAACCGGTGATTGTGATGATTGCCATTCCGTCCGCGTCGGTCAGGGACTCCGTAGCGTAGGGGTTGGTGAGCTTGACGTTTATGTCGGAGACCGGCTCGCCCCTGCTTGTCACCAGTATCTTAAGTGTTTTCTCGTTTACCATGTACTCCAGGTTCAGTGGGTGAGGCGATGCCGTGAGTTTTCCTGTTGCCTCGCGGTATCCTTGTTTTACTGTTTTTATTGTGTATTCTCCAGCCTCCTGCGGCGTGTACGTGTTGGAGGTTAGTGTTTCGCTGGCTCCGTCGGGTTTTGTGACTGAAAGCTGCGTCGAAACCGCCGTGCCGGAGTTATCTGAGACGATTATCTTGACTGCGTCGCCAATCTCCACGTTCTCGGGGGTAATTGACATTGAAAGGCTTCCTGACACCGTTATATTTTCAACGTCATCCCAGTAGAGCGTTGAAGTCTTCGAGGCCGTGACGATGTATTCTCCTGGTTCCGTGAATTTGGTGGCGTATACGCCTGCAGCGTCAGTTGAGCCCTTTGATTCCCCGTTTATGGTAAGTGAGACGTCGCCCACGGTTGAGCCCTGTTGGTTTTTCACGGTCAGTACCACGGATTCACCGACCGTTGGCTTTAGGGGGGATACGACAATTGCCAGTTTGTTTTTTGACTCGAAGTTTTTGTCGACTGTCTGGCATCTTTCTTTCTCAACGATTACTGAGTATTTACCGATTGCCGTGGGCGTGTATACTATGCTTCCAGATGCCGCCGTAGTGTAGGCGTCGAATGAGTTGTCCGGGGCAGTGACGGTTATCACAGCATCCTCAAGAGGCTCTCCAGCCGATTCCGCATTTATTGTGACTGGTTCGCCGACGACCGGGTTACCTGGA
This sequence comes from Candidatus Altarchaeota archaeon, assembly GCA_043822165.1. Classification (GTDB taxonomy): domain Archaea; phylum Altiarchaeota; class Altiarchaeia; order IMC4; family SCGC-AAA252-I15; genus SCGC-AAA252-I15. The sequence continues at coordinate 956 of JBDRCA010000131.1, forward strand.
GTTATGGTTATTCTCGGCGTGTCCTTGGAGGAGACGACGATGGTTTTGTTGACTCCCCAGTACTGGGAGCTAAGCTCTCCCATGACGATTGTGTATGTGCCGGGGTCTTTTACTGTGAAGTTTGCGCCGCCGCCGATTTTTGTTTCAGCCAAGAGGTATAGTTTACCGTTTTCGTCGTAGAGTTTGACTCCCACACTTGATGGCAGGGCGATTGACACTAGTTCGCCAACAACCGGATCCCCGGGGTTGGGGCCGTCTATTATGAGTGTTTTGCGTGCCGAGAACTCTCTTTTGCCGCAGTAGTCTTTACCTGAGAACTCCATCCGGTATTTGCCTGCATCCGTGGGGTGATATGATATCCGGCCGAATGAATCCGAGGTTATCTTCTGCGTTTTCGCAGATGCTGTGTTGAATATATCCGCCTTAACGCCGGAGATTGGGTTGCCCGTACCAGCATCCATGACCGTTATAATCATATTTTTCCCGACCTGCGGGAGCTCCGGGTCAAAGGATACCACAGGAAGGTTGCCGACAGTAAACGCCATGCTCAAGTTTTCAAGGCTTATGTTTCCGCGGCGCAGTTCTGCTCTCGCAACGTGTTCCCCGCAGTTTAGTTCGTCGACGTCCCAGTTCCATTCACTGGATTCCATCTTCTCTGTTCCACTGCCGACGTTTCTGCTTGAGAACATGTAGTCGTCTACGAAGAATTCTATCTGATGATTTGATTCAGGATATTTTACTTCGACTTCTATCTTGAATTTGTTGCCTACATCAATGTCGTCTCTTGAGAGATCAATCGACTTCAACGATATAGCAGAGGCCGCACCAGCCAGACAAAGCACGAGAATCGTGAAAAATATGATTTTCCTCATTGTTTTACGTTATATACATTGCCTTTTAAATATCCTTTAATTGTTTTACCATCTGAACCGCGTCTTCGCCTTTGCGCGTGTATTTTGAAAGCATGGCCTCTTTCTTGAAGCCTTTTTTCTTGAAGAATTGTGCCGCCTTGTCGTTTCCTTTCTTTACCTTGGCAACCACCCGGTGGACTCCCGTATCCGCCAGAAATGAGAGGGCCATGTCAACAAGCTTTGAGCCTACTCCCTTGTTCTGGTGTTTCTTTCTGACGCATATTGGCCCGATTTCCGAGCGGCCCACGAGTTCGTAGTATAATAGTCCTGTGAAGCCGATGATTTCCTCGTCTTTTTCTGCGACGAATATCCTGAAGTCCGGTCTGAGAGATGCCTCGATTATGAATTCTTCGTCTATGGGGATGTCTTCGAACCATTCGTTGAATTTGGAGTGTAATTCAGCCACTTTTTTGGCGTCTTTTCTCTCGAATCCTCGTATGGTGAAATTCATCTTTTCCGTACTAATCCAGTTATATTATTTATTATGTAGTCTGGATTCGAGTTCATTTTCTGGGCGTCTTTTTTAGAGTGTACTCCAGTCAACACGAACGCAGTCTTAAATCCTGCAGCACGGCCGAACGCTATGTCAGTATCCAGGTTGTCGCCGACCATCAAAACCTCATCTTTAGGCGAACCAACCCGCTGGGATATGAAATCAATCATCGGCCCATACGGCTTTCCGCAGACCTCGGCATAAACACCAGTTGCACGTTCGATGGATGCTAGAATCGAGCCGGCTATGGGAACAAGACCATCATCCCTGTCCGCGATGACGTCGTTGTTCGTCGCGACAAGCAGTGCGCCGCCGTAGTGAACGAACCGGAAAGCCTTCAAAAGCTTGTCATAAGTAAACGACTCGTCCATGCCGACGACCACGAACTCCGGGTCAACGTCAACGAGCACGTGCCCCGCAAGAGAAAGCTCCTCTCTAAGTCCGTCCATCCCCACCACGTATACCCTTGCTTTACCGTGTTTTTCAGTGAGGTATTGTGCTGTGACTGAGCCTGAGGTTATTATTTCGTCGACGTCCGCTTTGATTCGCATGCTAGCCAGTTTTTTGGAGTACTGGCTTCTGGACTTGGATGCATTGTTAGTCAGAAACAAGACGGTTTTCCCGAGCTCCCGGATTTTCTTTACTGTTTCGTCGGCGCCAGGTATGAGCGTTGCCCCCTTCCAGATTACTCCGTCCAGGTCGAATATGAATCCCTGGAATTCGTCGGCAAGCATCATTAATTAGAGTAGACGTATCGTATGACGTCCATGGTTGTTACGATGCCTTTTAGTTTTCCGTCTTCGATTACTGGGAATCCGCCAAGGCCTGTTTCGTCGACCAGGGAGATGACCTTTGACAGGTCTTGGCCGAGTTTCACGGAGACTACTCTCGGAGACATTATGTCTGAGACGCGGACTGAAAGATTCTCCTCGTCGGTGACGCCCCTGAATTCGCCTTTACTTAGGAAGCCGAGTATGTCAAAGTGCGTGACAACACCCATGACCTCGTCTTCGCGAAGTACTGGGAGCCTTCTTAGCTTGTTGCGGACCATTATCTTCGCGACATCCGAGAGCATCATGCCGGGTGTTGCGGTGATGCAGTCTTCTCGCATTACTTCGCCTATTGTGACGCCGAAGTCTTTGACGTTTGGTAGCACGTCTCTTTCGGTTATGATTGCCTCGACTTTGAGCGAGTCCTCGTCTTCGACTATTGGTATGGAGCTTGTTTTTTTCCCGATCATGATTTGGACTACGTCTTCTACTGACGCTTTTTTGTCGAGGTATACTGCTTCAGACATTATCTTTGATATCGGGCAGTTTATGGCGGACAAAAAGTTGCCGTTGTAGTCTTTTACGATGATATTGTATTTCTCGCCTCCGCCTAGGAAGTCTATTATGTCGATGGATTTTGCCATTCCTTCAAGCCTC
>JBDRCA010000132.1:0-16652 GCA_043822165.1 Candidatus Altarchaeota archaeon
GACGCCTTCTGCGTCGTACCAGAATTTCACGCCAACAGGGCGCTTCTTTACTTCGTGGCGGGTGAAGCCTTTCTCCCGCTTTGTTATGAAGAGGCCTTCAGGCGGTATCTGCGCGGCTTCTACTTCGCCTTCCTGGTCGTGGCTTGCCTCAATCTTCCAGAGGCTCGGGATAAGCCCCGGGTCCTTTAGCGTATGGCCTCTTCTTGCAAGCCGCTTCTCCTCCAGGTCGCCGTCCCCAGTCTTTCGTATCCAATAGGATTGCCCGGCTCTCAGTTTGGCCATGAGAATAATCTGGGAATACAATTCTAAAAACAAGGGATTCTCCCGGAGTCGTCTAAGCCGGTTTCCATACGGTTACCTGCCTGTTTTTATCCTCGTCCTGTGATAATCTTCCTCATGGACAAGGTATTCCTGACGTTCGTCTCATTTATTGTTCTGGCCGGACTCGGAATATACTTTTTCGGCCCTGAGCCGACGATCCCTGAGATGGAGGTTGCGACCACAACCATCACTGTAACGTCTACTTCCACCGTGTCTGCGGTAATGCAGCCGCAGCCTTCCGTAACATCTACTTCACTTGCACAGACATCGTCTACGACCACGACGATACCTCTTTTTGCCGAGCTTCAAGTAGACAACGTCGGCAAATGCTTGAAGACGCAGCTTGGCAAGATGAACACGGTTCTGGCAACCCTTAACGGTTCAGTCTTCACTGGAGATTGGGGTCAAGGCGCGGTTCCCCGCATATACTACTCGTGTGACGGAGACGACTGGGTTGTCTTCGACCAGATAATGTTTAAGGGAGGAGCAAACATTGCTGCAGGCGCCAGCGTTAACAACTCTTATAGGCTTGGCGCGAAATGCGGGAGGAACCAGCCAGTCGACGATTTACTGGACTGTGAAGGCGTTATCATACTGCTTGAGACGGACAGCATAATCGGGAGCGGCGCCGAGGCTTCCACGTCCACTCTTGGCGAGAACCCTTACTTGGACAAGTTCAAGGGATTGGGCTACCATAAAGTCGACTTGCGCATAAAATGGATTTGTCCGACGTGCGTGCCAGCCGTAAACAAGATGATAATCGAGGAGCCGGGCGTCAAGTCCCGGAGCATCGGCTACGGACAGGAAGTAAACTACGTAGTCTACGACCCCGAAGTCGTGAAAGTTGAACGAATCCTTTATCTGGCCAACGCCGGCGGCACCGCGACCATACTGCGCAACACCGAGTTCTAGACAGCCTCGATTGTCGACGGCGGCTTCGATGCGATGTTGTACGTGACGCTTACAACACCCGGCACTTCATCGAGTATCCGCTTCGATAGCTTCATAAGCTTCTCGTAAGGCAGGTTCGTAGGCGTCGCCTGCCTCGCATCCACGCTGTCCCAGCAGCGCACCTCAATCTGCCTGCCGAAATCCCGCTTCCCGTCGCGCATGCCCGTAACCCGGTCTGCATGCAAAATCGCCATGTACTGGAAGCAGTCAACACCGGAAAGCTCCTCTTCGACTATTACGGTCGCCTTTCGGACGAGCTTTATTTTCTCGCGTGTCGCCTCGCCTATTACTCTCGCAGTCAAGGCGGGACCTGGAAAAGGCATCCTGTTGTAGATTTCCTTGGGGAGCCCTGCCGCCTCCGCGACCTTGCGGACCCCGTCCTTCCTGAGTTGCACGAGCGGCTCTATTATCTTGTATCCGAAGGCTTCCTGGGGGTCTATGCCGAGCTGTTCGAAGACGTTGTGTTGGCGTTTGATGCCTGCGACGGTTTCGTCGACGTCGGTGAGTATCGTTCCCTGCAGCAGGTATTTTGCGCCTGATTCCTTGACGAGTTTCCCGAAAACGTCCTTGTAGAAAGTCTGTGTAATGGCCTCTCTTTTTTCCTCTGGGTCTTCTATTCCTGCAAGCGCTGCGAAGAATTCGTCTTTCGCGTCCAGTACTTCGACCGGGACTCCGAGGCCTTCGAAAATCTTTTTTATCCTCTCGGGCTCTCCTTCGCGCATGATGCCGTTGTCGATGAAGTAGGTTTTAAGCCTGTCTCCGAGGGCCTTGTGACCGAGCATCGTGACGACCGAGGAGTCAACTCCCCCCGAGAGCGCGTTTATCGCGACTCCGTCGCATACTGTAGAGGAGATTTCGGAAGCCTTCTCCTCGATAAAAGATTCAGCGTTTAATTCCCCAACCTTGATTTCGTTTGAAGCCATTTTAACTCAGATATGGTAATATGACGCAATAATTAAAAACGTCCGTCAGGCATCTTGGAGACAAGTTCTTCATAGAAGGATTTTATTTCAGGAACCCTTTCGCCTGCGGTATCTGCGAGCCGTTGCATGCCGTGCATGAAGCCCGGGAGCATTTCATCGTACATTTTCTTCGAGGCATCTAAGGCAAGAAGTCCCTCGCGCATAATCGGGATTCGCTCTATCAGCTTGTGCCTGTCTTTGAGGGAGGGTATCTCGTTTCTTATCTTGCTTTTCACGGGGTCCACCCACTTGTGGACGCCCAGGTAGTCGAGTTTGTCCGCGTCCCGCACTATGTCGCCTTCAAGCGTCGAAGGCTTCATGTCCACTCCGTGGTGTATTACTGCAGCGTATACTCGTTCGGCGAACTGGGGGGAGGCTCCTCTCTCCAAGAGGTCTTGGCGCGCCATCTTCGCAGAGATTTTTTCATGGCCCTCCTCGCCGTTGAGTCTCCCGACGTCGTGCCATGCGACGGCGACCCTGACTACGTCGCAGTCCGCATCGGATATTGCCTCGCAGATTTTCTCGGCAATCCTCAATACTTCGCGCATGTGGTTGCGGTTGTGGGCGGGATCAAGTATCCCCGCCATGAGCTCGTCCGCCTGCAGTATAGAGTCTTCTATTGCCTCCATTTTAATGAATTAGGTTGTATGCAAAAAAATACGGCTTCAGCTTCCTTCAAGGGCTTCCGCGAGTTTCGTGAAGCACTCCTTCCTTCTTGAGCCTGTCTGCTGGCATAGCCTGTTGCGCTTGTCAAACACTCCTACCTCAAAGCATATTCCCTTCTCACTGGCCTTCTCGCACAATGACTCGTTTTTCGTGAGAACCCCGAGGAACCCGAAGCAGGGCTCTCTTAAGTTCTCGGTCTCAAGACAGAGAGCAGGCTCCCTCTCCTTTACCGCTAAATCGTAAAAGCACCTCTCAAGCCGAAGCCCCGTCAGGTTCCCGCATATTTTTTCGTTGCCAGTCTGGACCGCGACGCTGTAAAGGCAGCCGTCGACGTCGTAATCAGACTTCCTGCACAATCCCTCATTACCAGTCCTCAAACCCACCATGTAATAGCAGAAACTAGATTCATTACCCGCTCCCTCGCACAATCTGCTGTTTTTCGTGGAAAGCGCAAGCTCGAGGAAGCATTTTTCCATGAGGCTTCCGGAAAGCCTCTCGCAGAGCGAGTAATCCTTTATCTTGCCCGCGATCTCGTAGAGGCAATCCTCTCGCAGGCTTCCCGAGTGCTCGCATAGCGAGCCGTTCAGGGAAGACAATGCGATTGAGTAATAGCATCCTGTAGCGTTTGAGGTTTTATCGCATAAGTTCCACTCGCTTCTTCCCTTGGCTACAGTGTATAAGCAGTCTCCCGGATTGTCTGATTGAGTGCACAATGGGGCGTCTAAGAGTTTTTCCGCGACCCAGCGGTAGCAGAAGCTTTTGTAGGATGAAGCCTTCTCGCATAATGCTTTGTCTGCCTTGGCGATTGCTATGTCTGTGTAGCAGCCTGCGGGATTCCCGGATTCAGGGCAAAGGCTCTCGTCAACCCTTTTCACGGCTACGTTGTGGTAGCAGCCGCCTCGATCCTTTATCGACGCGTTCATGCAAAGGCTCTCATCAAGGTTCTTTTCCGCAACACCCTTGAAACAAAGGCTCTTGTTCGCGCTCCTCTCGCATAAGCCCGGGTTGCCGGTTCCGACCGCGATTTCGTGGAAGCATGATGGTGGGTCGATGGATTTATCGCAGAGGCCTGAATCCATCTTCTCGAGCGCGAGATTATAGTAGCAGGACAGGGCATCCTTTCCCGCGTCGTCGCAAAGCTTTACCTCCTCTTTTTCGACCGCTACCTCTTGGACGCAGCGTGAGGAATCATAGGAGCCTTTACACAAGTCTGCATCGCGTTTCGCGACAGCCAGTTTGTGCGCGCAAGACTCTGCGAACTCACCCGCCCTCCCGCACAAAGTCAGATTGCCCACGTGAACCGCAATCTGCAGGATGCAGTCATCCACGTTGTACCCGCCCCTCTCGCACAAATCCGGGCTGTTGAACGTCAAGGCATTATAATAATAACACCATCCCATGCTCCCGATATTTGAGTCACAGGCGGCTTTCGAGAGTTTTTTAGTGGCAAGGTCGAAGTAGCAGTCTTCCCTTATTTCTCCCTCCTCGACTTTCTCGCACAGTGAGTCGTCTTCGGTGTTGTAGGCCACGGCCTTCAGACACTCGCCCCTCATCTCGCCGGTCTTATCGCACAAAAGGCCGTTGTTTGTGTTGACCGCGATAGTCGCGTAACAGATGTGCGTGTTGACTCCCGACTTATTACAAAGTCCGGGGGAAAGTTTCGCGACCGCGACGAAGGCGTAACAGGTTTCCGCAAACGACTGCGTCTTAGGGCAAAGCGACTCGTCGGAGTTCTCAAGCGCCAAGTCAAAGTAGCACTCCATGTATCCTGCAGGAGATGCGACGAGCTCGCACAACAGGGGATTGTTAGCCTTCAATGCGATGTTGCTCGCGCAAGCGTCCCTGTCCCCTGTCTTCACGCACTTGGTTGCCGCGAAAACGGTTTCAGGGCCCGTCCGGACTGTGAACGCCACCGCGATTATGATTAGGATTCCCAGGAAGACTGATAGGATTTCCCTTGCGGAAAGGCGTCTTTTTTTAGCCAACTTTTTTTTTACCTTATCTTTTTTTCCTTTCGTAGTGTGTCGACCAGTGTCTCCACCGAGAACGCGGCTCTCGTCAAACCCATGCTTCTCATGTCCGTGTCGGTTCCCACGAGGTAGAGCCCGTTTAACGGGCTTTTCACTTTCGGGAATCTGACGCCCGCTGTGACTGCTGCTTTTTCCGGGTTCGTAACCTGGAAGTGCGTTAATTCGGAGAGTTTTTCGATTCCCGGTATCGCGGAGTAGACGGTTTCTTCGAGGGCTTTCTTCTCTTTGTTTACTTGGCCGTCGACGAAGGTTGTGAATCCCACGACTTGCCTGCCGCCCGGCGCGAACGCGGGATTATAGTTGGAGGTTGGCATGCCCCAGTACGGTTTCCCCTCCTCGAACCATATCTCTGAGCCAAGGTAGCCTAGGCTTTTATGCGGCTTGGACAGGCCAAGCCACAGGGTTATCGATGTCGTTACCTGGATTTTATTCAGCTCTTCTGCGTAAGCTTTAGGTAGCATCTCTCCTGCAAGATGCGGGAGCGCTTTGACCATGCCTGAGTAGACTACGAAGTCGGCGTTGTATGAGGAGTCCTGGGTCGTAACGCCTGCGACTTTTCCCCCGGAGAAATCAAGGCCAGTTACAGCCTCTCCAGTCTGTAATGAAACCCTCTTTTCCGGGAGAGAATACAAAAGCGCGTCCGTTATCGCTTGGACACCAGCCTTGGGGTAAGCCTGATGATACGCCCCATTATAGCTTACAAGTTTTTTCAGCTTTAAGACGTTTTTCACGCGCTTCCTGATATGTGTGTCCTCGCTCTCCTCAAGGTATCTTGCTCCCTTGAGCATCCTCCAGGCGGGCGCCTCGTCCATGGGTTTGCCGCACATGAAGTAGCACAGAGCGTCTATGAACTTCCAGGTCTTGTCTGAGAAGCCGCGTTTTCCGACGAACTCGGCGACGGTCATGTCTAAACCGGCCTTCTTTAATGGGGAGGAGGCTATCGCCGAGGCGATCATGTGGGCGAGCTCTAAGCGGTCTTTCTTGGGTAGTATGCTGAACCTCATCCATTCCATGAGCGTCCAAGGGAAGGCTTCGAGTTTTTCCTTGTCTCTCACGTAGTATGTGCCATACGGCAGGAACACTGGTTTGACGTCGAAGTATTCGTTCATAAGCCTTGCCAATGGGCCGTCTTGTATGTACGTTACTGCGTGGGGGCCGGTGTCAACCTGGAAGTCTTTGACGGTGTATGAGCGCGCGTTTCCTCCGACTTGCCCGTCTTTTTCAAGGACTAAGACTTTCTTGCCTTCCTTGGCCAGAGCCAGCGCTGATAGTAGCCCGGATATTCCCGCCCCGACTATGATTGCGTCCGCGTCCTTCACTTTACCACCACACGTCCTTGAGTTTTATCTTGTATGCCACCCAGTTCGCGAAAAGATGCAGGGGTATTGTTAGTGCTGCGACTATCAGGAATCTTTCCGGGTTTAACGGCTCTACTATGGTTGCGAACGCGAACGCCGCTATGATGTAGTCGAGTTGGTCTAAAAGCGGCACCGCCGCACCCCGTTTGAGCCCGCTCTGTCTTTTCAGAAAGCTTGCGAGCATGTCCCCGACTAATGCGCCGAAGGCTAGGAGGAACGCAAGTTTCACGGTCATCGACGGCAGATAACCTGGAAGCGATGCTCCTGCAATGTACTGCAGGTATCCCGTGAACGTGCCGACTGACACTCCTCCTATGAGTCCCCTCCATGTTTTACCGTCTCCCAGCAAGCGTTTTCCACGCCATGTTCTCCCGCAGTCTACTGGTTGCGTGTATTTCTTAAGGAACGGTATGCCTGCAACGTCAACTGCGGCGGAGTTTGCGACATAGGCCGGCAGAATAAACCATATAGCAGAAAGTATCTGAGGCCACATAGATAGATATTACTCCCACGTAAAATAAAAGAAGCTGCTACCACCTGTTCATGTCAATGAAAACCTTGATGTCATCCCACGGGCCCCTCCGGGACTTCACGTGCTCGTAGACTGCCTTGGGGTCGGCGTCAATCACGTGCTTGGTCCTGCTCCACCCAAGCTGCAGAGTCCTTCCTTGACTGTCCCACCGGTAGGGGCAGAATGTATCTCCCTGGCTTATGTGCTTTTTCTCCGCGTCAACGCTCAAAAGGGCGAGATTCGCAAGGTCTCCTTGTCTCACCCTCAAGTATCCGTGCCTCATCAACTCGTCGGGCGAATCAATCTTTCTGGCAAATGACTCCTCACTTTCTACGGCTTCACCCGGCAACGAAGCCTGCGACAAGGAAACATCCCTTGTCATGAACTCGTCAAAGCCCTGAACCCTCACCACAAAATCCGGGAAACCAAGCTCGCCCATGTGGGCAGCGACAAGCATCAGGGGATTGAAATGAAACGTTAAAGGAAGCCTCTCATCCCCGAGATAACCAACCTTCATGGGCGGCAAGATAAGCTCGTAAGCAGACTCTGCGTCAGGCTGAATGAGCGTTGCAGGGATAATCCTGTCTCGCACTTCGGCGAAATCGCCGGCAAGTCCCGCCTCCTCTTCAATGAGCTTGTGACCCTTAGACGACGGTCCAACGCCAACAAGCCCCGTCGTCGGAAGAATGCTCACGTTGACCATGTCTCCTGCCTGCATTAGTTTTTCCGCTGCCTTAACTGGGTTGTCGAGCCTTCCCTCGGCTATGGCTCTGTCGTATTCTAAGCGGACTAAGACGTCGTTGGGGTGTAGCGCGGCAGCCTTGAGGAAACTCTCCCATAACGGGCCCTTCGTAAGGTACCTGTCAAGGATTGCGCGGGTCTCCGGCCTTGACAAAACCTCCAGGCTCTGCCGTGCAGTATCCGGGTCAACGTGCACATCGCTCCAGACGGAAGTCACGTGAGTCATCCCTGTTTTAACGAGGTTTAACTCCTTTATCTGGGATAAGCCAGCGCACAATCCACGGGGGTCCTCACTGTCTCTTACTGCCTGCGAGAAAGCCCACAATCCGTTGCGCACGTCGCCTCCGTTTGATATCGGTTCTGCAACAAGTGGCATGACTGCGCTGAAAAGCGCATTCGGGTCCTCCCTTATGGCAGGCTCTGCGAAAAGATGCGAGAAAAACTCTGCGGCTACGGTGAAATTTCGCTTGGCGACTTCCGTATTGTTGCTGGCAATCCTCTTTGAGCCCTGGTATGCCACGTGTTCCGGCACTCCCGCAGTCGTTAAGACTTCCTCGAGCAGGCGGTACTCCGGAAGCTGCGTGTATGCGGTCCTTGCTTTGTCAGCGAGCTGTCTTTGTATCCTTTCTTCTTCAGTCAGTCTTCTACGGGGTAGCATGCTTCTCCGCTTAGTCATACTATTTTAACTAAAGCAGTTTAGACACTAAAAATACATCCGTCAAGGCTTATTTACCCGTTTTTCCCGTATAATTAACGGGATATGGCAAAGGAAATCCACAGGAAGGTTGCATCCGCCAGCGATAAAGTGGAGGAGCGTACCGTCACGCTCGACTTTACGAGCGAGGATAAAAGAGGCAGGCTTCACGCTCAGCCATCGGATATGATGAAGAGAATCTGGGATATAGCCGGCCAGCCCGATAAGGGGGATAATCTATCCGTCGGTATATCAGTGGATAATCTTGTTCCCGCAGGAGGCAACCTTGCTTATACTATACTGATGAAAGTCGCGGGCATGGCGGGCGGCGTCAGAAACATAGGCCAGCTATGCTTGAGGGGCACGGGGAGAGGCGGCACCAGGGCAGTCCAAGCCATCGAGCTCGCACACGAAGACAATTTCGGCGTCCAGTCCGGGAGGACTGCAAGGGATTACATCCGCATGGCTAAGAGAGGCTCTGTAGTCGAGCCGTCCATGTCCGTAGCAACGCCCGATCCCACAAGGAAAGTAAAGGACCGGGCTGGAGAGTACGCCAACCAGTGCAGGGAAGTCGTGTTTAGCAGGTTCCCAGGCACAAGAACCGGCACAGTCTGCATGGCCACTCCCTTCATGCTCCCTGAAGTCGAGAGCGAATCAAGAGGACATACAGTTACTTCAATCTACGCAGTAAATGAGGTGAAAAGATTGGAGGATGCGCGTCAGATACTGTATGACGAGTTCAACCGTAGTTGCGCGGCAATCGCCGTCAACATGGTGAGTGCGCAATGCCAGGCCGGAACAGTCGACACGTGTTTAGCGGCCCTTAGGATTCTCCACGGTTACTTAACTCCAAAGACCCCTGAGTCAAGCAAGCTCGTCGACAAAATACGAAGTGAATCATCAAATCCAGACGAAGTAAGCGAACTCGCGGCAGGCCTGTTCGACGACCTCGTGCACGGGGAAATAGGCATACAACACATGGTTTCTGGAGTCGGATTCAGCAGGGCAGTTGCAAGCGCGGTGAGAGGCAACCCCCCCCAAGTATACGCCATGCAAGAACTCCGCGCCGAAAGAAACATACACTTCGGGCTCATAGACCGGGCAGTGGAGCACATAGAGACTTCCGCGAAATGCGTGCCGAATGTGCCTAACGCTGAACTCGCGCTCGACTTCGCTGCGAATTACGACTACGAGAAATCACGCTCAGATCTAGTCGAACCATCGAAGAAAAAAGTTCTTAGCGTGCTCGCAGGCCCGGCATCCCAAAACATGCCCGAGATACCCCCTGGCTCTGTTGTAGTCTGCGAGAAAGTGCCCCCCTTAACGTCCATACCCCTGCTTAAGACAATGGGCGTCAGGGGAGTGCTTGCAGTGGAGGAAGTAAGCCGGCTCGCACACGAAAAAATCGTCGCGAAGGCTATAGGGCTCCCTCTTGCCGGAGGATTCCACAACCTCCCGCAGGTTCTGCAGCCTGACAGCAAGATTCTGCTGGACGATCAACCTGAAAACACTCACATGGTGGTTCTAGTCGACCCCACACCCGAGGCGGTCAAAGCATACGGGATTTCAGAAAAAAATCCGGTGATCCAGCCAAAAATAGGAAAACACGGCGGCATAGTTACCATGAAAGACGACCAGTCGAAAATGTATCTCGGGGGAACGCTCCAGTTCATAGACGAGGAATCATTCAACGCGGCACGCGCTGCAAGACCCTACGGCATAGGGCTTATACGGCTTGAAATCGACATGTATCACCTCGGAAACACAGACTGGCTCGTCCTAGGAGACGACGTATCCCGCAGAAGACTCGAAGCCATATACCACCGAAGAGCTCGCAAGGCAATGGAGATGTGGGAGAGGGGATGGACAAGCCCGCAAGGACCACTCACATTCAGGCTGCCGGACTTCACCCCTCTTAAGATGCCGCCACTCACCGGCAACGCACTAAAACGCCTACAGGCGGAACAAGGCATCGACATCAATGAGATTCCCATGGGCATAGACCTTCTCATGCGACACCCTGAAGACTTCATGCTCGCCATCATGAAAGGAGTAGTCCACGCGATAAAGGACGTTCACCCCTACGACTTCAGAAACGACAATGAACCACCAAACCGAAAATTCAAGGTATACATTGAACTACCCTCCATAGAAACCGGAGAACACCTGTGCAGATACTACCACTACTGCGGCCTCGCGGAACACGAATTCGGAGTAGACGGAGTATTCGGCAGAAAAGTGATGATCGAGGGAAGAACCGCTCTCGAAAACATATCACACTGCATATGGGGCGTAGACGACGTAGGCATCGGGTCAAGCGACGTAACCAAAGACGCACTAGGAATCCAAAGCCGCCTAGACCCGCGCCTAAACGCCATGGACCCTAAAGCGCTCCTACTACTAAACAATATTGTTGTCGAATGCCTCCAACGAGGAATAGAACCCGAAGTATGCGGTCCCATGGCAGAAGACCCACACTCGCTTCTGCTTCTTAGAGGCATGGGAGTATCACGGGTGTCAGTAGACCCTACGATCATAGACTACCTGGCAAGACACCTGGAAAAAGTAACGCCACAACAATGTGAGAGGCTTCTTAGAGGAGCCACACGCCGCGACATAAACGGGAAACCAGTATATGAAAACGGCGAACAAGTCTTCAACTACGTGATAGCAGAAACAAGAAACCTGTTCGCCTAACTATCCCCTCCCTTAACGCCGATTTTTATCCTACTCCAATCCCTGCCAAGCGAGCGTATATGCCCCAGCACCGCGTTGGGGTTCGCGTCTTTCACGTGCTTGAAGCGCATCCACTCAAGCGTCAGCTCTCTGTCTCCCTTATCCCACTTGAACACGCAGAACTCGTCATCATCCGCGATGTGCTTCCTCTCAGAGTCCGCGCTCAAAAGAACAAGAGCCGCAAGCTTTTTGTCCCTGACCCGCAGGTAACCCATCTTCGGCAAGTCATCAGGGCTTCTAACTGCAACTATTCTCTCCTCCCTGCCCGGCATGAACTTGAGTTTTACTCTTGAAGCCTCGGACAAAAGCACGTCCTTGTCCTCGAATCTCGCATCCCCCTGAACCCTGACGATGCAATCACTGAAACCCTGGTCGAACATGTGCCATGCGACAAGCCTCATCGGGTCGACACCCGCACCCAAAGGAGGCATCTCACCACCCAAAATCTCACGGCTAACCTGCGGAAGAATCAACTCATACGGAGCATCATCGCTCATCTGAACCATCGTGGCAGGCACAATCCGCTTCCGAACACCATCATATTCCCCCTCCAAACCTATCCTTCGCTCAATACCCTCATGCGTCTCAGAAGACGGTCCAACACCCACAATACCGACGCCGTAATGAACGCTTAATGAAATCATGTCGCCATGGCTCATAAGCCTCTTGGCCTTATCTGCCGGAGGCATGTTATGGTTGTCCGCAACAGTTGCGTCATAATTAAGCTTGGCCTCCAAGTCCTGCGGATACTTGGCCGAAAAACGCAGGAAAGTCTCCCTGACCATCGGCTCGTGAACGAAATGGCCTAAAAGAGCCTGACCACGTCGACTGCACAAACCCTCCAAACACCGCCTAGCCCTCTCAGGGGGAACATCATCTCCACTCCACACATCACTGATCTGAAGTAGCAAATCACCGGAATCAACAATCCCCGAAAGATTCCTGCACAAACCCAACGGATCCTCCGAATCCCTGACGGCCTCGCCGAAAGTCCACAGACCAGAAGACAAATCCCTACCGTACCTTACCGACTCGGCGACAAGCGGGTAAACAGCCGTAAAAACATCTCCAGAAGGCTCGCGTATACGAGGTTCGGCGAAAAGATGACCGAAAAAAGCACATGCTTTACCGAGATTACGGGTAGTGCAGCTATCACTCGGCCCCCTGAAATCTTGGAACGCACTATCAACAAGTTTTGCCTCCACGCCGGCAGATTCAAGAAGCGACCTAAATCCAGTGTACTCGTCTGATTCCTTAACAGGCTTCTGGGCTCCAAGACTTAGCTTTCGGTGCATTACCATAATAATAAAAAGGGGATTAATCAACTAAAAATTATAAAAAACCGCGGATTTTCCATGATTTTGCGCACCGCAACGTTTTTATAGTATAATTCGTATACACTTTACGGGTGGGGCTTTATCTAAAATCAATCCGAAAAACACCTCTGCTACAAGGATATGGTTGGATTACACACCTGCCGTTTAACGGACAAAAAAATTCTGGCAGGCCCCACCCCACTATTATCGTGTCTTGGCGGCGTTTCCACGCCGACTTTCCGCGGGCTCCCCTATAAAAATGCTTTTTATAGGATGAAATACTAATATATTGCAGTTACTATAGAAGTTGGTTGATGGTTGGGGCCAAAACAGATTCCAGCAACTTCTCATAAAACGGAATAGTCTGCATGGATTTAATGCACCCCCTACCACTTCTAGGAACTTAATTGAGGTGATGCAGATGGCTGAATTCATCTGGCGCGAAGGAGGAGAAATAATCCGATACACAACCGACTCCCACAGTGAGGACGTCGAATGGATACGGAAGCTTTCGAACCAAGGGAAGACGTTCACCTACAAAAAATTCGGCAAAAAAACACACTACCCCGGATAAACGGGAGCAAAGCGTGTTTTAGCCGGTTTATTGTCGGGTAACCGGGGTTTCCGGTAAACTAGTCTATTTATAAAACAAAAACTCTATATGTAGAGAATAAAATGTATCACGGGAAAGTAACTAAGGCTAGGAAGAAGAGGAAGATACACACTGGACGAGTATTCAGTGAAACGCAGATTCAGGAGAAAAAACAGAAAAAACTCAAAACCAAGGGTGGTGGCGAGAAGATAAAGCTCTTGGCCGGAAACAAAGTAAATGTCGTAATCGACGGAAAGAATGTTTCCTGCGATGTGACTGGTCTCGAAGACAATCCCGCGAACCGCGACTACACCCGCAGAAAGATAATCACGAAGGGCGCACTACTGTCTGCTAAGACGCCTGACGGGAAGGAAATCAAGGTCAAAGTCACCTCCCGGCCGGGTCAAGATGGTGTCATAAACGCGATAACTGCTTAACGCCTTCTAATCACTTTAAAATGGCTTCATTAAACGCACCTAAGGTACTAACGGAGAAAACATCTGCTGAAAACCTCGCTAAACTCAAAGAACTGAAAAACCCTCACGTAATAGAGCTTGTCGCAAAATACGTCGAACACTTGAATCCTGAGAGTGTGTTCATGTGCGATGACTCCCCAGAAGACTTAGCATACTTGGCCGAAGCAGCCGTCATAAACGGCGAGGAAAAAAGGCTCGCAACCGAAGGCCACACAATCCACTTCGACAACTACCTTGACCAGGCACGCGACAAGGCAAACACCAAGATACTGTTATCGCCCGGAGAATCCATAAGCAAGAACATAAACACCATGGACCGGGAGGAAGGATTATCGGAAATCCACGATGTCTTAGCCGGCATCATGGAAGGCCGGGAAATGTACGTGCTCTTCCGCACTCTCGCACCCCCGGGAAGCATCTTCTCGATACCATGCATCCAATTAACTGACTCGGCATACGTGTGCCACAATGAACTACTCCTATTCCGCCCAGGCTACGAGGAAATGAAAAAACTACAAGGCTCTGACGAATTCTTCAGGTTCATCCACAGCCAAGGCGAGCTGACGGAGGCGAAATGCTCCGCCAATCTTGAAAAGCGCCGGGTCTACATAGACCTTGACGGCTCAACAGTTTATTCGGCTAACAACCAGTACGGCGGAAACAGCATAGGGCCCAAGAAACACGCGATGCGCCTTGCAATATATGAGGCTTCAAAGTCGGACTGGCTTTGCGAGCACATGTTCATAATGGGGGTTCACGGCTCCTCTGACCGGGTCACTTACTTCGCGGGCGCTTACCCTTCAGCGTGCGGCAAGACTTCGACTGCCATGGTTCCCGGCGAAACGATAGTCGGAGATGACATAGCGTACTTCAGGATAGTCAACGGAAAAGCGATGGCCGCAAACGTCGAGAAAGGAATGTTCGGCATAATACAAGACGTTAACGCGGAAGGAGACCCCACGATATTCAATGCATTAACCTCTCCCGGAGAAGTAATATTCTCGAACGTGTTGATAGACGAAACAGGCAACGCCCGCTGGCTCGGAGACGGAAGAAGCGAGCCGACTGAAGGCGTCAACCATTCCGGGGACTGGACTAAGGGAAAGACTGGCCCGGACGGAAAGGAAGTGACTGCATCACACAAGAACGCGAGATACACGATAGCGATATCAACCCTTGAGAACATGGACCCGAAGATCGACGACCCCGAAGGCGTTGCCTTGGGCGGCCTAATCTACGGCGGAAGAGACTCGGACACATCTGTTCCCGTAGTCCAGTCCTTCGACTGGGACCATGGAGTACTCACAATCGGCTCAACACTCGAATCCGAGACGACGGCGGCAACGCTAGGTCAAGAAGGAGTCCGCAAATTCAATATAATGTCCAACATGGACTTTCTGTCCGTGCCACTGTCAAAATACATCAACATGAACCTGGAATTCGGAGAACGAGCAGACAATCCTCCGCTCATCTTCGGCTCAAACTATTTTTTGAAGGGCAAGGACGGAAAATACTTGAACGCCATCGCGGACAAGCGCGTGTGGCTGAAGTGGATGGCCGCCCGCGTGCACGGGGAACTCGATGCAATAGAGACGCCGGTAGGATTCATCCCGAAATACGCGGACTTGGCGAGATTATTCAAAGAAGTCTTAGATAAAGACTACAGTCAGGAAGATTATGACGCACAGTTCACAATCCGCGTCCCGCACCTTCTCGCGAAAATCGAGCGGATGAAGGAGGTTTACGCTAAAGTACCTGATGTTCCGGCAAAGCTTACGAAGGCGCTGGCAGACCAGGAAGAAAGGCTAAAAGAGGCGCAGGAAAAACACGGGGACTACATAAAGCCCGGAGTGCTTGAGTAATCAACTCGTGCGCTCTTATTTCTGGCGTTGCGTTTGCCCGACTTTGTCGAAGATTTCATTGAATAGTTTAGTGCCGAGGTTTTTTTCCAGCATGTTAATGTTTTCCAGGCCCACTTCAGGCCTCCTGTCTCTGGGAGTCTCTCCTTTCGCTTCGGCTATGGCGTCTTCTATCATGGCTCTTTGGATGTCTCTCTCACTGTAAAGGGTTTTCCCGGACGTCATCTCGGATATCGTGTTTTTCCTCAATTTATCGTGCCAGTCCGGTTCCTCGCGCGGCGCGATCCAGACGTCTCCAAACTGCAGGGCTTTTTCTCCCGGCTTAAGAAGACCTGAATTCCTAAGATTGCGGATCTGGATGTAGTCAGACTTCCTCTCGGATGCTCTGCCCCCGACATTAATCTCCCGTACGGTGTCTCCAGCCTCTTGCACGGCCTGGGGAACATTCTGACTCGGTTTCGGGGCGGAGCCGTCTCCTCCCGCGCACCCGCTTGCCAGTACTGCGGCCATGGCCAGCACCAGGGTCGCGCCAACAAGATGTCTTTGATTGCTTCTCAACGGCGCCGCAGCCGAGATGTCTTCGCCGGGGCTGGGGCTTGCGTAGCATGGCGTCTTATGTTCTCCGTAAACCCTTAACGGCTCCGGCAAATGCACGTGTCGATTCCGCTCCAATCCACTGAAAACCATGTCGCGTTCAAGCTCTTGCAGGGGATCTACCCCTATGCTCCTCTCTCGCGGTGCTGGCTTCTATCAACCATTCGTTTAACGCGCTGAGTGTCTATCCTGCTCATATTGTGTTAACTATGGGCGGGTGGAGACATAAAAACCGTGTTTTATTGAATCATATTTATTTTCTTTTTCCAATAGTTCATGGTAGCCTGTTTTTAAGGGCTTCCTGTTGTTTGGGGTGGTTTTGACGTTGGATGAGGAAAAGCGGAGGGTCTCAAAGAGGCTTTCCGATGAGGGGTTGGTGGCGTCTTCGGTCTGCTTTGAAAAGATTGTCTCGAAAAGCATTGACTTGGACGAGCTTGTAGCCGAAGCCAGGCGCGAGGACGTGTGGCTTATAACCGATGATTTCCTGGAGCGTTTCATTTCCGAGGAGGAGGAGATTGAGTGCGCTGCCGCCGAGATCGTCGAGCCAGGGAAGACGTGTGTTAAGGTTGAGAGGGGCAGGACGGTTTATGCCAGGGATTTGGAGTCGCGGCTTGAAGTTTTGGACGCGACTGATGTTTCAGGCAAGTCGACGTGTGACGGGGACATGGAGGATTTTCTGGCGTGTTTCACGGCCAAATACGACAACATGGGAAAGATTATCCGTGAGCGCATGAATTATAGGAGCGCGGTCTCGATCGGTAATCTGAAGCGCGGCGCCGAAGTGCGCGAGAAGCAGCGGATAATATGCATGGTAAACAGGAAGCGGGAGAGCAATCGGGGATACT
>JBDRCA010000133.1:0-13053 GCA_043822165.1 Candidatus Altarchaeota archaeon
CCCATAGACGTTGTCGCCTTGGACTTGCAGGTCTACGAGGCCGCATCGTCGAAGGCTTTCGACTCCTTCAATGATGCGGTCGACGAATACTTTTCCGCCCGGGAGCTTTCCGGCAAAAAGCAGGCCTTCGACTCAAAATACGAGAAAGAGAAGGGCAAACTCGAGAAAAGGCTCGCAGACCAGGAGAAAGCCCTGGAGAAGGCGGTAGAGGATGCCGAGAGATTAAGGCTTGTGGGAGACCAGTTATACGCGAGGATGAGTGATATAGAGGCGATACTTGCGCAGGTCAGGAAGGCGAGAAGCGACGGATTATCTGACGCGGAAATCGTCTCAAGATTCCGCGAAGGGGCTGAGAAAGGCATACCCGAAGCAAAGCTTGTGAAAGCTTTGAAGAAGACTGAGCTTACCATTGAACTCTAAGACTCTCACGCCGCCCTCGGCATGTAGACGTGGGCTTTCGTGTCCAAGACCGCCTGCTCTTCGTAGCTTGTGAATGCGACTGCCTCACAGTATACTCCCCCGCTTGGGCTGGGGAGGACACGCACTTTCGCGTCTTTCTCCTCGAATGGAGCTTCTTCCGCGTCCTGCATTTCCTCGAATTTCCTTATATTCTCCTTGAGATTGTGCTCGGTGGGAAGCGAAGGTATGATCAGGGGAAGACCAGTCGCATCAGCGGTTTCCATGGCGTAGCGCAGGTGACCCTCTATTTTACCCCAAGACAGCGGCGAACCATCCGGCACGTACGCAGGGTCAGTTACCAGGCACGCCCTCTCCTTCCCCTCCAATTCGACTCTTGAAAGATATAATACTGTGTCGACACGGGGGGTGCCGTGCCGGTCTTTGCCGACCACCAGATTACGGAGGGAATCAGTCAATGCAACGTTGTAGGGGCTGTTTCCTATGCTGTTGTGGCTTGTCCGGTAATCGCAGCACTGACCCCTCATCGACAAGAGCATCTCCGAGAATCTTTGTTCGTTGCCGTACGTGTAGATTGTAGGCTCCGCGGCCTTGACGCCGCTGTCGGCCGTTATCGCGCCTATCACGCTTTGTATGTCTGCTATGGCGGATGAGTCCTCGTATTCGGTGAGGACTTGACCCAGGAATGCGCGTCTTTGCTCGGGAGGCACCTGCTCGTCGTTCACGCGGGATGATACGTGAGCCGCAAGTCTTGAGTCGAATTCCCCGACTGCCGTTAATGCTTCATCGAAGCCGGACACACCCGTGATTCTCCCTTCAAGGCCTCGGACAGCCTCTCTTTTTTTCTCGAGCATTCCAAGGGTTTCAGTAAGCGTGGGGACGAGCCCGGTCATATAGTTTTCGGCGTCAATGTATGCCTTCTGTAGGTTTCCTATTGTTTGCTGCAGTGATTTCAACTGTGTTTCCCTTCCTTTCATCGTGCCTTGCGCGAGGGCGTCGTCTACTGCCTGGGACAGCATGCCGACGTCTCCCAAGTATACTTTGTCTCCGCCGAATGATTCGTGGAATGCAAAACCGAGCTCCTCGATTACGGGCGCATTTTCTTGGCGGCCGAGCTCGGAACGGTATCCGTCTATCGTCTCGGCTAACGCGTCTATTTTGCCTTCGTATTTGACGCCGATGCTTCGAATACCCTCCCATGTCCTGCACCTGTTCTGTTCGCCCTCGATGACTGAGAGCTCCTCTGCCATTGGTTGGGCGCGCGCCGTGAGCTGAGTTACCTGGCGCTCTGGGGGAAGGTCTGCGACTGAGGCTTTCAGTTCGTCTGCCGCGGCTTGGACGTCTGCAGGAACCTTTCTCTTGCGCTTTTTACCGCCCTTCTTCTTTGGTTCGCCGGCGGCCTCGTCTCGCGGAGCATTGGCTTCCCGGAGTTGCTCTACTGCGACGTCGTATGGAAGCTTTCTCTTGTTTACTTCCTGCCATCGTTTGGCGAGCTCTCCCATCGGGTTTTCTTGTTCGGGGTGTAGGGCCTCCATGTCTTGGAGGGCTCTGCTGAAGTGGCGTTTAAAGAAGAGGTCTTCGAGAAGCCTTCGAGTGCTGTTTAAGCGGTCTTCCATGCAAACATCTTGCAGGGTGTAGTCGAGTTTGTGGTTGGGGTTGTTGAAGGCTGCGAGCACTCTCGCGCGCTCAGCGTCAGAGTATTCTTCCGGGGGCAGAACAGCCAAGACTTCCTTGTTTTCCGCCCTCGCATTAAGGTATGCGACACAAGCCTCCCGTTCATCCTCCTTTGGGAAATATGATTGCGCGCCGTCAATGAGAGTCCTTAAAAGCTCGAAGTCGTTTCTTTTGAATTCCTCCTCTTTGCCGAGAAGCTCGACGACTGCGATAGCCCTCATGGCAGGAATCTTGTCGGCGTCATTGAAGTGGTGCATAGTCTTTTCATAAGTCGAGTAAACGCTAACGAACCTCGTCAAGTCCTCAGGCTTCTGCTTCCTCAAAAGCTGCGCAGGATAGCTTGCGCTCATGACTTGGACTGCGTCTTCCCTGACGGCTGCCGCAAAATCCGTGAATGACTCGTGTCCGCCGCCTAGTTGAGTCAGAACTCTATCGGAGAAGCCCACCGACGACAAAGAGTCCGCAAGGCACATGACATTTAAGAGTTCCTCGTCTTCTCCCCTATTAAGCGGGGGGAACCTCGTAAGAACCCCGGATAGTATCGCAGTCTGGGCATCCCGGTCCGCATTTATGTAAGACGTGCAGTACTCCAGATTGTATTCATCTTTCACGACCTCGCAGTTCCTCGGCAATGACTCGACAAGCCTGCCTGCAAGCTCGGGCGAAAGTTCCCCGGGCTCAAACGCCCCCGCAACCCCCAGCACAAATGCGGGAGGATAATTAGCGGCCCTCAATAGCCTAAGCGACTCAGTCGGCTGCGTAAGAAGCCTGTTCTGCGCATCAGTGCAAGGT
Organism: Candidatus Altarchaeota archaeon; assembly: GCA_043822165.1. Taxonomy (GTDB): domain Archaea; phylum Altiarchaeota; class Altiarchaeia; order IMC4; family SCGC-AAA252-I15; genus SCGC-AAA252-I15. Next base: position 2,884 of record JBDRCA010000133.1, read on the forward strand.
ATAAACGAAAACTTGGGCAACCTATTAAGCTGCCCGTCCTGCTCGTCCAAGTAAGGCTTGTATTCGACAAGATTCGTCCTGACATTTGAGAGTCCAGCCCGAACTTCCGCCAACGAACCGGGCTTCAAGTGCCCAATATGACCTGTTAACGCCCGTATCCCGTCTTCGCGGTAGGCATCAGACGGAAGAGACGCGCACTCTGAGACTAATAATTCGCCGATTTGAGTCACGGTCGCGGGCCCCGTTACTTTCGCAGCCAATCTAGGAACAGACGACATGACCATCTTGAAGTTATCAGACAAACCCTGCTCGTTTATCCTGCCTGCCACCGCCATCAGTTCTGCCCCAACAGAGGTTATCTCGGAGTGAGAAGACATCTCACCAGACAACGCAGATGTAGCAGACCGTATATGCCCGGAAATATCAGACAAACCAGACTCGACTAGGTTCACCTGCAAATCCGCGACCTCCCTGCTGACCTCGACAACACTCGTCGAATCGGATAAAAGATTGCCGTAGCGCACAAGATCGGTTAAGACCAGTCTTTTGTCTTTTCCTGTGAAGCCTCTTTCAGTGCAGTAGTCGGCGACTGCGAGAAGCTTGCGGCCGACCTCTACCTTGAGTTCGCGCTGCAAAGCCTCCGACTCATCTGTGTCCTGGCCAGACGCGGGAGTCCTGTGCCCGATAATCTTTTCCGCAACTCTTTCAGGCTCGTGCAGCATCGTCGCCGCCAAGTCGGCGTGACCTCCCCGCACGAACATGCGAGGCACCTCAAGGAGCCGTTCAGCCGCCTCGATGAGAGCTTCAGGAGTCTCGACGTCAGACTTCCTGTGTTTGGAGTCCCTGCAAAATGACTCAAAAAAGTTTTTGGACAAATCACCGGACGAATCCGCCATCATAGTCTCGACTTCAAAGAATCTTACTGCCGATACCACTCCCAGAATCCGCTCTTCCATGGCGGGAGCAGACTCTTCAGCAGGCACTTCCACGCACTGGATAAGTGCTGCAGTCTCGGGCATTCTGTCTTTCACGGAGGCTTGTGGACTTTCCGTGGCTGCATCCATTATCCTTGAGCCGAGAGCCAGGAATGCGCCGACTCCGCCGCCGCCATTGTATGCAGTTATCGTGTTAGGGTAGAAGTCCTGGTTGAGAAGCATGATCCTGTTCTCGTCTTCCGCGAACCAGTCCACGCATTTTCTGGCGGAAGCAGCATCCCCCGTATGATATATGATTTTTCCCAGCCTCTGGGGAACATATCCTGTGCCTCCACCGTCTCCAATTCTGTTATCGATTACCGCGGCTGCTGTGTCGACTATGTGGGTGAAGTCGTCGAGGGAGCCTTCCCTGCCGACCGAAGAAGCGATAACCTCGAGGACAGACGCATTTGTTGAACTTCGGCCTGCGACCGCGGAGGGCACGGCGATAGTCGTGTCCTTGAATGTTTCCCCTAATCGGCGGGAGTTCGCGTGCACGTGAGCTAGCATTCCAGGAAGATTCGGGTTTCCTGCAAGAGCGTACGTGAGCGCGATCGTCGAGTTCACGTGGAATCTAAGCTCGGCGAGATAATCCTTTTGAGACGCGTCAGGAGTCGGGACTCCGTCCAATACAGCATCCAAGACACCCATATCCCTCCCAGAAGCGTTGTAAGCCAAGACTGCTCCTGCAAGGATGGACTTGTCTGTAGCGTAACCGCCGCCGTAGACGCACGAGTTTAGTGCGTACGAAGGATTGCCAAGACCAGTGGGTGAGGTAACGCGCTGAAGGTAGCCTACGAGTTTATCAGACAACTCCTGGGCCTGCGGGTTATCCGCGAACGCCTCTATGACGTGGCCGGCATTATTATCGATTGAATACATGATGCTTAGCTCTGGGAATCCTTCGCTTAAGCGGGCGGAAAACCCGGCATAATGCTCGACTGCACCCTGAAAGCCGTCGGGGTTGGCCATGCCAGCCCGCAAGACCCCGGACTCCAAAAGAGGCTGGGCGCTGCCGCGATGATACGAGCCCGCGGTTTCGCGTACGCGCAGGAATCTGTCGTAGACTCCCGGCAAGTCAGGGGATGCGGATGCGAGCTCTGCGTCTATCGCCTCTCTGGCGACCTTCGCGTGCCAGTGTTCTTTTACCTGCCCGATGAAGCCGAAGAGTCCGTTCAAAGCCTGTGCTTCGCGCCCAGGATGGGCTGCGCAAACGCCTGTCAAAAGCATCCCGTCACGGTCAGTGTACAATAGTTCATCTAGGCTGTCTGTTTCATGGAAGTATCCTGCAGTCAAAGCATTCTCGAAAAGCTCTCGCTGACGCGGCGTCAGAGCCGCCACCTCAGCAGTCATCCCGGAGAGCTCTTGGAACCTGTCTGCCGAGTCCGCGACTCTGAAGACTAGGGGTACGACAGCCTTGAAGTCAGCGTATGAGTCAAGCCCCATCAGTTTGTTTTCCACACCCTGACGCATACGATATTCTTCGAGCATTCCGTCCATTCTCTTCAGCTGGCCGGCTACAGTCTGCCGTTCCTCGTCAGGAGCCTGCGGCATAACACGGTCGTAGAGTTTTTTCGCGAAATCACCGCTCCCGGACCTGTGTCTTAAAAGCAGGTCATCGAGGTTTGATGCCGCCTCCCTGAACGAGTCACGGCTTCCCAAGCCGCCGGAAGACATGGCATCGAAGAGCCTGTCCACGTCACCCTGGTTCCTGCAAAGAGACAGATACTGGTATGCCGGCACGACATATGTGCCGCCGATACGTTGTTCCAAAACAGTGTTTACATGGCGCATGAGAGGCGCGTCGAACCGTAATCCAGATGTTATTTGCCGGAGGTTTATGCCGGACTCCGTGTTATGGTAGACATCAAGGAGTTCCCGCATGTACTCGGACTGGGTTAGCCCGGTCTGGGCTCCGTTTAGCTGATACCATTTAAGGCCGGGAATAATCTCCCTGTCGATTGCATTCAACGCTGTCTCATCCGGACCTGTCCACGAGTACGACGACCGCTTCCCCTCGAAAAACTCGCTTATTACTGAAGCAGTCTTCCTCGCCTCTGAGACCGAACCTTCCATGAGGAGCTGGGATATTTCCTGCTCTCTTTCTGTCGGAGGCATTCGTTCTCCTGCGGCAGCGAACCGGCGTTCAAACTCGTCTCTTTTGAATTCGCCCCTTTCTATCTCCCCGATGAGGGATAAGTCTCGCATGGTCTTTTTCGCGGCAGGCCTTAAGCCGCGCACCCCGGAGAAAACCCTGGTAGACGCGTTACGGACGCCGCGCGCAAAAGCTCCCACGCCCTTAGGCTCCTCCAAGGCTTCGAAAGATAAATCCGCGACTTCGTCGACTGAGGATGCGACGTGACTTCGAAGATGATTAGGCAGCGAATCCCCCGCACTCTGCGCGTAATAAGTCGTGAGCGCCGCTATTGTATCCCCCACTATTCTATGCTCAGCCTGCATGCCGTCTGAGGCTTCGAGGTGGCGGTGCTCGTCGTCAAGACGATCTATGAGAGCCCTTATGTTTCCGTGGCCGAGTTCCCGGAGCGCGTTAGGGGAGCTCGCATGGTCGAGTCGTGTCAGAACGTCTTCGCTTCCTGGGACAAGGGACGGATCTATCTTGAGGCGTATTCTACCGTCCTCGCGGGTTATCTGGAGTTTGTCTTTTAAGTCTGGGTGGCGGGGCTTATGGGGGGTTAGGGCCATAACTAGTATTATTATTGGATGCCTGCAGGAATAAAACTGTTCAGTGAAGGCGCCTGCACTCGATTATCCTTTTTTCGGTGACGATTTTGTGGACTGGTATGTCGTGGCCTGCCATTGGGACGAACTCGCCTGCAGGCAAAACCTGGAAGTCGAAGGCCAGAGCGATGAATGGCCTCTTCTTTACGCCGGCGAACGTTTTGTCGTAGTAGCCTGCACCGTAACCCATCCTGCCGCCGCGCAAATCAAAGACGCTTCCAGGGAAAACCACGACATCCGCCGCAGATACTGGTAAAACCCTCTTCCTTCTCAGAGAAGGGAGAGGCTCTAGGATATTGTATGAGTCGACCATCAAATCCTTCTCAAAGTCGCGTATCTCAACGAAACGGAGCACCCGCTCATCCAGGACGCAATATGGAACAGCAACTTTTTTCCCCTCGGAAATCGCCCTGCGAATACCCGGGAGAGTCTCGACTTCACTCCTGAAATTCACGAAAAAAAAGACCGTCTGAGCTGATGAAAACTCCGGGACGCGAAAAAGGTTAGTCAAAACCCTGGCGCTCAACTTCGAGCGCTCACCAAAAGACAAGGAATCACGACGCTCAAGAATACGCGCCCTAAGCTCACCTTTAATGGAAATATTGTCCATCAATCCTCCTCACTTTTTCTCCCATTTCGCAAGGTTCGCTACTTTGCCTAGGCTGCTGCCGTCTCGTATCTCTTTTCGAAGCCGGTTCTCTTTCTCCAGGACGTCTTGGGCCCGGTTAGCTATCTCGACCGCCTTCTCTTTGGGGATTACTATGACTCCGTCGTCGTCGCCGACAATCCAGTCGCCGGGCCTGACCGAGACGCCGGAAATCTTCAGGGGAACGTTCATCTCCCCCAAACCCTTCGGCTCACCGCACGTCGGGGAGATAATCCTGGAGTAAACCGGAAAACCAAGCTTCGCTATCTCGCCCGTATCCCTGACCGCACCGTTTACGACAACGCCCGCAAGCTTGCGCTGAAGCGCGCTCTCCGTCGCAAGCTCGCCCCAGACAGCCGGGCCCACTCCGCCGGCGTCGACGACGATTACATCTCCTGGAGAAGCCGCATCTATTGCTTCAACAGTCTTGGCCCAGTCCCCCGGCATCGTCCGGACAGTGAACGCTGGACCAGCCATACAGGTGCCGTGCGCGACGAAATAAAGCCCGTCCAAGCTTCCGGCGTGATGCATGGCATCAGAAATGTTGGCAGTCGAAACCTTCGAGAGAACAGATAAAACGTCAACTGACCTTTTGAACAATTTAGTCTCTGATTTCTTCTTCTTGTCTACCGCAGCCCTGATTTTCTTGGCTGCCTTCCCGGGGTCTTCTGCCTTGGCTATTGCGCCGCCCACCATTATGATTGATGCACCAGCATTAACCGCGTCAACAGCCGATTCGGAGTTCAAGCCGCCCGCCGCGGCAACCGGGATGCTAACAGCTTCGACGACGGACGCCAGCTTGTCGAACGGAGTCTTCGCCTGCATCTGATCGTCGATGGACGTGTGAATGGAAACGTAGTCCGCCCCGAACTCTTGGGCTTCTTTTGCCCGTTCCACGGGGTCGGCGACGTTTATAAGATCCACCATGATTTTGCAGCCCATGTTCGCGCCCGCCTCAACGCACTCGCGAATCGTCGAGTCACACGCCGCCCCCAGAACGCACACGACGTCTGCACCCGCCTTTGCTGCTGCTTCGACTTCGACGCGGCCGGCATCCATAATCTTCATGTCCGCGACAATCGTCTTCTTCGGGAACGCCTCGCGCAGACTCCGCACGGCATCCAATCCCTCGGACTTGATAAGCGGCGTCCCAGCCTCCACCCAGTCAACGCTGTCGCCTGCCTCCCCTGCAACCTTTAATGCGCGCTTAAGGTCTACGAAGTCGAGCGCAAGCTGGATTACGGGTTTCATGACAGTATATTTTAGGTTCTCTTTAAGAAATAAAAAAAAGTTAGGTTCTTCGCAGCGTGTTTGCGGCGGCTGCGCCTGTGGCGGAGCCCATGGAGTCGAAGAAGACATCCCATATGTCTGCGACCCTTTCCGGGACGAAGTATTGGTGGATTTCATCAGAGAACGCGTACAGGATGCAGATTGCAACCGCGAAGACAAGCGGGTTCTTGGCGGCCTTGTTGCCTCGCACTGCAATGAGCACTATGAATCCGAAACCCAGGTACTCTATGAAGTGTATGAGAAAGCTCGTGTACCAGGGGCCTGGGGGTTTTGGGACCTTTGGCATGGACGATAGAATGAATATGGCGCCGGCGTACAATACTGCGAGATTCGAGGCGAGAAGTGGATGGTCTTCAAGCCATTTTACGGGGTTTGCCATCTTAAAATGATTCGCAGCCAATAAATAAAATATGATTAAGAGGATAATCAGGAGTCCACTCAACAGGGAACCGAAGGACACTATGGTGACGGCCGCAAAAGCCATGAATTTTCTTGAAACCCGCCAGTATGGAGTATCCGTTGACGCAACCTTCCCGGACGACACCCGCCTCGTAGTATACCCGATTGAACGGGACAGGACTCTGAAGCCGGAGGAGTACGTGAGCGGCTACGACGTTGACGGGCGGGAGATTCTGCTCGTAGACGACTTTGAGCGCGCGTTTTTTCTCACCAAGGCTGAGTCGATGAAGCTTGGTGAGAGACTCTCTTTTGATGCCTGCGAGGAGGGATTATGCGGGAAAAGAATACCTGCGGACAGATTCCAGACTCTTCTTGCGAACACGCTTAAGACGGGTTAAAGAAGCTTTAAGCCCCCGGTCACAGCATCTATCTCGCCCTCTTTCGCAGGACCGATTCCCAAACACGTGACCGTCCCCGAAGGAATCTGCGTGTGCCCTGCATCCTCGATTAACGCCGTCGAAATCCTCTTTCTGTCAGCGCGCTCCTTAAGGGAGATTAGCTCGTCAAGGCTCTTGCATTTCACCACCGACTTTTTCTGGCCTTCCCGCATCCAATCGGCCTTAAACTGGCTTTTGTCGGCAGCCGTCACGGCGGCGTGGGCTACTTGGGCGGCAAGCTTTCCCTTTGAGAGCTTAAGGTCTGAGCGCACCACTATAACCTGCTTGAAGGTCTTGTTTTTTCCTGTTAGTATATTCATGATTTTCCGGGTTACGCTCATTTTGTGGATTAATATTTAACTTGCCCTAAAAATAAGTTAGCATGAAAAAGTTGTTGTGGGTTCGCGCCGACAAGGCGGGAAGCTGGGACGCGAGGAAAAAGTTCGTGACCACTGCATTGGAGAGCGGAGCGGATGCCGTGTTGGTGGCGGGCGAGGACGTTAAGACTGCGAGGAGTCTGGGGAAGATGAAGCTTGTCTCAGAGTCAAAGGACGCTGACATCGTCCTTGGCAAAAACGCTTTTTACGTTGAAGTAAAATCGAAGGAGGACGAACAGGAGGCTGTCAAATACGGCAGGAAAGCAGACTACGTCATAGTCAACGCTCTGGACTGGAAGGTTATTCCCCTGGAAAACATCATCGCGGCGCTCCAGGATGCAAGAGCGAAAATCATCGTTGAAGTAACCAGCGAAAAGGAAGCCAAGACCGCGCTAGAAACACTTGAAGTTGGCGCCGACGGCGTCATTGTCTCTGGCGACTTTAATACGATAAAAAAAGTAAGGGATACTGTAGAGGAAATGTCATCCGAAAAACTGACTCTATCAACGGCGGAAATAACGAGACTAGAACCAGTCGGCATGGGCGACCGTGTCTGCGTCGACACCGCCAGCATGTTCAAGTTAGGCGAAGGAATGCTGGTCGGCTCACAATCAAACGCGCTTTTCCTCGTGCACAGCGAAACATTGGAGACAGAATACGTAGCTTCCCGCCCATTCAGGGTCAACGCAGGACCCGTACACGCATACGCCCGCGTCCCGGAAGGCAAAACCAAGTACTTAAGCGACCTGTCCGCCGGAGACGAAGTATTGGCCGTAGACTGGAAAGGAAACACGAGAAAGCTCATACTGGGGAGAAGCAAAATCGAGAAGCGCCCGCTCATACTGGTTGAGGCAAAAGCGGACGGCAAGAAAGTAACGACTCTTCTCCAGAACGCGGAAACCATACTCCTAGTCAACAAGAAAGGAAAACCCGTCTCCATATCAAGGCTAAAGGAAGGAGATGAAGTGTTAGTCTACCTTGAGGACGCGGGCCGCCACTTCGGCATGAAGATAAAAGAGAGCATCAAAGAGAAATAGTTTTTTTCTTTTAGGGGTAAGCAACGGTGACTAAGAGGAAGAAAAAAAAGGTTCCTGCTATCACCCCTGCTTCTGAAAAAGATGATGATTCTGTATTGCGGATAAGCGACGCGGAATTGGAGGCTTTGATGGCTGAAGCCGAAAATTCGCCGAGTACTGGAAAACCTGTAAGGCGGGAGAGAGTCATCGCCGACGAAAAGGTTCTCGAGCTATCAGACGACGAGGTAACACGGCTTCTGACGCAAGGCCCCTTATTGGACAAGGACGCAGCCTCGGACACGCCTCAAAAAGCAGGTAGGAATGTCATGCAGGAGCGCCACTCGGCGATGCTCGGGAAAGTCGAGTTGATTCTTAGGCATCGGCTTAGCCGGGAGGGTTTGACTGTGACGCGTGTTGAGAGGGAGATTCCGTTGAGTGAATTGTTTCCGGGGGCCCCGAATCTTGAGCCGGATTTGGTGTTTTTTTTCAGGAACAGTATGGGTTTGCAGGGGGTGGCTTTGGTCGAGGCGACGAGGAGCATGCACGAGGAGAAGAAATTCGGTGATGAAGTCAAGCTCGCCGGTATGAAGCGGATTGTCGAGGAACATGGCGTCTCTGAGTGCAGGTGTTATACTGCGTTGTCGCAAAAACACGGGCCGATAACTGTTAGCCAGCCTATAACGTGGGTTTTTGACAGTGTTGAGAAGGAGATGTTAACCCGAAGAAGAGAGAAACGGCGTGAGAGAGCGGATTAACTATTTTTTGGGTTTTACTGTGAATTGGCAGAATGCGTCGTTTTTTGCGGTGCATGTGTTTTCCGTGCACGTGAAGGTGGTTTTCTTGAATGCGCCTTGCATGAATCCTAGGAATACTCCGGAGAGTAGGTTGCATGCTGCTTCTTTGGGTGGTGTGGGGGAGTAGGTTTTGACTGCGTCGGCGACTTCGCTGTAGTATAGTGTCACTGAAAGCCTTTTGTTGTCGTGGTCTAGTTTCAGGTCTTTTAGTCTTCCCCATCCGTTTTTCATCCTGTATCTCACCCAGAGTTTTATGAATTCCTCGACTTCTTTTGGGGAGCATTCGTCGAGTATTTTGTCTGTTGCTTCTTCGTAGTCTTTTATGCGTTGGAGTGTTATTTTCATGAATATTTCTTCTTGTTGTTTTTTGGTTAGGAGTGTTGTGAGGACGTAGATGAATCTTGCAGGGATGATTATTCTGGGTCTGCCGAACAGTGTTATTCCGCTTGTTTTTTTGTCTCTTTTGAGGACGGATAGTATGTCTTTGTCTTTCAGGAGGTCGGGCAGTTCCAGTTCTCTTGGCAGGTACCATAGTTTTGCCATGCCTATTTTTTTGTAGTCGACGATTCCCTGGACTTTCATGATTCCAAGGTATTTTATGAGTGTTGGGCGGGAGATGCCGGCTGCTTTGGCTATTTCCGTGCTTGATGCGCCCATCGTGGTTTTCTGGAGAAATTCTATTATGTTGTCTTGGTGTTCGTCGTTTAAGGGCATTGTAGTATGTTGTAGTAAAGCATTACTTATAAATGATGTTGTTTTACAGTCTTGATGATTTTGCGGCTGGAGAACGGGGGTGTGTGCATTCTCCGTACATGCTGTGTTCGCATCTGTCGCAGCCGGTACGGTTGTTGCACCCGTCATAGTTTGTGCACAAGTCGCAGCAGATGTAGCAGGGTACGGTCATTTTAGCCTCCTTTGATTGCACACCGAGTATTGTAAATTAGTATTGTTTTACAATACTAGTAAATAATAATTTATTACATTAGTATAAATAGTTATCGTTTTTCAACATTGTTTAAGATTTAGAGTTATGTTGGTGGGGAATAACTCATAATCCCAACGAAGGTTCTGCCGAGAAAAACCAAGAGCATGAACAACAAATATAATCCGGCTATTATGACCGCAATCAAGGTGGAGCATGCGAGTAGCGTGAACAGTATGTTTAATGGGCGAAGAATCTTTGTGAGGGTTTTCCGGTCTTCCGGGACGTCGTTTATCAGAATGTAGAAAAGCCATGAAGGCAGCATGACGGCGACGACTTCCAGGTAGTATCCGATGTAGAGCAGATAAACCGCTGCCGCAGACAAGAGAATGAGGGTTAAGCCGAGTACAGCGTATAATGCCCGGGACGCCATGTCCCCGACTCCCCCTTCAGGATTAGGGGATGGTTCTTCGTCAGTCATCGATAAATAATTGAGTGAAGATGAATTTAAGTTAAAGGCTTAAAGGACATCCTGCGACGGCGCCTGCCTAGAACATAGTCTTTTTTCTCCAGTTT
>JBDRCA010000134.1:0-5313 GCA_043822165.1 Candidatus Altarchaeota archaeon
GAAACGGCAACCTTTTAGGGTATCATGCGCAGCGCACGTTCGGGGCGCTCTCAGACGGCTTCTTCGAAACAATCCTCCGCGAAAAAGAATCCGGTGCAAACCCCGCAGACATATACTCTCGTCTGGTAGAGCCCACGAGAATGGAGATTCTTGAATACTCAGACGGACAAGTCGACGTCTTCAGCTACGACCACGCCTGTGACTTTACTGAAAACCCGCGCCTACCTAAGAATGCGATATTTCTCATGAACATAAACACGCTACCCTGCCTTGGAGGAGTAGGCCTCTCCGAGCCCGCGTTAAAACAAGTCCTATTCCGGGCGCTTGACACCGAGAAGGCGAAATATGCGTTCGCATACGCGAGAATGGACGAACTATACACTATGTCGAGCCCTGTTGACGGCAGACCATACGTGCCCGAAGAAGCGCCGAGGAGGCGCTTCGAAGACGCGATGCGAAAAAACACTCTATCCCGGTTGGGCCTTGCCGATGATCTGGACGAGGATACGATAGAGTTCGTTGTCATGGCTGCGGAGAAAGGGGGCATAACGGAACTTCAGGAAAACGTTGCAAGAACACGGGCTGAAGGGTTATCGGCTTTCAGGACCGCGAGGTTCCACGAGAGAGCCGGCGGGATAGTCGCCTGCGGGCTCCCGCAGTGCGCCTCCGACGACTTCGAGAGTTTTTTCGCAGGAGTCCTAATAATATATGACCTAAAAAAACTAAGAAGCCAGGGAAAAATCTAAAAGATGAGCGTATACAAGTCAAACGGCGGAAAAGAGATAACATCCCCTAAGGTGGGGGTAAGTGACGCGGCCTATGCTCAATTGGGCCCTGACAACAGGATTAACGAGGTCTGGGGGCAGCTTAATTCAAAGGCGATAAACGTCGCCCAGGCCAGCGCCCGGGTAATGGATGACGTGGTTCCTGCGTGGGCTGTATCCGACAAGCCTTGCCAAAACTTCGAGTGCGCCTGCGACATAATAGTTGCGGGCCCGCAAGACGAGTTCACGCAAGCCGTGGGGCGGCTAATACAAGAACACCCTGAGCCGGGCCAGGAAGAGCTTCGCGGCTCGTTGCGCCCGCTTGTCTTGGAGCGCAGTGTATTCCACGTCTTTTGGACGGGGGTGCAGGCATGCGAGCAGCTTTCTCTGGCATACTCTTCAGTGGACGCTGATTTAGCGGCTGGTAAGCCGTTCGCTGAGACGGCACTTGCTAAGTTTCCTGGCACTGCAGGCGTCGCCGAGCTGACCCGGAGGCGGGAGCAGTTCACTGGTCTTTCGAGGATTTGGGGTGGTGGCATGGAGCAGCGTTTGAGCGCGAAAGGCATGCCTGTTGGGGATGCAATGTATTCTTGGGTTGAGTGCCTCAACGAGGACGTACTCCACGAGCGGGCTCTGGATTATTCATTCATTAAGATAGCAGAGTCTGCTTCTTCAGGGAAGCCGTTGGATGATTTTCCCAGGGAATTTTTACCGGGAAGTATTGAGAGTTCTCCCAAGGAGCTTTGTGCCGTCGGCTTGATTCTTGCGAGAGGGAACGTCATGGACAAGTGGGATTACTTCGACCCTGAAGCTAAGAGCAATTATCCGCGGGCGATTGAGCGTTTGAACGGCGGCGCAGACATAGAGTTGCCGCAGGTCTGCGACATTGTTAGGGCGAAGTATCCGAGGGCTTCTTCTTCCTATCCGCCGCTGCCAGACCATATGGGCGACAAGTAGAATTGTTTCGCCTTTAAACGTTTTTATATCTCCTTCACCTAATGTTGTTGGTATTCGAAAAATGGCCAAGTTAAACGTTGGTGTATTGGGTGCGACCGGGATGGTCGGGCAAAACTACATACGATTGCTGGAGAATCACCCCTGGTTTAACGTAACCTACGCTGCCGCCTCCCCTAGGAGCGCGGGCAAAACATACGAGGAAGCGGTAGCAGGCCGCTGGCAGATGAATTCCAGGATTCCGGGAAAGGTCAGCAACCTGGTTGTCGCCGACGCCAATGATCCGGCAAACGCTAAAGATGAATGCGATTTCGTCTTCTCGGCGCTAGAGATGGAGAAACAGGCTGTAAGAGGCCTTGAAGACGCGCACGCCAAGGAAGGCATACCAGTTTTCTCGAATGCATCCGCTCACAGGTGGACGCAGGACGTGCCAATGCTCATCCCCGAGATTAACGCAGATCACCTTGAAATCATCCCAGTACAGAAAAAGAACCGCGGATGGAAGAAAGGTTTCGTCGTGGTGAAGCCTAACTGCAGCCTTCAGAGCTACATCACTCCAGTTCACGCGCTAAGGGCGGCTGGTTTCCCGGTGTCCTCGATGTTCATAGCAACCATGCAGGCGGTTTCCGGGGCAGGCTACCCTGGCGTATCCTCCCTTGACATGGTCGACAATATCGTCCCCTACATCGGCGGCGAAGAGGAGAAAAGCGAGAAGGAGCCGGGCAAGATTTTCGGGAAAATAAAGGACGGCAAATTCGTAAACGACGAGTCAATCAAGATTACGGCGCACTGCAACAGGGTCCCAGTAGTAGACGGCCACACTGCATGCGTTAGTCTTTCGTTCGCAGGCAAGAAGCCGTCTCTAGAGGAAATCAGGAAGATTTGGGCGGATTTCAAAAGCGAGCCTCAGAAGCTTGACCTGCCTATGGCTCCGGCTCAGCCCATACTCTACGTTGACCAGGCTAACCGGCCGCAGCCTCGCAAAGACCGCGACAACGACAAGGCCATGGCAGTCACAGTCGGGCGTCTGAGGGAGTGCCAGGTATTCGATATAAGGTTCGTTGGATTATCCCACAACACCGTTCGCGGGGCGGCGGGCGGTGGAATACTCAACGCAGAATTAGCCTACAAGAAGGGTTTGCTGTAAGACTAGCAGTATCCGAGTTCCCTGTATCCTGAGAATTTGACGGTGTCCCGTACCGTCTGGTAGAAGAACCGGCTGTCTTCTTCAGTGAAGAACAATCCGTGGAATCGTTCAGGCAGCGTCTCGATGAATCTGTCTTCCCCTTGGACTGGTTTCTGGCATACTGCACACTCTCTCGCGTAGTCTTCGACGGCATACATCTCCCTCAAAGGAGATGAATTGATGGCTTGCCTGAGCTTTAGCATCCTGAGCCTCCTCAATTTTTCGCCGTAATCCAGTGTGGGGAACCCGGCGTCTCGTTGAATCGTTTCGACTACGGAGCCCCTTGCATCAGAGTTCGCGCTCAATGCTACCGTTAATGCATCTACCAATTCGGTTCTTTTCTCGACGCCAGTCTCGGAACCGATGACGTGCCTGCCGACTGAGCCAAGCCGGTCGGTTTCCAAACTGAATGCTGCGGCAGTATCCTGCGCGCTCGCGTAAAGGCCTCCGTGTCTTGCTCCATCCAACACCCTCAACACCCTGGCGTCATCCGCATCATCCGGATTAAGTACTCTGCGACCATCCCTGTACTCCATGTTAACAAGCCGGTCGAAGAGCTCTCCCGCGTCTTCTCTTTCCGGGTTTATGAAGCGTGCTACTGCGACAAGCATCTTCTTTGGCATGTTAAAGTCTAAGCCGGCAAGCTGGCTGCGGGGCCTGTCACACAGGCTCGCATTGACGTCGTCGATGATTGCGGGAACAGCATCCTCCATTATCCTCTGGGATTCAGTGAATCCACTCACAAGCGAGCCCCTGATCGCTCTTAGTTCCTGTTCTCTCGCTCCCATAATCCCTGACATTAGTTCGGTTTCGGTTTCATATATCGCAGCCATCGCGTACTGGCCTGGCTCCGAGGTGACTCGCCGCGTCAACCTTTCTAATCCATAACAGTTCGTGGCATCACTCTGGCGCAACTGGCTTGGATGCTCGGGATTATAGAGTTCGTCTCCGGTTCCGACGAGCGTGCTTGCGGCGCCTGTTATGTTTACTGCCAGTATCCTGCCGAATGATTCCTGGAGGTATTGTGTGTGTCCAAAGTTTGCGTAGTCTCGTGCCGGCCTTTTGTCTATTGCGATAAGTCCCTGGTCAAACTCTCTGACCCAGAGGGAACTATTGCCGAGTCTTCTCGATGGCATCATTACGTCTTCGTCTCCCAGGTGCCTGAAGAATATCCTGTGTGCTGTTAGTCGGTCTTCTTTATACTGCATGTATTCCTCGCTTACTGCCCAGTTGGTCGGCGGGTCAAGCATTTCCCCGTTTGCTTGCCAGCCCTCCAATTCTGCGACATTAGCCAGCATGTGTATTCCGACGATTCTCCCGTCAGGCATCTTCCGAAAGCTTCTCGCGCACTCTTCCTCGTTGAAGTAGCTGTCGCGGACGTGGACTAGGCGGGTGGAGTCAGGGCTCTCCCAAATCTCAGCTATCGCAGTCAATCTCTCTCCTGCAATCGCACGTTTTGATGCAGTATGCCTTAAAACGCCCAGGTTTGTGGGGTAATCCCCGAAGCTTGCGGTCAATTTGGGCATAATCTTCTGCGCTACAGGATCCGTAGGGTGAACCCAATTAGCCCTCATCTCATAGGGTATCTCGTGAGGAAGCTGGCGCAGCGTCCGAATCATGTCTGTCCTGAACAACTGATTATCCCTGGGGTCGCAGTGATGGTAGTCTGGGTCCGTTGCTCCAATGTATCTCTCCATGAAAGCGTCCAGTTCGCCGACGAGTACGTCATCTGCCGCATCCGAGCGCACTCTGTCCCTCATCGTGTCTACGTCTGCGACGCTGAATCTGGCTTCGTCGACTTCGAAGAAGCTGAGTTCCTTCAGGCTCTGGTGCAATACTTCTTTGGCGTACATGTTGTCTTGCCTGGCAAGCCTCGATATGTCCTCCAGCCTGTCTCCGAGAAGCTCACGGTCCTGCGGCCGCCTCTCAGATGTCTTGTACGCGTCGACTACTTCACCCAGCTGGTCGACAGTCAAATACCTCTCCCTAATGCCGTAGTAGAACCTTACGCCGTGCTCCGTAGTCCCCTGGTACCTGTCCAAAAACTCGATCTCGCCTCTAGTACTTAGGTGTATAGGCTCAAGCGCGTATCTTCTGCCCGATATTATGTATGCATTCCTGGTGCTCCTGTCTGTTGCGTCGATGCGTGCTCTGCCTGGCGGCACGTCCATATAGTATCTGCCGAACAGTTTCCCCAATTCGGCGAGTTCGGTGCCATTGGGCACGTTTTCCTTTCGCACGAGATAGTCCGGTTGCCTTCTTCCGATTATCTTGGACGGGGAGAAGAATTCAGTGATTAACCTGTTTTGTTCGTCACCAGTTAACGGAGAGCCGCGTATTGCAGTGACTGCGTCGGCTATGGCCGTAACTCCTTCGCCGTGGTTTACTCTGCAGGCCACGAACACGGGG
>JBDRCA010000135.1:0-10751 GCA_043822165.1 Candidatus Altarchaeota archaeon
CACCCATGAGATCGAATTCGGGGATGTCCTCGTTTAAAATGACTGGGACTTCATTGGCCGAGAATATGACTGCATCCACCAGCGGATTGAATTTGTCTATGTCTTTGACTCTAGCAGCCAATAGCCCGGAACCTCCATGGATGGTGTCAGGAAGCCTCATGAGCCTGGACGTGTCGATGGTCACCATCTTGTCTGTGTCTCCCATAAGCTGCACAGCCCGGTTGTCGACGACCCGTTGCATGAGATGCTCTCTCACGTCAAGGATCCCCTGCCAGTTGCCTGATTCCACGGACGCTAGATTCCTCTCCCTGTCTTTTTCAAGCTTCTTCACAGTCTTCGGGCCCACGCCTTTAACGTCCCTGAAGGATTCCGGCTTCGACAAAAAATCATGGACTGTCCCGTAAATCCTCCCAGCCCATCCAACATCCCCTGCAGTCGGCCCGAGCCTTGCGCCAGCGCTTTTACGGTACTCGCCGCTCCTGTCCGGGCTGAAACCGTCAACCTCAACCTCCTGCATGAAATACTTCAAGTCCAAACCCGAACCAGTCACGTAATCCACAATCTCCCTGCGAGCATCCCCGGAAAGCCATTTTACTTCATCCGAGGCTATGTGTATGTGGTAGCCCTTGCTCCCCGAGAAATTGACGTTCACGTCCTTTTCCGCGAAACCGAAGTCATCGTATATGAACTCCAAGAGGTTGAGCGTCTCCTCCTTCACGGAGTCGAAGACAGTGGCGTCGAAAAACCTCATGGGCGCGTCCAAGTCAAACACCAAGTCTGCACCCAACCAGTTCTTCGCCTCCATTGGCTGATTCTCCGGAAACTCGTACAAGGCAGCGGAATAAGAAATATACGACGGAGCGTCACGCTTCAAGAAATTGGATAATTCGCGCTCGGAGGAAAATTTTTTGTGCCTGACCTTGATTTTGTCTTCAAGAGTTCCCACTCCGAACTCCCTCATCTGGACCTGGCTCGGAGCCGCAACCCTCGCCCGCCAGTAATAATCCTTTATTTTCTTCCTGACGAAGACCTTGGTGTCGACATTCATCTTAAAAGATATAGTTTTATGGAATAAACCAATATTATACAAAACCCTTTTCTTTTCAAGCTTTTAAAAAAAGCTTGACCAAAATTGAGAATAGAAAGAAAAGCAATGACTCTAGATTACGCTAAACTCGGACTAAAGTGCGGCATCGAAACAACCTTTTTCTTTCTTTTAGAAAAAGAAAGAAAAACGTTGGCGAAAAAGAAAGAAAAATCATGGCCTTAGACTACTCTAAACTGGGTTTAAAGTGCGGCATCGAGATTCACCAGCAGCTTGACACCCGTAAACTATTCTGTTCGTGCCCCTCCGTCATCCGCGACGATTCCCCTGACGTCATAGTGCACCGCAGGATGCGGGCGGTCGCCGGCGAAATGGGGGACGTGGACCCGGCTGCCCTCCACGAATTCCTCAAAAACAGGGAAATAACCTATGAAGCATACTCTGACACCAACTGCCTCGTCGAACTCGACGAAGAACCCCCGCACCCCATAAACCAGGAAGCGCTCTCAACGGTGGTGACCGTAGCCTTGCTGCTTAACGCAAAACCCGTCCCGGAACTCCAAGTCATGCGAAAAACAGTCATAGACGGCTCCAACACGTCCGGCTTCCAGAGGACGGTGCTGGTTGCAATGGACGGCTTCCTCGACACACCCGAAGGAAGAGTCGGCGTACCCACAATATGCCTCGAAGAAGACGCAGCCCGCATAATAGAAGATGCAGGCGGCAAAGTAACATACCGCCTCGACCGGCTTGGAATACCCCTAGTCGAGATAACGACGGACCCTGACATAAAATCCCCCGAACACGCAAGACAGGTCGCCGAAAAAATCGGGTTAATCCTGCGCGCCACAGGCAAAGTAAAACGCGGCCTAGGAACCATCCGCCAAGACCTGAACGTATCCATAAAAGGCGGCGAACGCATTGAAGTCAAAGGCGTCCAAGAACTCCGGGCAATCCCCGTCATAGTCGAAAACGAAGTGAAAAGACAGTTAGCATTGATTGAAATCAAAAAGGAACTCTCCGGACGGAAAGTAAAACCAGACGACTTCGAGGTAAAACCGGGTAAATTTACGGTTAATTTTCAGGAAGTTACCGATTGTTTTTCAGACGATGACAGAACGCTCATCCGGAAATCCATCGAAGTCAAAAGAAAATTTCTTGGAATGCGCCTCCCAGGATTCGCAGGATTGCTCGGGAGGGAGCTTATGCCCGACCACCGTTTCGGCACGGAGCTGTCTCATGTCGTTAAGGCGACGACCGGTTTGGGGGGAATACTACACTCAGACGAGACTGCTAATGATCATGTTTCCAAGAAACTTGGTTGCGGCAGCGAGGATGCGTGGGTCGTTGTTATCGTTGAAGCCAGCGTTGACGCAAGCCACGCTTTCTCCAAAATCAGGGAGAGGTGCCGGCAGGCTTTTTTCGGCGTCCCCAAAGAGACGCGGCGCCCGGACGGCGAAAAAACCGGTTACATGCGCCCCCTCCCAGGCTCAGACCGCATGTACCCTGAAACCGACGAACCACCCATAAACATAAGGAGGCTCGCACAAGAATCCTCGAAAAACCTGCCTAAACTACCGGACGAAAAACGCAAAGACTACGCGGCACTGGGTCTGTCCGAAGAGCTTGCCAACCAGCTCGTACACTCCAGGATGCAGGACTATTTTGCTCGTTTTGCAGTCAAGTACGGTAATGTGAAGCCGACTCTTATCGCGCAGACTCTCTTGTCGACGCCCAAGGAGGTAAAAAAGCGTTACGGAAGCCCTGTGGAGGCGTTGACGCGGGAGCACTTCGATGCGGTCTTCTCTGCTGTAGGCGATGGCGTGTTGACTGGGGATGCGATAGTCGAGGTCATCCGCTTCCTCGCAGAGTCCCCACAAAAATCAGTCTCCGAGATAATATCTGAGAAAGGCCTTGGTTTGGTCTCAGGGAAAGGGCTGGCTCAAGTAATCGATGAAATACTCTCTGAGACAGGGGAGTTCAAGTCCCAAAAACATGCTTTAGGGCTTGTCATGGCCAGGGTTTCGGGCCGGGCCAGGCCCGAGGAAATCATGGGAATCCTTGCTGAAAAAGGGGTCAAGTAGCCTGTAATAAACCTATTTTTAAAGAATAACGGTTATAGAATAACTCACGCGAAAATGTACGTTATTCTTATAGGGGGCGGGAGCACCGGCAAGGCTTTAGCCACCCATCTCATAAACGAGGGCCATGAGGTCGTCATCGTCGAGAAGGAGGGTGACCGGGCGAAGAATTTGGCCGAAAACCTTGACGCCTTGATTGTTCAGGGTGATGGCTCGGACACCGACATCCTAAAGGATGCGGGCGTTGAGAAGGCTGATGCTGTCGCAATCCTTACTCCCGAGGATAACACGAATCTTACGATTTGCCAGATAGTTAAGAAATTCGAGGTCCCCAGGATTGTGTCGCGCGTCAACGAGCCCGGCAAAAAAGACTTGTATATCGGGCTTGAGATTACTGCCGCGATTTCCCCGACGCAGGCTGTCGTAAGTTACTTGAAGAACGCTCTGACTCAGGGCAAGTCCAAGTCGATGGCTTCCATTGCCGGCGGCAACGCCGAAGTCCTCGAATTGAAGTTGAACAACGAGGAGCTTGACGGCAGGAAAATCAAGGATCTGGGTTTGCCGTCCGAGTGCATAGTCGCCGTCATCTACAGGAACGGCGAAGTCATAATCGGAGCCGGCGACACCATCGTCCGCAAAGGCGACGTGTTGACTATCATCACCAAGACCGACGTCGTAACCGACGTTTTGACTATCCTGAAAGACTAGATTATTCCGCCGATTTTCAGTAGCACCAGGCACCCGATTCCTGAGAGACCGAATACTCCCGACACCAGCACCGTGAATACGTTCAACGGCATGTCTGCGTCAAAGACCAGGTTTAAGGCTAACAATACTATGATGCCTGCCAAGCTGTTTAATGCGATTATTATTATTTTCGCGAAGAGTTTCTTCACGATTTTCAGCATTATGTAAAGGATTAGTGCTGCGGTCGCAATCAAGGCTACTCCGATCCCCGTTAAGGCTATTGACGGAATCGATATCATGTTATCATTTATGTTGGACTGTTAAAAAAAGGGGTTAATATTGGGTCTGCGTCTGTGGAACGGAATTCGCCGAGGCGAATGTATGTTCCGGTGAAACCAGAAGGTTTATCCACCGCAAACCCAATAACAGGGAAAAAAATATAGTGCAGAATAATATAAAAACCTTTCGTTTTTCTTAGTTTTGCACGACTTCTATTCCTTCGCCGTTTATGAAGTGCATTGAGTGCATGTCTTCGCTGTGCTTGGTTTTGCGCATTTTCTCGATTGTGAGTATTCGTCCCGGGCTTTGCCCTATGGTCGAGTAGTAAAGTTTTATTATGCCGTCTACCACGTATCTTTCGACGCCGTAGGTGCTTGAGTGTTCGTCGTCTGTTTCAGAGATTAGCACTGTCGTGAGTCCTGACTCTTTTAGTTTGTAGTTCATGGATAGTATCATTCTGCGGACATCTTTTTTGCCTTCCATGAGTATGTCAAGCGCTGGGAGGGAGTCTATGCTAACGCGTCTTGCATTTATTCTCTCGGCGGCTGAGAGTATGACGTTCACCAGGTTGTCTAAGGTTACTTCTCCGGGGAGCAGGGAGTAGCTTTCTCCTTCCCCGATGTCTCTTTGGGCGATTTCCCCGAGCCCGAGGGTTCTGAGGCTTGCGTTCATGATGATGAGTTTTTTTCCTTTCTCGAGTTTCTCTAGGTCGAAGTTGAATTCCATCATGTCTTCCTTGAATTCGTCGGGGTTTTGTTCGAGCAGTACGAGTACTCCGGGTTCGTTGTATTTGGTGACTCCTTTGTATATGAATTCTGTGGCGAATATTGTTTTCCCTGTTCCGCATTCGCCTGTGAGAAGTATTGTCCTGTTCCTGGGAAGGCCGCCGGAAACTATTTCGTCGAATCCTTTAATGCCTGTGGGGCATTTCTTGTCGATGTCAACTTCCATCACGGCTTCACCGTTACATAATTGCGGGTTTTAGAATATAAGTTCGGGTATTTAATATGTTTCCCGTTATGCGCGACTTAGGACGATTATTTACTGAATCCCTGACGGGGATGAACCCTTACGAGCAGTACTTGTCTCAGCGTTTCGAGCACGAATCTCTGGTGACGTTTGCAGGAAACAAGAAGACTCCGGTCTATAACTGGTTTTACTACAAGGAAGGGTTTAGCAGGGACTTCGTCTGGGATGCCCTAGAAGAGCTCGCGGTTCCGGCGGGTTCCGTTGTCTTGGACCCCTTCTGCGGGACTGGCACGACGCTTCTGGCTGCCGCGCAGGCTGGTTTTGCCTCCGTAGGATTCGACATACTGCCTCTCGGAGTCTTCGTGTCCAAGGTAAAGCTTTCCCAGGACCTTGACTTGGAATTGCTCTCCCGCGAGGTCAGGCGCATATCATCCCTCAAGTTCGGGGAATCACAGTCAAAGCTCGTGGACGTGAGGTTCCTGGATATGCGTAAAGCCTTCAGCCGGTACGCGCGCCAAGACATACCCTTCTTCAAGGAACAGATAATGCTAGTCGAAGACGAGAAAATCAGGGATTTCATGCTCCTTGGCCTTTTAAGCGTTATCGGGGAGGCGTCAAACGTCAAGAAGGACGGGGGCGTCTTAAGGATTGTCCGCAAAAAGCATCTGCCACCCGTCCGTTATCTTCTCCGCAACCGGCTCAAGCGGATGATGAAAGACTTAAAGAGGGCCGAACCCTTATCCAACGTTCCCTGGCGCGTCGAACAAGCTGACGCTCGCTCCCTTCCCCTGGAGGACTGCTGCGTTGACGCGCTAGTAACTTCTCCGCCGTACCTTAACTTCGTCGACTACACGAAGCTTTACGCTCTCGAGCTAAGTCTCCTAGTATCGTCTTCCCGGGAGCTTGAGGAGCTTCGTTCACAGTCTATGCGCAGTCACGTGGGTGCACAGTACAAGAGGCTTTCAGGTGACTCGGATTTTACGAGGGTTTTGTCGAAGGTGACGACTGAGTCTTTCGGAGACGAGAACATACCCTTAATAGTCGAAGGCTACTTAAAAGATATTTACCTCTCGCTTGCGGAGGCATACCGCGTCATGAAAAAGGGTGCATCCGCAGTCTACGTCGTCGGGAACGCGGCGCTTCCAGGCATTACGGTCGACGTCGACCTGCTGCTTGCCGAGATGGCAGAGCAAATCGGTTTTACTGTCTCAGATATCTGGGTTGCCAACTGCAGGTGGGCCGACGTTCACGGGATAATAAAAAAGAGGCCTGTCAGGGAGAGTTCCGTGGTATTGCAGAAGGAGTAACCTATAACAGGGTTATTGCTAATGGCGTCGTGATGAGCGCTATCACGAAAAACAAGGTTCTTTTTCTTCTTGCAAGTATGTAGTCCGAGATTGCTATAACCTCTCCTGAAAAGTTTTTCCTTGATAGTAGTATTGCTGCGACTATTATGTTTGCCACGACGCATACGGAGACTACTGCAGTGGTCTTCGCGCTTCCCGTGACTAGTGCAACGAGCACTGTGTCCGAGAATGTGCCGATGTTGCCTCCTATTATGTATGGTATCATGTGCTCTCTCCTGATTCTCTTTGATGCGTAAAGCGGGACAAGCAGGCTGAAGCTTACGGCTATCGTGAAGAATATCGCAGTCAAGAAAAGTCCTGTCATAAAAGACATGTACGGGTTTTTTATGAATTTGTCTACGACTCCCGTGCTCTCCAGCATCTTTCTGTCCTCAGGCAGCACCAAGACCTTCTCTAAGAGTTCGACGACTAGGACTATGAGGACTACGCCTGCCATAAGGGTGCCAGTGCCTCCCAGTAGTGTGCACAGTCTGTCCGCGAGGCTGCTGCCTGCCGGTTCGTTGACGTCGGGCAGTATGCCGTCTATTAACTGTGTTTCAGCCCCTATGACGCCTGCTTTGACTGAAATCAGCGCCAACACCAATGCTACGGCCGACATTATGAATGTAATCAGAAATATGATTGTCGGAGACCCGAGGCTGCGCTTTAATCGTTTGCCTTTAAGGTAATACATTCCCCCCAGAAGGAAAACGACAGCTGTGGCGCCAACCCTACTGCCAAGTATCGCGGAGACTGCTGAATAGGCGTTAATCACGCTGGAACTGTGAAGCCCCACTGAAATAGCTGCTACGGGGCTTCCGGAAAGAATCATCATGGCTGCCGCCCATCCCTTCCCAAAGGAGTTGATCACGCTCCTGTCAAGGTCTAGCATGTGCAGTGACTCCGGCTCCACTGACACTATTCCCCTCCTGAACAGCTGAACTCCCAGGACCAGAAGGTAAAACAAAACCAGCAGATTCACAAGCCTTAAGATTTTCTGGCGGGAATACGTCATTGATAATCTATCCCACTCCCGGATTAATATCCTGCCTTTTTTTTCAATAGAGAAAATAAGTTAATTAAGGATGAATAAGAAAACTATCATCATAGTTGTCGCAGTCTCCTTTATTGCGGGGTTTGCGCTGTTCAGATTCCTCGAGGGGATTGTTCCTGACTCAGATGCTAAAATGAGCGGACGGCAAAGTGTTGGAGAGATAATCAGTTTGCCCGACCCAGTGAAAAAGGGGAATGTTTCTGTGGAAGAAGCTTTATCTCAGAGAAGATCTAGGCGGGAGTACTCTGGGAGACAGTTGACTCTAAGTGAATTGTCTCAGCTTTTGTGGGCCGCGCAAGGCGTCAACGAGCGTTTCGGCGGCAAGCGAACGGCACCGTCGGCTGGAGCTACTTACCCGCTTGAACTGTACGCTGTAGTCGGAGGCGTCGATGGATTATCTCCTGGCGTATACCATTACCTGCCGGGTGACCACTCAATCAGGCTAGTCTCTGCGGTTGATGCCCGCGAAACTCTCGCGGCAGCCGCGTTGAACCAGGGCTTTATAGCCGAAGCCCCCGTCACCCTCGTACTCTCCGCGGTATATGAGCGCACGACCGAGACGTATGGTCAGCGTGGCATCCAGTACGTTCACATGGAGGCCGGTCACGCGGCGCAGAACGTTTACCTCATGTGCGAGGCGCTGGGCTTGGGGACGGTTGCGGTCGGCGCCTTCGACGACGAAGCAGTCATGGAAGTAATCGGATTGTCTGCCGGCCAGAGAGCGCTATATCTTCTTCCCGTCGGCGGGCAGTCCTGAAAAGAGAGATGAAGATTAAAATAATCCTTGGGGAGGTTTCTTTGTCCGCGGTCCTGAACGACTCCGAGACCGCGAAGGCAATATATGGTGCTCTGCCGTTTGAGTCAGGCTACAGCAGGTGGGGCGACGAGATTTATTTTCAGGTTCCCGTTCAACGTCCCCTTGAGGATCCGCGGGAGGTTGTCGAAGTCGGGGACTTGGCTTTCTGGCCGTCTGGCTCGTGTTTTTGCATCTTCTACGGTAAGACTCCCGCGTCCATGGGTGATGAAATCCGTCCCGCGTCCGCGGTCAACGTCTTCGGGAGGATCCATGGTGATTCGTCGATATTAAAAACTGTGTCCTCTCATAACATAAGAATCGATAAAATATGAGAAAGAAGAAAGTAAAGGAGGCTGATAAGGGAATGGATGCGATACTTATTCTAGGCATAGTTTTTATTGTTTTCGTAGGGCTTTACATGCTTTTGAATTCGGACAGCTTCAGGTCTAAAGAGGAGGAGTCCGCAGCCAAGGCTGAAGTGAAGATGAGGGATGAAAAAATGGTGGTCAGAAAGCCGGCTGTTGCCGGAAGCTTTTATCCTGCTGAACCTGAAGCGCTGGCTGGCATGGTCGACGCATATCTTGCCGAGGCCCAGGACATCCGCCTGCCGAACGTGCGGGCCCTGGTCGCCCCGCACGCGGGCTACGTCTACTCCGGGAAGACAGCGGCAGCCGGATTCAAGCAGCTCGTAGGCAGAAACATAGACACAGTCATAATCCTTGCGCCCTCGCACCAAGTCCGCTTCTCAGGTGCATCAGTTTTGGACGTCACCCACTTCGAAACACCATTGGGACTAATCAAACTATCCCCTAAAGTAAAGAATCTACTAAAAGAAGACGGGTTCTCCAACATTCCCGCTGCCCACGCAAGCGAACACTCCCTTGAAGTAGAGCTTCCTTTTGTCCAGCGGACTCTCGGGGATTTCGAGCTCATACCTATCGTTGTGGGTGACGCGGACCCTGCTGTTCTAGCCTCAGTGCTAGTCGACTACGTCGACGAAAAGACCCTGATTGTCGCAAGCTCTGACTTATCACACTATTACCCCTACGACGAGGCCGTAAAGCTTGACTCAGTCTGCACTGCCGCAATCCCTGCTCTTGACTTTGAGGCAATGCAAGACTGCCAAGCATGCGGTAGCATTCCCGTCAAAACGCTCATGCACATAGCAAGTGCCAAGGGCTGGGTGGGCAAGCTCGTCGACTACCGCAACTCAGGGGATACTGCAGGCGACAAGGAAAGGGTCGTAGGATACGCTTCCGTCGCATTCTTCGACGGCTTAACTCCCGAAGAAGAAGACTTCCTATTAAAGCTTGCGCGCGAAACCCTTGAGAAACACTACGCCGACGGTGGCGCTCCCTCAGTGGATGAGGCAAAGCTTACCGCGCGGCTTAAAGCATTATCTGGCGCCTTCGTAACCTTGAACAAGCACGGAAGCCTAAGAGGATGCATAGGCCACATAACTCCCCAGAAGCCGCTTTACGAGGCAGTCATAGAAAATGTATTGAACGCGGCTCTCAGGGACCCGAGGTTCAGCCCAGTCGTAAACGAGGAGCTCACGGATATTCACATAGACATTTCCCGGCTCACTTTACCCGAGGAGCTAGTCTTTGACGGCTCCGATGAATTGCTCGCAAAGCTTGTCCCCGGCCGTGACGGCGTCGTCTTAAAGTACGGGGGTCGCCAGTCCACGTATCTGCCGCAGGTCTGGGACCAGCTCCCGGACAAAGAGGAGTTCTTAACGAGTCTTTGCCGCAAACAGGGCAGTCCCGGAGACTGCTGGCGCAAAAAAGACGTCGTCGTCGAAGTCTACGGCGCCCAAGTCTTCGAGGAATAGGGGGCGGACACAACATCTCCTACGAAATGTCTGCAAGACTGCCATGAAATACAAGGCTGCACAGGCCGCGTTGAAAAAAAGCGATGAATCGTGTTCATATACTAAAAATACATTCCCCCATTGCTCCTGGACGGGGAAATCTAATTTAAAAATATAATCTCATATGCATTAAACATGGGGGATGCGTGGTTGGTTGTTTTTCTGGTTCTCTGCGTTGTCTTCATCAGTGGTTGCATTAATCCGGAATCCAGGCCTGACAGCGGTGTTACGTCTTCTGTCCCCACAACAACGAGTGTTCCATCGACTACATCACAGTCGACTCAACCACTCCAAACCACGCAAACTACTCAGACTTCTTCAGACCACTGTAAATTTAAGTGTGATGGAAATTGGTTGAATCCGATTAACTGTAAAATAAAAAGCGTATTTTGCGAAAATGGGTGCAGAGATGGCGCATGCATAAAAACAGTTGTAAATTATCCTATCTGTGGCGATGGAGTATGCGAAGGCAATGAATCCGGAATCGGGTGCGATCCCATACCTGAAAACCCAAATATCTGCAAAGGGCATATCTTTTGTCCTGAAGATTGTGGCGAATATTGAATCCTACAAAGAATCGGTTTTTAAAGCGTTGCCTTGCACTAGTTCGGCCGGAGTTTC
>JBDRCA010000136.1:0-4190 GCA_043822165.1 Candidatus Altarchaeota archaeon
CGGCAAACTCCCTTCCCGACGAAGCTTATCAAGCTCTGCGATATATAGCCTCTTGAATTCACTTAACCCTTTATCCTCAATAAAAAACCTGAGTCTTGCATGATGCTTGTCTTTGCGGTTCCCGTGATCGTGGAAGACCCGTTTCACTGCTTCCGCAATATATGGCACATCCGATTCTGGAAGGAACTCCTCAAATAGCCTCCCGACACGGGATGACGAGCCTAAGCCACCGCCTACGTAGACTGTGAATCCTTTTTTTCCTGCCTTGGTCTTGGCTATGAATCCGACATCGTTCACCGTTGCATGGGCGCAGTCCCTTCCGCATCCTGAAAACGAAATCTTGTATTTCCTGGGAAGAGTGTAAGACTCAGGTTCAGGAAGCATCAATTCCGTAAGCTGTATGGCGTGGCCTCTGACGTCGAATGCCTCCTCCTTGCATATGCCTGCCCGAGGGCAGGCTGTTATGTTCCGGACGGTATTCCCGCCTCCTCCTCTCGGGGAAAGCTCGTATTCCAAAAGAAACTCTATTAAGTCTCCAGTATCTTCCAGTGGGACATTGTGGATCTGAATGTCCTGCCTGTCGGTCACGTGGAGCATCCCGTTTGAAAACCTTTTGGCTGCTTCAGCTATCCCCTTTAATTGTTTGCCGCTCGCAACTCCCGCTGGAAAGCGTACGCGGGTCATGTTCCCTTTGTTTTTCCGCTGGGAGTAGACCCCCCAGGGAACCCTCACGCCTTTAAACCGTGCTGCAGAGATATCCCCCGCTATAAGCCTTTGAAGGGAGTCCCTGTAAGTTCTAACGTCGGCTTTTACCTCATCTGGCAGTTTAAACATTTCCGAGCTCACCTTACGGATTAGTAATCGAAAGCCTTATATAATCTTCCTCGCGTTTAAAGCTGAACTCAAGGTTATTCTCAAAGGCAAGCCGGCCTACTGTCTCGACCGCGGGGAAATTCGTTATCAATATCTCTATGGTCTGCCCCTTCTTTATCCCGTCAACTATGGGTTTTGCATGATCGAGCGTGAACGGGCATTCTGCTCCGCGCAGGTCTTTTACGACGATAGTGTCGTAAACGACCTCTGTGATGATTCCCCCGCCTGCAACTCGTTTTCCGTCAACCAATACAAAGCGGCCGGTGGTCGGGATAAGGTTGAATAAATCGAGTGCAACGTCTTTTTTCGTGGTTACGACTAACTCTCCCACTTCAGTGTTCTCGAGGCCGCCCGCATTCTCCTCGATGACCTCTAAAGTTGAAGAGTTTATTCTCCTCAGTATCGAGGATACCGTGCAATCTATTTCTTCAGTAGCTAGTTTCAGCTTGTATCTCCCTGAAGTCTTCAGGGGGTTTTTACCCATCCAGAACAAATTCGCTTTGAAAGACTTTGTCTTAGTCGGCTGCTTATCCGGGTGGCTTAAGACTTCCCCCCTCTCAACAAAAAGCTCATCCTCGGTTATGACACCGATGCATTCTCCCGCCTCGGATTTCTTCGGTTTTTTGCCGTACACGTCAATGTTTTTTACCTTCGTTTTTTTGTTTGAGGGCAGAACAACAATCTCATCACCCACCTTTAATCTGCCGCTTTCTATTCTGCCGACTATTCTTCGCTTGTTTTCCCACTTGTAAATGTCTTGCACAGGCATCCTGAATGGAAGCGACTCTATGCCCCTCCCTTTCTTCAGGGAGTCAATGGTCTGAAGAAACGTCTCGCCTTCGAACCAAGACAGTTTATCAGACTTCTCCGCCACATTATACCCTTGGCTTGCTGACAGGGGTAGGACTGCGGTAGGCATGATGTCAAATGCATCCAGGAATCTGCTTATCTTCTCTTTCACCGACTCAAAATGGCTTTGACTATATTCCACCAAATCCATCTTGTTGACTGCGACAACAACCTGGCGGATTCCAAGAAGATTAAGGATGTACGCATGCCTCTTGGTCTGTTCCTTCACACCCTCTTTCGCATCTACTATAAGAACCGCCGCCTCCGCGTATGATGCGCCTGAAATCATGTTCTTCAAAAATTCCTTGTGTCCAGGCGCGTCTATTACCACGTAGTCTCTTTTCTTAGTCTTGAAGAAGATTTGGGTTGTGTCGATGGTTACGTTCTGCTGCTGTTCTTCCTCTAGTGCGTCGAGCAGGTAGGCGAATTCTATGTCTTTGCCTTGTTTCTCGCAGATTTCCGTGACTGCGGCTATCCTTTCTTCTGAGATGGACTTGGTGTCAAAAAGGAGCCTTCCTATCAGAGTTGATTTCCCGTGGTCTACGTGGCCGACCATCACGATTCTCATAAGTTCTCTCGCCATTTTAGAGTGCTGCCGTCAACCTCCCCCAATGTACCTTGTTCCAGACCCTTTCGTGAGCGTAGAAGAGCATTATCTTCGTTGATGCCTCAAGGAAGCCCACCTGCAGGGAGAGCAGCAGCTGGTTTGTGAAAACGTATACTATGGTCATCGTTGTTATCGTCGCGGTTATCCGCCAGCTCACTGCCTTCAGAATCGACCTTCTTTTCCTCTCCATCTTTTCACATGTACCCGAATGTCCTCAGCTTTTGCATCTTGTATGCGCCCTCCCTGTCTTGGAGCCTGCCGGAGCGTTCGTTGACTTTCGTAGTCTTAAGCTCTTCTATGATGTCGTCGATGGTTGCTGCTTCCGAGTCAACTGGGGCGCAGCATGGCTGGCACCCTAGGGTTCGGAAGCGTTTCCCGTCTTTAGCGAAATATAGGCTGATAACGGGTATGTCTTCGCGTTTTATGTACTCCCAGACGTCAAGTTCAGTCCAGTGGAGTATAGGGTGGATTCGTATATGGGTTTTTTCGGAGACATCCGTCTGGAACTGGTCCCAAAGTTCGGGCGGCTGGTCTTTATAATCCCACTCGAAGTTTTCGTCTCGAGGCGAAAAATACCTTTCTTTCGCCCGGGAGCCTTCCTCGTCTCTCCGTATCCCGAGGAAAAGGCCCTTGAATTTGTGTTCGTCTATGATCTTCTGAAGTCCCGTAGTCTTTAGGGCGTGGCAGCACTCGAACCGGCCTCTGGTGTGGTTCATTCCAGCTGACAGCGCCTCCTTGTTCTGGCCGACAATAAGCTTTACTCCCCACTTTTTCGCCCAAGTGTCCCTAAACTCTATCATCTCCGGGAACTTGAAGGAGGTGTCTATGTGAACTAGCGGGAAGGGCACTCTCCCATAGAAGGCCTTTTTCACAAGCCAGAGCATGGCGGTAGAATCCTTGCCTATTGACCAGAGCATCCCAAGGTTCTCGAACTTCCTGTATGCCTCCCGTATGATATAGATGCTCTGGTTTTCCAGGTAGTCTAAGTGGTCCATCCTATTCTTCTACTTTATTTTGCAGTTTCCGTGTAGGCCGCATTCCTTGGTGTCGGGGCTCTCCCACCACCAGCGTCCGGATCTGATGTCTGCGCCCGGTTTTACTGCTCGCGTGCATGGCTCGCAACCGATTGAGGGGTATCCTTTGTCGTGGAGTCTGTTGTGTGGGACCTTGTTCTTTTTTAGGTAATCCCAGACTTGGTCTTTCGTCCAGTCAGCGAGCGGGTTAACCTTGATTATGCCTTCGTTGAGGTCGTCGACTTCGATTTTCATTATCCTTTTCCGGGTGATGGACTGGCTGCGTCTTAGACCCGTAATCCACGCATCCAATCCATTCAATGCCCTTTTCAGGGGCTGGGTTTTTCTTATCCTGCAACATTCCTTCCTGTCTTCAACGCTTTTCCTGAAGGAATTAGTTCCTTTTTCCCATAACAATTCCTCGACTTCTTTTCCTGAGGGGTGATATGCCTTGATTTTAATCGCGTATCTTCTTTCTGTTTCCTCCCACACTGTATAGGTTTCCTCGGGTAGGCGTCCTGTGTCTAAAGTGAAAACAACTGTGTCGGGGTCTATGGAGGAAAGCAGGTCAATTAGTACTGAGTCTTCAGCGCTGAAGCTTGTCGCAAGCGCCACCCTCCCCTTGAATTTGGAGGTGACATATGAAAGCAGCTCCTCTGCAGTCTTGTCCTCGAATTTTCCTGCAATCTTCTCCACGTCTTCTTGTGATGGTTTCCCAGTCATTACAACCTCGCAAGGATACTGCGGGCTTTAGCCCGCAGAGGAATTGCGCTTTTTGATTCCATATTTCTCTTGCTTTTGCCTCCTTTCTTGTTTTGAGCGTAATTTGTTTACCGAGGCGGCGCGCC
>JBDRCA010000137.1:0-3233 GCA_043822165.1 Candidatus Altarchaeota archaeon
AAGATTGGGAACGGCAGACACACAATTATTGTCGGGCTCGTATACACGCTCGGACGCATGGTGTCTTATGCGTCTCTCGCAAGTCTGATACTATATGTCGGCGTTAACTCCCAGGAAATATCGTTCTTCCTCCAAAACTACGGGGAGAAACTATTGGGTCCGCTGCTTTTGATAATGGGTCTTGTCATGCTTGAGGTTGTCAGGTTTAACTGGGGTGACGGCAATAATTTCTTGAATAACGCTAAAGAGCAGCTTTCAGAGAGGGGGATCGCGGGCAGCTTTCTTCTTGGCATGCTTTTTGCCTTGTCGTTTTGCCCATTTAGCGGAGTCCTGTACTTTGGCATGCTGATTCCGCTCGCGCTTAAGACAAACGACGGGTTTCTCATACCCTCCGTCTTTGCGTTTGCAACCGGATTGCCGGTAATACTCTCGTCAATACTTCTCGTAAAAAGCGTCTCAACCTTAGGAAACGTCGTAAACAAGTCAAGAGAGATTGAGAAAACCATAAGAAAGCTCGTTGCGCTTGTTTTCATAATCGTCGGAATCTACTACATCTCACTTGCAGTAACATAGAAAAAAATGGGGGGATAATACAATGAAGATTGAGATACTTGGGATGGGTTGCCCGAAATGCAAAAAAGTTGAAGAGAATGTTAAAAAGGCGGTTGCTGAAACCGGAGTGGATGCGGAAGTTGTCAAAGTTGAGGAGATGGATAAAATATTATCCTATGACATCATGATGACTCCGGCACTCGTTTTGGATGGGAATATTAAGTGCTCTGGAAAAATTCCAGCAGTGGAAGAGATAGTTGGATGGATTAATGATGCAGACAAAAAATAAGCTCACCCTCATGGTACTAGCTTTCCTTACATTATACTTCCTCCCGTATTATCTCCCAGAGGCGGGGCAACAATCTGAGGATTCTTGGATCAACGCACTGTTCATGCTCCACGACTACACAAAACTCCATATATTAACTTGCCTGGTACCCGCGTTCTTTATAGCAGGAGCAATATCTGCCCTAGTCCCAAAAGAAAATATAACTAGCTACTTAGGGCATAAAGTGTCAAAGTGGAAGGCATACCCTCTGTCAGTGGTAGCTGGTTTTGTCCTCGCAGTGTGTTCGTGCACAGTACTGCCGTTGTTTGCGGGCATAAAAAAGAGGGGTGCTGGCTTAGGTCCCGCAATCGCCTTCCTCTACACAGCCCCCGCAATCAACATCATGGCGATTGTCTTCACAGGCGGCGTCATCGGATGGGACTTCGCAATCGCAAGGATCATTTTGTCAATTGTGTTTGCAACCTTAATAGGCCTCATTCTTTCAGGGTTATTTAAGGAGGATGATGGAGAGATTCAAGAACTTCCAATAGAAAAAGATGACAGTAACTGGTATGTGAGGATATTCAAAGAGAGAACAACATTGTTTTTGCTGACGCTTTTTGCCATACTGGTGGTTGGAACCTACGGACTCGGATTAACAGAAAAGACCCTGATACTCACCGCATTAATTGTTTTCCTCGCTTGGCAGGCAAAAAATAAGTTTAACGAAATCGAAAGGAAATCGTGGCTTTCAGAAACATATTCTTTCGTCGAGAAGATTTTCCCCCTACTGCTAGCAGGTGTTTTTTTCGCAGGCTTCATCAATCCCCTGATACCGGACAACTTTCTGGGAAAGTACGTTGGAGGCAATAGCATCACAGCAAATTTCCTCGCCGTTTTATTTGGCGTAGTAATGTATTTCCCAACCCTTGTTGAGGTTCCTATGGCGCAGCTTTTCCTCGAACAAGGGATGGGTCGGGGACCGCTTCTTGCGTACCTGCTTGCAGACCCCGTGCTATCTTTCCCCAGTATTATTGTCGTAAGAGGCCTCATAGGTACAAAGAAGACGTTAGTATACGTTCTTCTCGTAACGGTCTTCTGCACAATCGCAGGACTAATCTATGGAACATTAATGTGATATGATAATAACATTGCGGATGGGTAGGCGCACAACCCCGGCGTTTTATATTTTTTGTTTTGTTTTCAGGTCTTCCTCGACGAGTCTTGATGCTACAAAGAACCATGGCGTCCCTTCAGGCATGCCGATTGATTCAGCGGTGACGCGAGTAAACGATGCCCCGTCAGAGCGCGTGATTTCGTGGGTGCCTTTGTTCAATCCCCAGTTGACGAAGCATGGATCTGCGGGAGCGTGCTCGTGCAGGCTCGCGTCGGCGCCTTCAGGGGAGTCTGGGTCGATGACGTTGTCTATAGAGTAAAGGATTGTGAGAGTGTTAGGGTTTATTTCCCGTGCGCGGCGACAAACGTATCTCCCAGTCCTGCTTTTTCCCGCCCTCTCGGCTTCGACCGCCTCTTTTAGGTGAGGGGCCTCGAGAACGTAGTCTGATACTACCGCGTCGAATGCCGTGGCTGCGG
Source organism: Candidatus Altarchaeota archaeon (assembly GCA_043822165.1). GTDB lineage: Archaea > Altiarchaeota > Altiarchaeia > IMC4 > SCGC-AAA252-I15 > SCGC-AAA252-I15. Next base: position 2,414 of record JBDRCA010000137.1, read on the forward strand.
CCGCGTCGAATTCGGCGGTGGACGTGCAGACGACCGTTTCGACTGCATCCCCCATGTCGCCTTGAATTCGCTCTTCCAGAATTTCGGCGAAATCGCGGAAGTCGTCGACTATTATCACGCGCGGCTTGCCAGTTGCAAACCTCTCCTCTGCAGGCTCATCCAAGGCCTCAACACCCCCACCAACATAAGCCATCCGCCGTTTAGATATGCGAGCGGCTGCGCCGCTGGATGCTCCCGCGGAAGCCGCCTTCGCCGAGCGTGGAATGAACAATTGGACGTCTTGAGTGTGATGATGATCATTTCTCTCGAAGAAAATCGCGGCAGGCAATTCAGGGAGAATGTTTTCAATCAAGTCCCGCAAGCCCGTGCCGGCAGAATCAGAGGTGCTCTCGGACAAAACACTTGTGTCGCCGCGATTCAAAGCCTGGATCATCTCATCGCTCATAAGCTCCCCGTTGTTGGTGAAAACGAGCATTATGAATTTCTCTGCATTAACACTAGCTCCATCAAAGAACGCTTTAACATTCGCGGGAATGCTGCCGGCAGACATTATAGCCCAGGTCACTCCGGCGGAAGGTTCACCATCAGAAACCTTCTTAGCGTTCTTGCACGCATTAGTAGAAAGCTCCGTCACGGCAAGAGCAAGCAGTTCAGAGTCTACGTCAGAGACGCCAACAGGCTCCCATAGAGCACTGTAATCGAAGGCTATTCCGTGGAGGCCCGCGGTTTCCGCGGCAGAAGCCTGCATGAAGGCGTCGACGTCCACGCGGCCGCTAACCCGCCGCTTAGAAGCCCTGTAATGAGTTAACGCTCCGTCGTA
>JBDRCA010000138.1:0-14873 GCA_043822165.1 Candidatus Altarchaeota archaeon
ACAAGCTCATCGTAAAGGAGATAGCAAGACAGAAGGGAGTGCACGCAAGCTTTATGCCAAAACCCGTCTTCGGGATAAACGGGAGCGGAATGCACACGCACCAGAGCCTGTTTAAAGGTAAAAGCAACGCATTCTTCGACAAAAAAGACCAGGTGTACCTTTCATCCATTGCGAGAGGATACATCGCGGGACTGTTAAAGCACGCGCGCGAGATGGCTGCAATAACGAACCAGAGCGTCAACAGCTACAAGAGACTGGTCCCAGGATACGAGGCGCCGGTCTATGTGGCTTGGTCGCTTGCAAACCGCTCAGCGCTTGTGAGAGTACCGAACTTTAAGCCCGGGGCTGAGAAGGCAACGAGAGTAGAGCTTCGAAACCCTGACCCCGGCGGCAACCCGTACCTGCAGTTCGCAGTCATGATTGCCGCAGGCCTTGAGGGAATCGAGAAAGGCTACAAACTGCCTGCCCCAGTAAATAAAAACATCTACGAATTGTCTGAAGCTGAACGAAGCGACTTGGACATTCCAACGCTTCCGGGAAGCCTCGGCGAAGCAGTGGAACTTTTCAAGGCAAGCGAACTGATGAAAAAGACCCTTGGAAAACACATGTTCGAGCGTTTCGTAGAGATTAAGACCCGCGAATGGGACGAATACAGGACGTACGTCTCAAAGTGGGAGCTTGACAGATACCTGCCAATAATGTAGTGTGCAGGCAATAATGGGGAGCCTTGCTCCCCAAACCATTATTTTTCCTAGAGCCTTCTCGGAATCGCTCCTGAGCGCATCATGTGGTCTGCGAGGACGAGATTCACCATTGCTTCGACTACGGGTACTGCCCGGGGCACGATGCATGGGTCGTGGCGCCCAGTAACCCTTATTTCGGAAGCCTTCCGGGTCTCAAGGTTTACTGTCTTCTGCTTGGCGGCGACGGATGCCGTAGGCTTAACGGCAGCCCGTACTATAATGGGCATGCCAGTCGAGATGCCCCCGAGTATTCCGCCGCAATGGTTAGAAGCAAGCCTTATTTTACCGCCCTCAAAAACGAACGCGTCGTTTGCCTCACTCCCACGAAGGGAAGAAAGCCCGAATCCCCCGCCGACTTCAACGCCCTTGACCGCGGGAATGCTCATCAATGCCTTGGCTAATTCCGCGTCAAGTTTATCGAATACCGGCTCGCCGATGCCTGCGGGAACGCCGATTGAGACGGACTCGATTATGCCGCCCACTGAGTCACCGTGCGCTTTGGCTGCGAGTACCGCATCCTCCATCTCCTTCGCCTTCGCAGGATCCGGGCAACGAACAGAATTTGAGTCAACCAAGTCGCCGAAACCCTTAAGCGTTGCGTCAAACTCCTCATCCGTAGTAATCCCCGCGATAGAGCGTGCAAACCCCACAGTCGATACTCCGAATTTGTCGAGAAGCGCTTTTGCGACTGCACCGGCCGCGACTCTGCCGACTGTCTCCCGCGCGCTCGCCCTGCCTCCGCCACGCCAGTCAACGTGGCCGAATTTTTCGCGCCACGTAAAGTCGGCGTGCCCTGGCCTAGGCGTATTCCTTATGGCCTCATACTTTGAGGAGTCGGCGTCCCTGTTAGCGACAAGCATGCTAATCGGAGTCCCCAGCGTTTTTCCCTCAAATACTCCTGAGAGAATCTCAACAGCATCATCTTCGGCGCGCGAAGTTGAAACGCTGCTTTGCCCAGGACGGCGCCTGTCAAGCTCTGTTTGAATGTCATCTAGAGTCAACTCTAAGTTAGAAGGGCAACCGTCCACTACGCAGCCTACCGCCTTCCCGTGGGACTCCCCCCACGTAGTCACCCTGAATGCCTTTCCGAATGTGTTGGCCATGGAATTAATTAATGGAGTTTCAGACAATATAATAGCATGATTGACTTGGAAAAAACTGTTTGCGAACTGCTAAAGCGGGCTGAAACGATTCTCCCGGACGATGTTTTGGGGGTGCTTGAGAAGGCGCTCGAAAAAGAAGACAACAAGCTTGCAAGGCTTCAGCTGGAAACAATCATTGAGAACGCGAAAAAAGCGCGCGAAAAAAGCGTTCCAATGTGCCAGGACACCGGGGTCCCAGTCTTCTACGTGGAATACGGGCTAAAGTCCGGGATTCCGTTGGAGAAAATCGTCGAGGGCATAAAAAAAGGCGTGAAAGCTGCGACCGATGAAATCCCGTTGAGACCAAACATCGTGCACCCCATAACCCGTGAAAACACGGGCAACAACACAGGATTCGGAACGCCGAACATAAACATCGAATACTCAGACAACGCAGACTACGTTGACGTAACCGTGCTGCCCAAAGGCGCAGGCTCCGAAAACATGAGCGCTCTTGCCATGCTAAAGCCTGCCGGCGGTGTTGAAGCGGTGAAAGAGTTCGTGGTAGGCGTTGTCCGGGATGCGGGCGGGAAACCGTGCCCACCATTAATCGTGGGTGTTGGCCTGGGAGGAACCGCGGATTACGCTGTGAAGCTTGCGAAAAATGCGCTTTTGCGGCCAATTGGCTCAAGAAACGGGGATGTGGATGTTGCCCGACTTGAGGGGGAGTTGTTGGCTTTAGTCAACGCGTTGGGTGTTGGCCCCATGGGTTTGGGCGGGAAAACCACGGCTTTGGCGGTTAACGCCGAGTTTGCGGGATGCCATACCGCAAGCCTTCCAGTCGCAGTCAACATCCAGTGCTGGGCTGCGCGGGTGGCGGCGGCAAGGATAAGGAATGGGAAAGTAGAGTGGTTGATGTGAAGGAAAAAAGACTGAGAACTCCGTTGAGCAGTAAGGATGTTAAATCCTTGAATGTGGGGGACATAGTGTATCTTTCAGGTAGCGTGTATACGGCCCGCGACAAGGCGCATAAGAGGATTCAAAGTTTTATGAGGGGGGGTAAAAAGCTTCCATTCGAGCTTGAAGGCGCCGTAGTCTACCACTGCGGGCCGCTTGTGCGCAAAGACGGTGGCTCGTGGAGGATTGTATCGGCAGGGCCTACGACGAGCGCCAGGATGGATGAGCTTGCCCCGGAAATAATCGAAGCATATGGTATTAAGGCTGTTATCGGCAAGGGCGGCATGGACGAGAACGTACTTGCATCATTGAAGAAAACATGTTGCGTTTACCTAGCATACACCGGCGGAGCCGGCGCGCTTGCAGCAAGCAGGATAACCGGAGTCGAGGATGTTTTTTGGATTGAGCTTAGTACGCCTGAAGCGGTGTGGAAGCTTAGAGTAGAGGACTTCGGTCCGCTTGTTGTTGCAATGGATGCCTGGGGGGGAAGTCTTTATAATCGGGGGGGTAGATAGTTTAATCCGAAATGAAGGTTACCATAATAGGTGCGGGAAGAGTTGGTTCTACTACAGCGTTTTGCCTGATGGAAAGAGGGCTTGCGCAGAATATATGCCTTGTGGATGTTGCAGGGGAGCGAGCACGCGGCGAGGGATTGGATCTTATGCACTGTTCATCCTCTCTGGCGAGAAATGTTTCTGTTTCAGGCTCGGACGATTATGCTATCGCAAAGGGCTCGGATATTGTGGTGATAACTGCCGGGATTCCGCGTAAACCGGGAGACACCCGCCTTGACCTACTAAAGAAAAACACGGGGATTATGAAGGACATCACAGGAGAACTGGCTCAGCACTGCGAGGACCCCATACTCCTCGTCGTCTCAAACCCCGTAGACGTCATGACCTACGTAGCCTACAAGACTTCAAAGCTAGACCACAAGAGAGTGTTTGGATTGGGTACCATGCTCGACACGCTACGATTCAGGTCTCTTATGGTAGAGAAGCTTAATCTTCCCCCGCAGGATGTTAGCACTCTTATGCTTGGAGAACATGGTGACTCCATGTTCCCGGTTTATTCTCAGACGTTCATAAGACAAAAAACAGTTGAGGAATCCGGCATTCTCGGCAGGGAGGATTTCTACGGGATTGCGGATTACGTGCGGGAGAGCGCCGCTGAAGTCATAAAGCTTAAGGGGGCTACGTATTATGCTCCGGCTGTTGCTGTCTGTGAGGTGGTTGATTCTGTCGTGGGTGATAAGAAGAGGATTCTACCCGTGTCTGTTTACTCTCAGGAACATGATATTTACGTAAGCACGCTTGCGAAAGTTGGGGCGTTCGGAGTCCAGTATGTAGACACCCGATTCAACGACGAGGAGCGTGAGAGTTTCGCTAAATCTGTGGGCGTCCTGAAGAATGCCTGCGCGCAGACGGGGGTGTGAAATGTTGAGAGAGTTTCTTCGCGCAAAGATTCATGGCGCAACCGTGACTGAGGCTAACGTCGAGTACACGGGAAGCATAACAATCGACGAGGCCTTTCTAGATGCTGCCGGCATAGGCCCGTATGAGAAGGTCTTGGTTGGTGATTTGACGAACGGGGCCCGGTTCACGACTTACACGCTAGTCGGTGAGAAAGGCTCCGGCGTTGTGTGCGTTAACGGCGCTGCCGCCAAACTCGTTGAAGTTGGCGACAAAGTAATAATCATGTGCTTTGGACTGCTTGGAGAGGACGAAGTAGAGGGCTATAAACCGAGGGTCATATATCTGGATGGGGAAAACAGAATCCAGTAAATGAAAATAAGCATTATCGGAGCCGGGAAGGTTGGGGCATCCGCGGCATTCTGCATCCTAGAGCGCGGTCTTGCAGACGAGCTCTGTCTTGTCGACGTTGACGCTAATAAGGCCCGTGGAGTAGCCATTGACTTGTCGCATGGCGTGTCAGAGCAGGGGCGAGCCGCAACGGTCATGGGCGGGGGAGACTACTCGATTGCTCAAGGCTCGGACATTTACATCATAACCGCTGGCTCCCATAGGATGCCGGGGCAGTCAAGGCTTGATTTGACCAAGACTAACGCGGGCGTCGTGAGGGAGGTTATGGTGGAGATTTCGGGGTGGGAGAACAATGGAGAGAGTTCAGGTCTCATTGTAGGGCCTAAAATTCTTGTGGTGACGAATCCCGTGGACGTTATGACTTATGTTGCCGTAAAGACTGATTTTTTTCCTGAGAGGCTGGTTTTTGGCCTGGGCACTGTATTGGATTCCATACGATTCAAGACCGGAATTTGCACGAAAACGGGTGCAAACCCTGAGACAGTTGAGGCGATGATAGTCGGCGAACACGGTGATAGCATGGTGCCACTTTTAAGTTTAACCCGCATCGATGGAAAACCAGTAAGCGAGCTGGATGTTGACGTTGACGGGATTCTCGAGGAAGTCCGCACTTCCGCAGACGAAATAGTGAAGTACAAGGGCGGCACATGCTATGCTCCCGCGGTCGCGATTGCGAATGTTGTGGAAGCGGTTGTCCGAGACGAGAAACGTATTCTCCCTGTTTCAACATTCCATGAGGACTACGGAGTGTGCGTAAGCCTTCCCGTGCAAGTCGGTAGTGGTGGGTTCAAACGAGTGATGAAGACTCGGCTCTCGGGCAAAGAGAAAGAGAGATTCGAGGAATCCTTGGATGTTATAAGAAAGGCGTGCGCTGAAACGGGATTATGAGCCTGTTGAAACGCCGATTTTCTGAATGTCTTTAATGAAATCAGGATACGTGACGGCAGCGACTTCAGCATCCTTTATCGTGGTTTTTCCTTCAGCAGCAAGAGCAGCTACCGCCATTGACATGACAATCCGGTGGTCGTGCCAGCTCTCGATTACGGCACCGCCCTTAAGTTTCCCTCCGCGGATTATGAGTCCGTCCTTCCTCTCCGTGACGTTAGCGCCCATTTTACCAAGCTCTGCCGCCATTGCATGAATCCTGTCGCACTCCTTTAGGCGCGCGTGCTCGACGTTTTCTATGACTGTTTCGCCTTCCGCGACAGATGCGAGCACAGAGCATATTGGTACGAGGTCGGGCGCGTCTGACAAATCCATGGTGATTGCATTGAGTGCTCCGCCGCCTTTGACGTGCACGTAGTCTTCGCCGATGATCAACTCAGCGCCCATTTGCCGCAGTATTCCAAGGATTTTCTTGTCCGCCTGCTTGGATTCCTGGAAAAGGTTTTTGACGGTGACGTCTGAGTCGACAATGCTTGCTGCTGCAAGCAGGAAGGCCGCCGAAGAATAATCGCCTTCCACAGTGTAATCTGTTGCCGCATATGCTTGGTCGTGACCTATCTTGAAGCTCTTGTAGTCTTTGTTCTCGACTCGTACGCTGAATCTGTCAAGGACGCTCAAGGTCAAGTCCACGTAGGGGCGCGACTTCAAGGGCGACGTAACTTTGACTACAGTGTCTTTGATGGCGTAAGGCGCGCTCATCAGGATGCTTGAGATGAACTGGCTGCTTATGTCCCCGCGTATCCTGCACACTCCGCCCGCCAGAGGCCCCTTGACACTGTGAGGTGGGAAACCGTTACTTGACTCGACTTCAACGCCCAATTGTTTTAAGGCGCTCAAGAGATCCTCGATTGGGCGGCGCCGGATGCTCGCGTCCCCGGTCAACGTTATTTTCCCGTGGGCGAGGCCTGCGACTCCTGTGAGGATTCGTATAGTGGTTCCTGAATTTTCAGTATCCAACACGTGTTCTGGAACATTGATTCTGCCTCCGGTGCCCTCTATCGCCAATCCTTCCTCGATGTGGTTTATTCCAGCGCCGAATGCCCCGATTGCTTTCATGCACGCCTTGGTGTCCAGTGAGTATAAGGGGTCTGTTATCTTTGACATGCCGTCTGAGAGAAGTCCTGCGACTAGTGCGCGTATGGTGTAGCTTTTGCTGGGTGGAGCCTTAAGCGTGCCCTCTAGAGCGCTTGTTTTTCCGATTGCGAGATCTGTCATAGATGCATTTTTCCTGCAAGTTTTTCGGCTGTGGATGCCGCCTTAGCCTTCTTCTTCTGGTGTTTAACGAGGAATTCCTTCACGAGCTTCGCGCAGCGTGCCTTGTCTTCCCCGCAAAGTAGCGTCCCGTTCTTGCATTCATGGTATATGTCAGATAACGCTATGTCGTCGTCTATCAGGTGATAGAGATACAATGCGTAAATCATGCAGTCCTCCGGTTTCCCGCCCTTCTTCTTTTGCTCTTCAACGGTTTCGCGCCCTCCTGTTTTCGCGCGCATGATTTTTTTCTCGGCATCCTCCGGCGAATCAGTGAGGGCAATAAAGCTTTTAGGATCGGAGGAGCTCATCTTTCCTCCTTGGAGCCCTTCCATGAACTTGTGGTATGTTGCAGACGGCGGGATGCATTCTAGGTCTTTTTTATTGTCTCTTTGAGCGTTAAGCCTTGCAGCGATGTCTCTTGTAAGCCTTATGTGGGGATCCTGGTCGGCGCCAACCGGCACTACCACGGGGCGCGGGCCACCGAGCTCGGGGAGCTGGGGGTGCAGGATGTCTGCTACTTGGGCGAGAACCGAGACTATTTTGCCGGGAGTAATGTCCCCGTATATCGCCTTTAGTTCGTTGAAGGTGACTCTCTTGGCTGCCATGTCCCTTAAGCGGTAATACTCGTTTATGTAGTCTGACTGGAACCAGAAGGTGACGTTTTTCGGCTTCAAGCCTAGTGCAAGGTAGTTTTCAAGGTATTCCTTGACTGCTATTTCACGGGCGTCGGCGAAGGATACATCTCGCATGAGCATTGATTCGACGTCTGCCGCGCATATGAATACTTCGGCGCCTTTCTCCTGGAACCAGATGATTTCGTCGGCAACCATCTTGTGGCCGAAATGGAATCTGCCGGAAGGCATAAGTCCCGTCATCATGGCGTACGGTTTCTTATTCTTGATTGCTTCCGCTATCCTGCCGAAGTCTCGGTGGCCGAAGACGACGCCACGTCTCACGTAGCGCAAGTCGTCGCAGGAAACCCTGTAGGCGTCCATTGACTCCATGCCGAACTCGTCCAAGAGAGCCTGATAATCCTTGACGCCTGAGACAGACCACGGATCAATCCTTTTTTCCATTCTTGAATGCCTCCTTAAACATTGTGATTCCGAGCTTTATTTCGCTTAAACCGAATTTTATCATCTCCCACCAAAACTTGAAAAGCCTCATGAAAACATTTACCCCCTGCTGGTCTTGCCCTTGAACCGCTCCCACATAGTCTCCCATTCGTCATCCAAGACGACGTTGAAGCTGTTGGCGAACTTGAAAGTGAGATACAATACGTCGGTCAGCTCTTGTGCGAGCTCTTCTTTTTCGAAGTCTTCTTTTTTGTATCCTTCGTGGCGGGTTACGTGCCGGGATACTTCGCCTATCTCCTCCATTAGGTGGAGTAGTATGTGGCTTGGCTTGTCTTTTGCCCAGCCTGATTTGGCGTCGTAGTCTGCCACTTGTTTTTGGAGTTCATTTAAAGCCATATTCTGTTTTAACTTATTGTATGGTGGAAATAAAACCCCCGGAACTGGAGGCATTGTTGGGTGTCTCAACGTATAAGACGGATACGCCGGGAGTTGGAGGAAGGCTGAAGGAAAGCCCTGAAGACTTTGTCGTCGAGGAGATTGGCAAAGACATGCAAGTCGCCTCGGTTGACGGGGAGGTTGAGGGGGATGATGCGCCAGGCGAGTTCACGCACTTTACTCTAGTCAAGAAGAATTGGGATACTATGCGCGCGATAAAGGAGCTCTCGCGGCGCGTGGGGGTTAGCCAGATGCGTTTTTCTTTTGCTGGAACGAAAGACAAGCAGGCGGTGACAGCGCAGCGGGTTTCCGTTTCCGGAGTACCCATAGAGGAGCTTGCAGCCGCCAGGTTAAGTGACGTTTCACTGAAGGATTTCTCGTACGCGGACTATCCAGTAAAGCTCGGGGATTTGTGGGGTAACAGTTTCAGGATAGTCATACGGGAGGTGCAGATGCCCGGGGAAGAAGCCGTGAAAAACGTCGAGGCGACCGCGAAATCCCTTTCCTCCGGTTTTCCGAACTTTTTCGGGCTCCAGCGTTTCGGAATAGTGCGGCCGATAACACACGTTGTCGGGAAAAAAATAATCCATGGAGACCTGGAGGGAGCAGTTAAGACGTATCTTGCCGAAACCTTTGATGAAGTGGAGGCAAAAGAGAAGAAAGCCAGGGAAAATCTTGCAGGCTCCTGGGATTTGAAGGCTGCGTTGAAGGATTTTCCCGGGCGGCTCGGATACGAGAAGGCTATGTTGAACCACTTGGTTGAGCACCCTGATGATTTTGCGGGCGCGATAGGAAGGCTTCCGGCAAATCTTCAGACCATGTTCGTTCACGCGTATCAGGCATTCATCTTCAACAAGGCGTTGAGTGCGTGCATGATTGAAGGTGCCTTCGTCGAGAGGCTGCCGCTCGTCGGATACGAGAGCGTTCCTGATGCTGTCACCGAGGGCATTCTAGAAGAGGAGGGTGTTTGCTTGGAGGATTTCAGGGTTAATGCCATGCGTAGGCTCTCTTCTCGTGGAAGCATGAGGGAGTGTTTTAAGGAGATGGTTGATTTCAGCGTTGTCGAGTCGAGTCCGCTTACTTTGGGTTTCAGTTTGCCTGCGGGCTGTTATGCGACCGTCGTTGCCAGAGAGTTTATGAAAAACAGATACTGGTAGTTTTAAAGCCCAAGGTCTAATATTTTGCGAAACATGGAACTTCCGTGGACTGAGAAATACAGGCCCAAGAATCTGGGGGAGATAATAGGCCAAGACGAGATAGTCGAGCGCCTCAAAGCATATGTTGCGGAAAAGTCGATGCCGCACCTCTTGTTTGCAGGGCCTGCGGGAACCGGGAAGACCACCGCGGCGATTGCGATTGCAAGCGGGCTTTTCGGCGATATCAGCCACGACTGGCTGGAGCTTAACGCCTCCGATGAGAGGGGAATCGACGTTGTGCGCGTGAAAATCAAGAATTTCGCGCGAACACGACCCATAAACGGGGACTTCAAGATAATCTTTTTGGATGAAGCGGACTCATTGACGTCGGACGCCCAAAACGCGCTTCGGCGCACCATGGAATCATACACTCAGACATGCAGGTTCATATTGTCCTGCAACTACAGCTCGAAGATAATCGAGCCGATCCAGAGCAGGTGCTCGATCTTCCGTTTTAAGCGCCTTAAGAAGGAGGCGATTGGACAACGCCTAAAGTTGATACTTCAGAAGGAAAACATAGGCTTCACCGAGGACGGCATAGAAGCCATCCTCTATGTCGCGGAAGGAGACATGCGCCACGCAGTAAACATCCTGCAAAGCGCCGCCACCCTCGGCAAAATCGACGACAAAAACGTTTACTCCATTGCCTCGCGGGCCCGCCCGGAGGAAGTCAAGAACCTGATGGAACTCGCTATTGCTGGGAAATTCCTGGACGCGAGGAATCTTTTGGATAAACTGCTGCTATCCAACGGGCTCTCCGGCGAAGACATACTGATTCAGATGAACCGGGAAGTCTTCAATCTTGCGGCAGACGAAAAAACCAAGGTTAGGATAATCGACCTCGTGGGAGAGGCTAATTTCACCCTGGTTGAAGGAGCAAACGAGCGCATACAGTTAGAAGCTCTTTTAGCCAGGATTATGAGTCTGAAGTAGAGATAATCATTGATATGCGAGGTTCTCCTAAATAACATTTTATGGGAAGAACCACGACAAAGCGTGTATCAGATGCTGTCCTTGCATTATCCAGGTTTGATTCATTTAACACAGACCGGGGTGGAAAACCCACAGCCTTTGATGGGAGATTCGGGAGATACCTGCTTGCTGTCAGGGATTATGAAGGCGATACTAGGCGAAGAATTGAAGTCGTCCACGGCGAACACCTTGCAGGATTCATAGACGAATTAAAAATCAAGGGAACACAAATGGAGGCTGGAGCATATGGGTGGGTGGGTGTTTTAGATTACCCTCAGATTTATTCTGGATTGCAGGACAGGAGTGCATCCAGCTATGGGATAACCTATGCTGCCAACCAACTTCTCAGTGATTGGGATAATCCGGACAACTTAGGAGGATATATGAACCTTGCTGTACTGCTGCGGCATGCGGCAGATAAAGCACAGCGGCTCGATACAGACCCCGAGAAGATTATGGAGTCGCTGGTTACAAGTGACGCCCTAAACTATGAAGGAGACGGCGCCATATTAAACGGAATGCTCGAGTTTGTATCGGTTTTGGCGCTTCCTGGGACGCGGTGGAAGCTAACAGATATTGGAAACAAAAAGACGCAGGATAAACTGCTTTCAGGCAGGCCCTTTGATAGAACAGGTCTTGGAAGAAGGTTTACGATGAATGGATGGGTTACAACCCCTCACGCGGGAGAGGATTGTAAGAGAGCATCTCCACTAGTGGTTAAACAGGAGGGATACTGCCTTCGTGAAAACTGGGTTAATCTTGGTGAACGAATAAAAGCCCTCCCGGGATAATATATAGTTTAGATGGCAAAACTTTTTGGCACTTCAGGCATTCGAAGGAAAGTTGAGGAACTGCCGCTCAAGTTCTGCGTGAACCTTGGGAGAGCAGTCGGCTCATATGCTGTGGGGGACGTCGTTGCCGTGGGCAGGGACACTAGGGCTTCGGGGCCGGTAATTGAGAGCGCGTTTATTTCAGGTGTTTTGTCAACCGGCAAGGATGTTGTAGAGTTGGGTGTTGTTCCAACGCCGACTGTGGGCGTGGCAACCGCAGAGTATGGGGCAGGAGTTATGGTTACGGCATCTCATAATCCGCCGGATTATAACGGATTCAAGCTGTGGAACACGCGAGGAGCGTTAAGACCGGAGGAAGAGAGAAAGGTTGAAAAAATATTTTATGATGGAGAATACGCTTCAAAAGAAGGCGCCAGCATACGGGAAGAGGATTTCGTTGAAAAACACATTCAACTCATATTAGACACCGTCGGCAGCGCAGACGGGGTTAAAGTGCTCGTGGATTGTTCTGGCGGGGCAGGGTCAACGGTCACTCCCGCTCTCTTGGAGCGTATGGACTGTGAAGTGACTTCTGTGAACACGAACAGGGACGGGGTGTTTCCGCACGGGCTTGAGCCTACCGCCGAAAACCTTGCCGAAACCTGCAGGCTAGTAAGAGACGGGGACTACGACATCGCGTTCGCCCACGACGGGGACGCGGACAGGACGTGCGCCATAAGCGGGGACGGAGTCATGGTGGAGTGGGACAGTTTCCTGTCGGTTCTAGCCTATGGATTGGATACTGTTGTAACGACGGTTGATGCGAGCATGCGTGTCGAGGATGTAGCGAACAAGGTCGTAAGATCCCCTGTCGGCGACGTTTACGTTGTAGAGGAGATAAGGAACCATAATGCGGATTTCGGGGGCGAACCTTCCGGCACCTTTATTTTCCCGGACGTCCACTATTTCCCCGACGGCGTGGCAACGGCAGCCAAGGCCGCAAAGCTTGTCGCTGAGGGATTATTCTATGAAAGGCTCTCTGAAGTGAAATCCTATCCTATGACGAGGCTTAAGATTGACTGCAAAAACGAGAAGAAGGGAAAAACCTTGATGAACCTTAAGAGAGTTATTACTGAGGATTACTCTGACATCGACGGGATAAGAATCGCGCGCGAAAACGCCTGGGTGCTGCTTCGCCCATCCGGGACGGAACCATACTTTAGGATAACCGCTGAAGGAAGAAACAAAAAAGAACTCGACGGAATAGTCTCGCAAGCGAAAAACTGGCTAAACGAGGCTATGCGCTAGATATCGCAGACTACCTGGATTACCCAGCCGTCTTTTTCCTGCTTAACCTGCATGTCATGGTACGTGCAAGCCTTGACCTCGGTCTCGACGCGATGCCTGCTAAAATCAAGGACACCGCCCCTGCACTCGGCAACCAGATTAAAGGCAGCATCAACCGCGACTGAAACCTGACCAGCAACATAATGCTCAGTCTCAAACAAAAAAATAAGCTCTGACAAAAAATCATGGACCATCTCCTCAACAGTCAACCCGGAGACAGTAAACTTTTTCTCGACCGTCAAGCCAACAACCTGGTCGCCCACGAACGCGGACTTCAAAGCATACGCAGCATTAATCAATGCGTCCCCGAAGCTTGCCCCATACGCCCTAAATTTTAAGTCAGCAGTATGTTCGAGAAACTCGAAATCCATTTACAGGTCTTTGTCCAAAACCGCGAGAATCGGTGTCTTAACGCTCGTTTTCCCGCCAGTAGACTCGGCAAGCGCCTTATCACAGACAAGACACTTGATGACAGATGACGCGCAACCGAAAATCACCTGCTCGTTACCGCAGTCGCTGCAACGAACCTTCAAGAAACGAGAATTAGTATCCTTCATTTTTAACTGCCCACCTCAACAGCCTTTTTCGTGCGGGCGTCATACCTTCGCTGGTGCTTGAAACCGCACGTCGCACACTTCAAAAGCAAGACAACACGCTTACCAATCTTGTAAACCTGCTTCTTCGGAGTCCTCGGAGAGCCGCCGTAACCCTTCTTAACCTCCTCGTACTTGCGCCTGCCCCTGTTCATGGTCCGCTCCTTGCCCTTGCGGTCCTCGCGAACCTGATGCTCCGTGTGCGCGCCACACTTCCTGCAATGAGTCTTCAAAGATTCAGGAAACTTCATTTTATCAGGCTATATTATACTGCATAATGCTTTAAAAACGCACAACTACCCCCATTTTCCGAGGGCTCCGGCAAGTTCAGCGTGCGTTTCAGCGTATTCTTGAAGTGAAATCCCGCCGAGAGTCGCGTCCACCGCCTGGCGCGCAGCAGTCGCTCCCATCTTCGTGCCCTCTGGGTGGCCGTGTATGCCGCCGCCCAACTGGATGATTATGTCTGAGCCCGCGCGCTCCATGAGCTCTGGTATGTGCCCAGGGTGGAGTCCTCCTGAGGCTACCGGAAAGATGGGTTTTAGGCCGCTCCATTTTTGTGGTAGGCGCATGTTTGTTTCATCTACCTCGTCTTTGGTTATGGCTTCCGCTATCTGGGATATTTCGCCAAGGCATCCTTCCATTTTACCGACGTCGAATGTGCCGACGTGCAGCTGATCCATACCAATCAAACGCATGAGCTTGGCTAAGACGAGCATTGAGAGTCCGTGCCTGTGGTTTCGGGTTAATGCCGCGTGCATTGCCCTGTGGGCGTGGATGACAAGCCCCAGGTCCTCGTCTGCAAGCGTTTGAAGGCTTGAGAAGCCGCAGGTTACGATGTCGACCATTATGTAGCGTCCCCCAGAGTCCTTCACGAAATGGGCTCGCTCTAGCATTTGTTTTGTTTCCGCGGTAACGTTTGGCATGTAGACTTTGGTTTCCCCTGTTTCTGCTTCCGCCTTGTCTCTCTTGGCCAAGGTTTCCTTGACTCTTTCCTTGAAGGGATTGAATTTTTGCGAAGTCAGGTTTTCGTCGTCTTTCACTATGTCGCAGCCACCGGCCCATGCGTCATAGGCTACTTTGGCGTGTTCGCGGTAAGGCAGACCCAGTTTGGGTTTGACGATTGTTCCGACTAGTGGGCGGTCTTTGACGCCCATGATTTTCCTGACGCCGTCTATTCCGAATCTCGGGCCCTTAAAGCTTTCGACTATCTCCTTGGGGAATTGTATGTCGAGGAGGCGAAGGTTTGCGACAGCCTTCATGCCGTAGATGTTGCCTGCAACAGAGCTTAAGATACATGGTATGTTCCCCTTCTCGAATAATTCTTGAGGATAAGCTATCTTTATCTTGTTTTCCTTCTCGTTTATCGAGTAGACATGCGGCGCAAGACCGGATAACGCGTGTTCCGCGGTTTTCACGTCCGTCCACGTGCCGACGCTTGACTCGCCCGCGACGTTAGTCGCAGACCATGATAGTTTCTTGCCCTCCGGCGGCTCGATGTAGAAGTAACAGTTTAAATCCTTGCCTGTGGGAACATAAGAAAGGTCTATGAAGTCTTCCATCTTAAATGATTATAGAAGCAAACATATTTGAATAAAACGAATTAGACTATGCTATTAATTGAGGGTATGCGTATTATTCAGCATAAGGATTCACATCTCGAAATGCTTTTAGTGTGTTTTT
>JBDRCA010000139.1:0-4092 GCA_043822165.1 Candidatus Altarchaeota archaeon
CGAGGACTACGGTGTTTCCCGGCTCAACGAGCCGGTCTCCGTTAACCTTTCATCGATTTTCGGAAAAATGAATCTGAGCGCGGTAGATGCTGGCTCGTTAAGGCTTGTGGACCCGGAAAAGAAAAGAATCGGGGAAGTAAACGGACACGCCATAACGTTCCAGCTTGACGACGACGGAGACGGAAAATTATCTGGGGCTGACATATTATCGTTTCTCGCGGAAGCGAACTCCCACAGAAACAAGACCTATTACCTCTACTACGCCGGCCAGGATTCAGGCATCGAAAACCAGACATATGAATCCGACCTCTCGTTTGAATACGACGGCGGAAAAACAATCATAATCGAAAACGAAGAAAACGAGTGGGAAGGCTTCTCAACCGGCTACTTCACGCTATACCGCTACGAACCCAAGAAGACGAAAGACAACCTCGCGTATCCGCCGCTCGGCCTCGACCACGGATACATAATAGAGTCCGCCAAGACAAACGAAAGCTTCGTGAGATACGACAGCGACTGGACATGCAACCTGGATGCATCTGGCCCAATTCTTGTGAAAATCACGTGCAAGTCATCCTCCCAGAACTTCGACGTATCAAAGACCATGACTTTTTACGCGAAAAACACGTTCTACGAAACCGAGAACAAGATAACCAAGAAAAACAACCTTCTCTCAAACGTGAAATGGGTGATATACAACGTCGTAAAACCCTACTTCATAAACCAGACCGGAAGATACAGCCTCTCAACCCAAGGAACAGGAGCAGGGAAGATAACGCATTTAACCGCGCTTGAATCCCCTGCCGGAGACCACTCCCTGAAGATACTCGCCAAAGGAGATGTTAGCCTCTACTTCGAAGACAGGGACAAAGAATACGACTTGTTCGGCGAAACCATATACATGTCAGGCCTAAGAGAACAAACATCCATCGTACGCCACATCTACACGGAAACAGAATCAGAAGACGAAGCCAGACAATACCCTATGTTCGCGCACCCACTGACCGTGAGAACAGGGAACCCAGACGAAAACAAGCTCGAAATCAAGGAACCAGACGCTAACACCGTATACGACATAGCATACGAAAACACAAGCAACATAAAAATAACCGCATCAATCGGAAAAGACGCGGGAACCAGCAAGATAGAGTGCAACATAACAGACAACCACGACAAAATAATCTACCAAAACATAACGCTCGTAAACGACGGAACCCACGGAGACGAGACTCCCGGAGACGACACCTGGACGAACAACGACTCAACAAGACTGTACTCAAAGGACGCGACCGGCAGATGGGGCATAACCTGCACTGAAAACGGCTCGCAAACACACTCAACAACAACGGAAAACGAATTCTACGTCGTAAGCCACGGAGGATACAGACGAATAGAATTCTTCAACATATACTGCAAATCCGGCGAACACTTCAAAAGCAACCCCGCGAAAGTAAGGCCCGGAAGCTTCGCCGAACTACACATATGCCTCATGAACACCGGAACACAAGACGAGGAAAACGTAAGAGTATCAATGCCTGCAATACCCCGGGGATGGAGGCTGGAAGACGTATTCATAGAAAAACTCGGCAAAGGCAAGGAAATACCTGCAGTCATGAAACTCCACGTCCCAGAAGGCCAAAGCCCAGTATCCGAGAAACTCAAAATAGACATAACATCCGACGGAACCATAACCGGTTCAGACTACTTGATAGTAGACGTCGTATACCCAAAAATCGACGCAACAGCAACGCTTGCCGGAGAAAGCCTGATAGTGAAAACACTAGACTCCGGCGCCCCAATACCAGATGCTCAAGTACGCTTAACGTATGCCTCAGGCAAGATACAGTCCGCGAAAACGGACACTGAAGGCCTCGCGCAGATACCGGCAATCGACGCGGGAGAAGTATTGGTGACAGTCTCGAAAACAGGCTACAATGCAACACAGATACGATTGACCGTCTCGGAAACCGCAGAAGAACAAAGCATGTTGTGGACGATACCCGTGCTAGTCCTCATAGCTATAACCATCCACTACACGCGCACCCACAACATAGACCTGAAAAACATCCTCAAAAGAAAATAACGGCGCCACCATACCTGCGGGCCTGCGTAACTGTATTTTTATTGAGAAACGTAGATTCTTAAATCGATGGATGTCGGACTAATCATCCTCGGCATAACCATACTATTCGGCGCTGGACTGCTCTTCAAGTCCACGGGAATGTTTGAGGACCTCCAAGGCGGAACACTAGGCAAACCAGAGGCAAGGCCACTGTCATCCCCAGTCAAGCCCGCACTAGAATTCGAATCCCCCTCAAACAGGGGCAGGGGAGAGTTCAGGATATGCCGAAACTGCCTCTCGGAAAACCCGATGGACTCCGAATACTGCGCTAACTGCGGGAAAAAACTAGTGCGCCCAAAAGACTTAAACGTCTCAAAGGAACAACGCAAATGGTTCCGGCAATTCAACTGGCTGCGAAACCCATTCACGCCAGACGTCATACCCTCCCTGTTCACAGGATACAACGAGCAAGTAGAAGAAATACTAAAAAAACTCAGCCTACACAGCGGTAACATACTAGTCCTCGGCGACTTCGGGACCGGGAAAACCACACTGCTTCGCTGGCTAGAACTGAATCTACCCGACAACTTCCACCCCATCTACGTGTTCAGGCCGCCAGACAAATTCTCAGAACTAATCGACGTCATAGCATACAGCCTCGACCCAAGCCACGGCGTCAAACCCGGCGAATACAACATCTACAACATAGACAAACTAGTCCAACGCATAAACAAGTCAGTGGTAATACTCATCGACGAAGCACACGAACTGGACATGTCGCTCAACAAGTCACTGAAAACGCTCGGAGACATAGAAAACGTGAACCTGGTGCTCGCAGGCCTGCCCAAACTCGAAGACAAGCTGAAAAAAGAGGCGCCGGCGTTAAACGACAGAATAGTCACTAAAGTAGTGCTTCTAAACCTTACGTCAAGGGAGACCGAGGAACTGGTTACCAAAAGAATCGAAAACGTCGGGGGATGGGGTCATGAACCCTTCACAGACGACGCAGTAGACGAAATATTCAAGCTCACGAGAGGAAACCCCCGGAAAGTCATACACATGTGCGACTGCGCGGTGACAGAGGCCACCACGGCCGGAACACTGTCGATAGACAAACAGCTCATAGTCGAGTCATGCGCCGACAAAAAAATGAACGTCAAATCATTCAAGCCACCAATCTCGCCCGCATCCATTCCCGAGGACGACACACAACAATCCGGGAAAAACGCGCGTGACTTAAAGTCAGTGGTCGAGGAAAGAATACGGAAACTCGACAACCTATACACTGAATACAAGAAGGCGGGAGACGAGGAAGGCATAAAAGAAGTCATTTCAATCGCCGAGTCAACGCTCGCAGAATCCAAAAAACACCTCCAAGACGCATCAACAACGCTGCAGGAAAGAGAAAGAGTGAAACTCATGGTCGAACAATTCGGCGACTGGCTCGATAAAATAAACAAAGACGAACCATCAAACAAAAAAACTTCATGACGAAGAGCCGACCGACAACCCAACACCATAAGTGAAACCTATAAACTGGCTTATATACTCCCCAAGAATCTCCTTTTCAGACAACAGTTCGCCTTCAATATCCCTCAAAATGCTCTCCTCCCACAAAAGCTTTGATTTCGCGATTTCATCCACCTCGCCCGCGGCCTTCCTCTCGATGCTGCCTATCCTGTCGTCCAGTGCATCTATTATATTGGTTATCTCCTCGTCTGCTTTCGCCGCCATCTCCACGGCATCCTTTTTGAACTTCAAGGGGACGACCGTGGAACTGTGGTGTTCATCAGAGAACAAGTCCACCCTCAGGTTGTCGTGAGGCCTAAGGATGACGTTTTCAGGTATTATGTACGCGAACTTCTCCCTGCCAGACCCCCTCAGAAGAGTCGGGTGATCATCAACAGCCAACAAATTATAGCCCACAACACCCGTAGACTGGATGCGCCCCATCATCATAGGCACCCCAGAAGACAGGAATTCATCGTCAGCTTGAATGTAGTTGACAAGCCTTATCGCAGACTTGACGC